>CALBUI010000147.1 GCA_937968125.1 uncultured Anaerolineales bacterium | reverse complement strand
ATGGTGGCCATGGTTCTGGCGAACACTGGTGGCAGCATGTATGGCCCATTACCGCCACTCTATTTGAAGGAGCTGAATGCCAGCGTGGTCCAGATTAGGCTGTTCTTCACCCTGGTCCCGGTCTATCTACAAGAATTTGGGGGTATGTCAATCCAGCAGATCGGGTGGCTCGAGTCGTTCTATGGCATCTTTATGATATTGTCCACGATGCCTGCTGGCTGGTTGGCGGACAAGAAGGGGGACTGGGTAAGCCCGCGCTCTACCTTTTCCCTGACCGCCTGGCTGGGCTTGCTGTCAATTATCCCAGTATGGTTAAAAATTTCAACTGCCTGAGAATGATGAGCAAGCCGAACCGAATCAATAATATGTTCAGAATTAGTGTTCAGTGAGAGGGAAAGATAATGGTTATACAAGCAGTAAAAGTAAGAAAAATTGAATTACCTTATGCACCAGATCTGCCAGGTTTGACTTTCCGCCATTTCCAAGGGAAGCCGGATTTCCAAAACATCCTGGATATGATCAATGCCAGTAAGCGAGCAGATGAGATCGATCGTTCGGATACTTTGGAAGATATCGAGCGCTATTACACACATCTCAACAATTGCGATCCATATAAAGATATGATCTTTGCTGAAGTTGATGGTCTGACAATTGCATACGGACGTGGAGATTGGGCCATTGATGAGAAAGAGAGATGGTTAGGGTTTCACATTGCCTTTTCCCACCCGGATTGGCGCAGGAGAGGGGTCGGCACTGCCATGCTGAGCTACATTGAGGAGCACCTGCGGAATAAATCTGTTGAACTCTTGGATCAAGGTGTGATCAAAGAAGACACCCAGCGTTATTTTGAAACCTATACTTCCGACACGGAGACTGATAAGGAGATTCTGCTGAAAAAAGCAGGTTACGAGGCAGTGCGGTTTGGCTACTCGATGATACGCCCTTTTTCTGAACCGATAAACATCACTCCTATGCCGGAAGGATTGGAAATTCGCACAGTGCAACCGGATCAGTTTCGACAGGTATGGGAAGCAGACCAGGAGGCCTTTAGGGATCACTGGGGTTATATCGAGGGTACGGAGGTTGATTACCAGCGCTGGCTCAAAGACCCGCTTATGGATCCAGATTTTTGGAGGGTTGCCTGGGACGGTGACCAGGTGGCTGGGATGGTGTTAAATTTCTTGAACGAAAAGGAAAACGAGGAATATAACCGCCTGCGCGGCTGGACGGAGGATATCAGTGTTCGCAGACCCTGGCGGCGGCGTGGGCTGGCGCGGGCCTTGCTCACTCGCAGCTTGCAGATGTTCAAAGATATGGGTATGGATCACGCGGCTTTGGGGGTCGACACAGAAAATACAACCGGTGCCCTGAACCTATACGAGAGTGTTGGTTTTGTTGTCGAGAAACGGCATGCCACCTATTGGAAGGAACTAAAGTAAATCGGCCAGATCGTTTACAATCATGCTTGGTAGGTACTCCAATTCTAAGGAGATGGTATGCTGATTCGAGCTGTTATTTTCGATCTGGGTGGTGTATTGGTCCGAACAGAAGATCGCACTTCACGCACCAGGCTTGCAGAACGCCTGGGTCTCACCTACATGGAGCTCAGCGAACTGGTATTTGACAGCCAGAGCGCTCACAAGGCGGAGAAAGGCGAGATCACTACAGAAGAACACTGGAACGAGGTTTGCAGATCTTTGGGCCTATCCAAGGAAGAATGCCCCAAAGTTCCATTGGAATTCTGGGGTGGTGATGCGGTTGACGAAAATCTGGTGAATTACCTGCGTGGTCTGCGCCCGCAATACAAAACTGCTCTGTTGAGCAATGCCTGGGACGTTCTTCGCCAGATGATCGAGGAAACTTGGAAATTTGCTGACGCATTCGATCAAATGGTGATCTCAGCCGAAGTTGGTATGGTGAAACCGGAGCCACAGATATACGAGAAGGTGGTCTCAGACTTGAATGTAGTACCGGCCGAAGCCGTATTCGTGGATGATTTTCCGGAAAACGTCGCTAGCGCAAAAGCCGTTGGATTGCGGGCGATTCAATTTATCTCTCCTGAACAAACCTTGAGGGACCTGGAGAGAATGCTGGATGGTGCATAACTTTTCAATGCTCAAGGACGGAAATTAGCGATATATTCCGTCCTTGTTTTCTTTTCCCTAACAGTTGGAGGAAATGCCTCATGAATCTCATTGATCTGACTCTCACGGAAGCTTCCGGTTTAATCGCCAAACAGGAAATCTCGTCCGAGGAACTGACTCAGGCTCATCTCGAACGCACCTACCAACTCGAACCAGAGCTAAACTGCTTCATAACTCAAACACCGGACCTGGCGCTCGAGCGAGCCAGAGCGGCAGACCTGGAGATCCAGCAAGGGGATTCCCGGGGATCGCTGCACGGCATCCCCATTGCACTGAAGGATCTATATGAAACACGAGGGATCATCACGACGGCTGGTTCCCTCTTCTTCGAGGATTGGGTGCCAGAGGAGAATGGCGTCGTCGTTGAGCGACTAGAAGACGCAGGTACGGTCATCCTGGGCAAGCTCAATATGCACGAAATTGCCTTGGGGGTGACCAATAACAACCCGCATTTCGGTGCCTGCCATAATCCCTGGGACACTGATCGTTCTCCGGGCGGTTCCTCTGGGGGCAGTGGAGCTGCGTTAGCTGCTGGATTGTGCATGGGTTCGATGGGCAGCGACACAGGCGGCTCGATCCGCATCCCGGCCTCCCTGTGTGGAATTGTCGGGCTTAAACCAACTTTCGGGCGAGTGAGCCTGCGGGGGGTAGTGCCCTTGAGCTGGAATCTGGATCACCCTGGTCCCATGGCGCGCCATGTAAATGATGTCGCGCTGCTCCTGCAGGAGGTTGCCGGGTATGATCCACTTGACCCGGCTTCAGTAGATGTGCCTGTACCGGATTATCTGGTGCAGCTGACTGGGGGTGTGCGTGGGTGGCGGATCGCAGTGGCTGAGGACAAGTATTTTGCCAAGGCTGAGGATGAAATTTTATCCCTGGTACGCAATGCGGCTGAGGAGTTCGCCAGCCTGGGTGCTCAAATCAGTTATGTAGAATTCCCTGGGGCTTATGAAGCTGCGCGGGGGAACGGGTTAATGGTGACCAGCGACGCGGCTGCCTTTCACAAAGAGCGCCGAACCGAGCAGCCCGAAAAATTTGGGGTTGATATTCGCCAGCGATTGGAGACAGGCGCGGCTTATACCTCTAGCGAGTACAGCCTGGCTCGCAGGAACCAATCTGTAGTCCGCCGCAAGTTCGAAAATTTCTTTGAGGATTACGATCTTCTTTTATCGCCCACAACACCAATCCCGGCGCCACATTTGGAAGGCCCGGATGCGGTGGAACAGGCGGGAAAGCTGACAAGGTTCACGGCACCATTCAACTTTACTGGGTTACCTGCTATCTCCATCCCCTGCGGCTACACCGATCAAGGTCTGCCGGTAGGATTGCAAATTGTCACCCGTCCATGGGGTGAGCCCGCGCTACTGAGAGCTGCTCAGGCGTATGAAAGTGCGACTGCTTGGCATGAGCGCCGGCCGGATTTGCAATCCTAATTTTCTTATGGACATCGAAGTCTCACTAGCATCAGTGGATGAAAAACTCATACTGCAAAACCTGATGCAGTATTATCTCTACGAATTTAGCTCCATTGACGGAGTGGATGTGGATGATGAAACAGGTACCTTCAATAACCCGCATCTGGACCTTTATTGGATCGAGGCAGAACGATACCCATTCATCGTAAGGGTGAATGAAAAACTGGCCGGATTTGCACTTGTGAGAAGGGGGTCATATTTTTCCCATCTAGAAAATAAATCAGGAAAATCGATGACTATCGCTGAATTTTTCGTGATGGAAAAAATACCGCCAGCAAGGCATCGGGACCAGAGCTGCAACACACCTTTTCGATCGTTTTCCCAGTCGTTGGGAGGTTGCTCAGTTGGCGAATAATATCAGAGCTCAAATCCCGGTTAGTCCCTTCCCGGGACAGGCCTTTTGGCGATCAGTGATCGATCAATACTGTAGAGGGAATTACGAGGACATTGAACTGGATAACAAGGTTTGGAAAGGACCGGTACAGGTATTCGACAATACCGCCAGGTTCCAGGAATAAACTGCCTCATCCATCAAACTTGAGCAGGCGCATTGCATTCAGAGCGACGACGATCGTGCTGCCCTCGTGAATAATGACCGCTAACCCCAGCCCAGCCCAGCCGAAAAGTGCGGAAGCCATCAGGAAGAAGATCACCCCCAAAGAGATCGCCAGGTTCTGCTTGATCAGGCTGAGGGTAGCGCGACCCAAACTTACAACATAAGGCACCTTGGCGATCTCATCTGCCATCAGGACTACATCTGCGGTCTCCAGGGCTACATCCGTGCTGGCGCCGCCCAATGCGATTCCGACTGTTGCTTTTGCTAAAGCAGGCGCGTCGTTGACACCATCTCCAACCATGCCAGTTGCTTGATAACGAGCAACCAGGGCATCGACTGCAGTCACTTTATCTTCCGGCATCAATTCAGCCTGAAATTTACCAATGCCGACCTGATCGGCAATATATGACGCAGCTCGCTGATTATCACCGGTCAGCATGACCGTATGTTGAAGACCCAGGTTATGCAGGGACTCAATTGTTGATTTGATATCCGGGCGGATCGTATCTGCAACTGCCAATAGCCCTAGCAATTCGTCTCCACGCCCAACAGCCATGGTGGTCTTCCCCTGGGCAGACAGCAGCCCATTTTGGACAATGATGTCAGGGGTGACCAGGATGCTGCTTTCATTCAATTTGCTGAGGCTGCTGATCCAGACTGGCTGCTCCTGAAAATGGGCTCGCATCCCTCTGCCAGTTACGGATTCCACTTGACTGACTTCTGGAAGAACAAGCTGACGCTCTTTCGCTTCCTGGACAATTGCGTTTGCAATCGGGTGGGCAGATTGGTGCTCGATCGCAGCAGCCAAGGCCAGCAATTCTTTTTCGTTCATCGAGTTGGCGGTGAAAATATCCGTGAGCTGCAAGTTGCCTTTGGTTATGGTGCCAGTTTTGTCAAAGGCCATGGCTTTGAGCTGGCCAAGATTTTCAAGGTAGACGCCTCCCTTAACCAGGACGCCATTGCGAGCCGCCTGGGCGACACCAGCCATAATGGCGGCTGGCGTACCCAAAGCCAGTGCACAGGGCGAGGCGGCAACGAGCATCACCATTGCGCGGGCAAAAGATTCTTGAAAAGGAACGCCAAAAAGGGGTGGGATGACAATTAACAACAAATCGCCGATCAATACAACAGGTACAAACCACTGCATAAAGCGTTCAGTGAGCTGCTGGGTAGGTGATTTGCCAGCCTGGGCTTGCTCTACCATTTGAGTGATGCGAGCCAGGGTACTGTCTTTGGCCAAGCGAGTTACCTCGATCTCCAGTGCTCCTTCGCCATTCAGGGATCCGGCGAAAACTTTGTCCGAGATGGTCTTGTCGACTGGTAATGATTCTCCGGTGACTGGCGATTGGTCTACACTGGACGTTCCAGAAATGATTTGACCATCAACGGGGATGCGGGTACCGGGCCGGACGACAACCATGTCTTTCAGGACGAGTTCTTCAACCGGGAGTTCAACTTGAAGGGCGCCTCTACTAACTAAGGCGGTTTTTGGTGTCAGGTCGGCCATAGCGCTGATCGCGTTACGGGCGCGATCGAGGATGCGGCCCTCCATGGCATGCCCCAGGCTGAACAAGAACAGCAGCAGGGCTCCCTCGGCATACTCTCCGAGGAAGGCAGCGCCCAAGGCGGCCGCGATCATCAATAAATCAGTGTCAAATTTTCGCGCCTTAATGGCATACCAGGCATGAATTGCGGTATCCCATCCCGCCAAGACATAAGCGGCCAGGTATAGGACCAGGCTGACCTGGGCGGGGAATCCCAGGAATCGTTCACCTACCCAACCGACCAGCAAGGCAATACCGGCCAGCAGGCTGAACAGCAAAGTACGGTTTTCCTGGAACCACTGGCGGGCACCTTCTTGAGGGATATGGTAACCGAGTCCCATGATTCGCCGCTCGATTGCACTGCGACTGGTCTTTTTTGAATCAAATTCAACGAACACTTTCTGGGCCGTGTAGCTGGCATTAACTTCTAAAACGCCATCGACACGTTTAAGACTGTGCTCGAGCACGACTACACAATCCGAGCAATCCATATCCTCGATTTGAACTACTTCGTGCCGGTAACGACGACCGATCTCCCCCCCGGTGCGTCCGGCGATGCGGCGTACACCATCAATGGAGATCAGGGAGGGGTTGTAGTGCAGGCATAAGACGAGGGGATCTTTTTCGTGTTCGACGTGGGCGCGCAGGATGCCTTTCTGGTTTTGAAGGGCATTTTCTAGTTTTTCCAGACAGTTGTCCTCATGGTTGACCAATCCCGGGATCAACAAAGGAACTTCAAGTTCAAGGGTTTTTTCTTCCATGTAAGTCTCAACCATGCAACACGTGATCCATGCCGCGCAGGAATAGTTCTTCCACGTGTTCGTCATCCAAAGAATAAAAGACCTGGCGACCTTGCTTCAGTGAGCGGACCAGCTGCATCTGGCGCAGGCTGCGCATGTGGTGAGAGATAGCCGAAGGGGTGATTCCCACCGCGTCCGCCAGGGACTGGACGTTCATAGGGCCGTTCAACAGTGCGGCAATAATTTTGACCCGGCTGGTGTCACCCAGTACGCTGAATAATTCAGCAACACGCTGCGCCTGCAGGTTGCTTAGTTGGATGGTGTTTCGAGTTTTTGGGGTAATATCCATAATATTACTCTTCAATATATGAGCAGGTATTCAGGTGTTATTATATAGATTACAACAATCCTGTCAAGCTCTTAAAAAAACTCTCTACCTAGTGCTCAGGGTTAGGAAAATAGGATGTTATAAAGGCCCATTCAAGTTTTAATACAGGATCGAGACATTGAAACAGTTGGGGGAGTGAACCACTGAGTTCACTGATAACACGGAATAAATGTCTGAATGACATAGATTAACCTTTGGGATAGATAGCCATGATGAACCACTCAGCGTAATCTGTTCAATCAGGTATTCAGCGGTTCAATAATCGCGGACCTCATATCAAACTTCTCTTAGCAAGAGTGAAAAACCTTCCCTGTTTCTCTTAAGAAAAAAGATGAAGTCATCAGACTCCATCTTTTAATCAAACAAACTGCAATCGTTTAATGATGGTCGTGGTGTCCGTGGTGCTCGTGATGCTCGCCACCGTGCAGGTATTTCTCTGGATCCTTATCGAACGATGCTTTACAGCCAGGAGCGCAGAAATAGTAAATTGTGTCCTTATACTCAGATGTCCATTGGGCAGTCTTTTCGTCAACTTCCATATTACATACCGGGTCAATCGCCATTAAATTTCACCTCCATTCACGGGTTTTTCGCTGTATCTATCTGTTATTGCAGAAATGATTCTAGCAGAAATTCGCTGATATTGCTCTGTTTGGTACCAATTTAAAAATACATGATGGTCATTTGTGCATACTTTTTGTCCAATCTGCATTCAGTCATCCTGATCGGGGCAGGGATAAGCTTGCTCGACTAGATCGGTTGTATGATAATAATGATATGTCCAAGGTTTGGCTGGCGTGGATCCTGATTGGTGTGGGATTAATTATCATCCTATTAGCGTTGGGAATTTTGTTCTACCAGCAGCGAGCTGATCATATCACCCCGGCTCCTTTACCAGATTATTTGGCGAGTCTCTCCATGGAAAGGAGCGTTTTTGGCAGCTCCGCCCTTAATGAGCTTGCCTGGCTGCATGGGCAGGAATTCCAATTAAATAAAGGTGCGGTAGGTACTTATGGCGAGGGGAACGAGATCACGCTCTATGTGGCCGGAACCCCGTTAAAATTTTTGGCAGGACGTTTACTGGTAGCAATGCGCGACAAAATTGCCCGATCGGAGACACCATTCACGCCGCTTGCGGAGAGAGAACAAGGGGGGCGAACTGTTTATGAGCTGCAGGGCATGGGACAGCGACACTTTTACTTTCGATCGAATGACCTGGTGGTCTGGCTGGCCGTTGATGAAGTCATATCCGATGCAGCGTTGAATCAAGTCTTAGATTTCTATCCCTGAACTGAAAAACTGGCTCGTAAAAAATTGGGCCTTTATCGATTGTATATAGTATGAATGTCGTGGGGGAAGGTGAGATATGTCACTGTATTCAGAAAGACGTTTTCCCTATAATTATTGCAAATGATTTGCAATAAGGGCAAGCTTTATGAGTGAGTTGATCAGCCAGGCATACGAGCGGCTGCGTTCTCAAGGTGGACGGATGACGAACCAGCGCCGGTTGTTGCTGTCGATCCTTGATTCTCTTGGGGAGCACCCTACTGCTGAAGAATTGCTGCTAATCGCCCGCAAGCAAGACCCAGATTTAAACCTTTCCACCGTCTACCGCACCCTGCGCTGGTTAGAAGCTGAAAACCTGGTCAGCGCTCGCCTGTTCGCTGAAGAGCGACGCCAGGAGCGCTTTGACGCCGTCTTACCCAGCGAGCACCACCACTTCATGTGCACCAATTGCAAAAACGTGATCGAGTTTGACACAGAACTATTGGTGGATATCAAATCCCAATTTCAGGATTCAAGCGGCGCCAGCGTCAGCATGGGCTCGATCGTGTTATATGGATTATGTCCAAGCTGCCGCCAGGGAAGCGTTGCTCAAGAACTTGACCGGGAGGTTGGTTAAGCATGGAAGCCCAGACGGTAATCTCAGGTCCGTTCGAGAAGAAAGGTGGGAGCGTCGCCCTGGTTGGCCATCCTAACGTCGGTAAATCCGTCTTATTTCAGAAGCTGACTGGCCAAAGAGTGATCGTGGCTAATTATCCCGGCACAACCGTCGAATTGGTGCGCGGGAACCTGCGTAGTCTTCCGGAGATCACGCTGGTCGATACCCCGGGCGTGATCGCATTTCCCCCTCACTCCGAGGATGAACAAGTTACCGGACGGGTGCTGCTTTATGAACCGCTCGAAGCAATCCTGCAAGTTGGAGATGCTAAGAATCTGCGCCGCACACTAACCCTCACAGTCCAGCTGGCGGAGATGGGATTGCCGCTGATCCTGGCATTGAATATGATGGACGAAGCCCATTCGAGGGGAGTCAGTCTCAATCACTCGTTATTAGGGGAGTACCTATCTATCCCCGTAATTCCGACCACAGCCATCCGCGGGCAGGGTTTGAAAGACCTGACCGCCGCACTCACCACAAGCCAGGCCACGAATTTCCGTCTGACTTATCCAGTTGAAATTGAAACCTCGATCGCCAGCATCTGCACTCATTTTACCGGGCTGGAGGTGCGAATATCACACCGCTCGCTCGCTCTGCTCTGGTTGAGCAGTGATCCGGTTTCGGAAAGATGGCTGCAGGAGCATCTAAGTGAGGATTCATTCCAGCAGCTGCTGGACATGCGCCAGTCACTGCAGATGTCCTTCGTCGAACCGCTCGCGATAGTGCTCCAGAATTCCCGGCTGGAATACGTGGACCAGGTTGTATCGATGGTAGTACAGGAGGCAGGTGGAGGTTGGGGGGGGATTTCCAGCACTTTGAGCCGCCTGACCACGCATCCGATCTGGGGTTGGGCGATATTAGCCCTGGTATTGTATGGCCTTTACTGGTTTGTGGGTGTTTTTGGGGCGGGGATATTAGTGGGATTGATGGAGGAAAATCTTTTCGGCCAGGTGATCAACCCCTGGGTTGTGTCCTGGGTGAGTCAAATTGTGCCTTGGCCGATCGTGGTTGACCTGCTG
>CALBUI010000146.1 GCA_937968125.1 uncultured Anaerolineales bacterium | reverse complement strand
GATAGTGAATGGTTTTGGTATGCCAGCTGAGGAGGGTGTGGAATTACCTGCTCCCACAGAAGGATATTCTCAGCTTTCTGCCAAGCTAGACGCGGGGAAATTTGTCATTTCAGTTGAAATGGATCCACCTCGGGGGCTCTCGACGCATAAACTATTAGCTGGAGCCAGCCTGCTGGCTGAAGGTGGAGCGGATGTCATTAACATCGCTGACAGCCCGATGGCTCGCATGCGAATGAGTCCCTGGGCAGTTAGCAATCTAATCCAGATGGAATTCGACCTTGAAACTGTACTGCACTTTCCAACACGAGGTCGGAATCTACTCCGCGTTCAAGGTGATTTGCTGGCAGCACATGCGATGAACATTCGTAATGTCTTTGTCGTCATGGGGGATCCGACCGAGATTGGCGATTATCCAGAGGCGATGGATGATTTCGACCTGGTCCCTTCTGGCTTAATCAGGTTGATCAAATCTGGGTTCAATATGGGTTTGGATCACGCCGGGGTGGAGATCGGCCAGCCAACCTCATTTTTCGTCGGCTGTGCGTTAAACCTAAATCCTCAAGATGCGGAAAGAGAAATCAATAATCTCCACCGCAAAGTCAAATCTGGAGCGGATTTTGTGCTTACCCAACCGGTATTCGAACCAAAACTGGCAGAATCTTTCCTGGAAAGGTACCAATCCATAGTGGGCGAGTTAGATGTTCCGATTCTGGTTGGGATCTTACCGCTGTTAAATCACCGCCATGCAGCATTTTTGCATAATGAAGTACCAGGAATTAATATCCCCCAGAAGATTCAGGAACAGATAAGCGCATCAAGTGAGGATTCAAATCAAGCGGGTGTGCGCATAGCCGTCAATCTGGTTGAGCAAATGCGCTCCTGGGCTAGCGGTATCTATTTAATGCCAGCAATGAATCGTTATGACCTGGCAGTCCAGGTACTTGACCAATTAGATTAAGCGAATATTCTTATACTTGTTGTGAAGCCATTCTTCAATTGGGGGGAGGGATGGGTTCATCTCTGGAAAGTGGCTCAACAGCCGCTTGAGTCCGGTTTCGATGCGTTAGAAATCCTGCTACGACTGGAATAGCTGCGAAACATAATCCAGTACACAGCAAACTTAGAGCAAAGAAAACGCCAATTGCCGGGTCAGCGAAGTTCTGGTTGTTGAACGCTATCGCGATACCCGAACAAATGCTGACCAACCCAGGGATTCCACACAGGACCATTGTCACAAGAGTGAGGATGATCCCCAAGTTCCTATTTTCCATGACGGCACTTCTCAATTAAGTCCGCAGGATGGCTCCGCATTTTTGCCCAAGGTGCTTAACGATCTTCTGCCGAATTTGAGAGACCTCCTCATCGGTCATTGTTCGATCGGGTTTTTGATATTTGAGACTGAAGGCGAGACTTTTCTTCCCATCCCCAGCCTGCCCACCCCGGTAGACATCGAATAATGCGATCTCCGCAACTGCGTCACCACCTGCTTCTTGAATTAATTCCATAATCTCCTGAACCTGGGTGGATTCATCAACGATGAAGGCCAGGTCCTCAAGGACAGGGGGAAAAACTGGGATAGGTTCGACGATATACCGGTCAGGCACATGGGTGAAGATTTTGTCAAAATCCAATTCTGCTGCCAGAACCGGATCATCAGGCAGGTCATAGTTGGCTTTCACGAGGGGATGAATTTCACCACAAATACCAATTACCTCATCCTCTATAAAGATTTTGGCACATTTTCCAGGATGAAAGGATGGGTGTTCAGCAGTCAAGAATTTGGTGGATCCAACCTTCAATCCACTAAGCAGAATTTCCACTAATCCTTTCAGATCGTAAAAATCCATCACTGAGCTATCACCTGGCTGCCAGTAGGTTTGTTCCCGAACGCCGCCAAGTAAAATCACTAATTTCAATTGTTCCAAAGGCAGCATTTGATCTGGCTGAGGGAAAAAGACTTCACCTAGTTCAAAGAAGGCTAATCGCCGGGCGACACGGGCATTGCGCTCCGCAACTTCAAGGAGACTGGCCAATAAACTTTGACGTAAGACGTTCCGATCGCTGGTGATCGGATTTGAAATCTCGAGGTAATCCTGGTCAACCTGTTCTGAAGGTGGTTTATGCCGGGCCTCATTATCAGAGGCAGTTAAGCGGTGAGAAATCACCTCCTGAAGACCTAAATTGACCAGTTGATCCCTCGTGGTTTCTGCGATTTCGAGACGGAGATTTCCATGTTGGGGAGGAAGTGAATCAGAAAGCCTGGTTTCCGGGATGAGATCGTACCCATAGATCCTGGCGATCTCTTCCATAATATCCGCAACACCAACAATGCCGTCACCGATATCTAATCTGTGATCGGGCGACTTGACTGACAATTGATCTCCCTGAACCTGAACGGAAAATTCCAGCCTGGATAAAAGATCTTTGATTTGATCAACACCAAGGTCAATACCCAACCAACGCTTCACATCACCCGTGGTGAATTCAACTGTCGGATCGACAGGTGGCTGTGGATAATTGTCAACCAACCCTTGAGAAACAATACCACCTGACCAAAGACGCATCAACTCCAATCCCCTCCGCACGCCAGCTTCTGCCAGTGCTGGATGAACACCGCGTGAGAAACGGTAGGCTGCTTCAGAGGACATGCGTTGGGCGGATAATGTCCTGCGGATATTGGTGAAATGCCAGGCCGCGCCTTCTAACAACACGTTGCGGGTCTGGCCATTCACCTCCGATTCGGCGCCACCCATAACTCCGGCGATGGAGAGCGCTCCTGCACTGTCACACACCAGTACCGTGAAATCATCCAGGATGTGTTCAACTTCATCCAGAGTGGTCAATCGTTCGCCACTTTCTGCGGTGCGTGTATAAATGGCAGGTGCGTTGCCATTTGCTCTTTCAACGAGAACATCATAATCAAAAGCGTGCAGGGGTTCACCAATCTCCAGCATGGCATAGTTGGTCGCATCGACGATATTATTGATGGGTCTCATCCCAGCCAAGTGAAGCCTGCGCTGAATCTCATAGGGGCCGGGACGAATCTCAATGTCTTCTATTAAACCCAGAACAAAGCGGGGATTGAGCTTGGGTTTTTTGATTTCAAGAGTCACCCTACCTTCGATGGGTGGTCCACCCATAGGTGTATCCAAATCGAGTGGATGTAATTCCTTTCCAGTCAATGCCGCGATTTCTCGCGCCACGCCCACGATATTTGCGTCCCGGGCGATGTTCGGGGTAATAGCAATATCTAGGACAGCATCCCCCATGTAGTCCACCAATGGGATGCCAACAGTAGCATCTTCAGCGAGAATGATCACCCCTTCATGGTCATCCGAGATGCCGAGTTCCTTTTCAGAGCAGGCCATTGAATAGGAGTCGACTCCGCGGATTTTTGCCCGCTTCAAAGTGGTTAATACCTGCCCTGACTGGTGCCCATCAAATATTCTGGCGCCCTCTCGAGCATAAGCGACCTTGATAGCAGAATCCAACGGTCCTTTTCCTTTGAAGTCAAAAAGATTTGGAGCGCCGGTAAGCGCGATATGTTCTTGCTCACCATCATCCAAACGGCACAAAACTAAGCGATCAGCATTTGGATGGGGCATAACCTCTAGAATGGCGCCCACGACAATTTTGTCTGGATCCCATTCGAGACCGGTTATCTTCGTCTCCTGGCGCTGTTCATCACTGGAATGGATCTCCACCTTTCCACCAGGCATGGGGAGGCCAACAAAGTTGATCTCCTCGACTTCTAAACCCGCCATGGTCAGCTGACGGGCGAGCTCCTCGATTGAAATCTCGATATCAACGAAATCTTTTATCCACGAAATTGGTACTTTCATCAAAATCTCCTAATAACTTGGGAGGTGTTAGTAAATTTCTGCATGCAATTCTGGCAATTTTGGGCTAATAGAGTTTCAATGCAGGTAGCTTATAGATCTAAAACTGCTCTAAAAAGCGAACATCATTTGCCCAAAAATAACGGATATCTTCTACCCGGTGACGGAGCATTGTGATCCGTTCCGGTCCCATTCCAAAGGCAAATCCGGTGTAAATATTCGGATCATAGCCGCCGTTTTGTAAGACGATTGGATGAACCATCCCACAGCCCAGGATTTCCAGCCAACCCGTGCGTTTACAGACTGGACATCCCTCGCCTCCGCAGACAAAACATTCTATGTCCACTTCTGCACTCGGTTCAGTGAAAGGGAAATGCGAGGCGCGGAATCGGGAGCGAACATTTTGCCCGAACATGCGCTTGTTGAAATCACTCAACGTGCCTTTTAAATCACTGAAGGTGATTTGCTTCCCGACTGCTAATCCTTCTACCTGGGTGAATTGGGATTCTGCCCTTGCAGAAATCTGTTCGTGGCGGTAGCACATCCCAGGCAGAATGATACGGATTTCTGGAGGATCCTTTGGGTTTATGGCCGAGTGCTCCCTCATTTTATGGATCTGTCCTGGTGAGGTGTGCGTCCTCAGCAAGACAGGATTATCCTCTTCATAATGACCCGCAATATAAAATGAATCCTGCATCTCACGCGCGGGATGGTGAGGCGGGAAATTGAGCAGCTGGAAGTTATATTCATCAGTCTCTACATCTCGAGACTGGTAGATTTGAAAGCCCATCTCAGCAAATATGCGGTAAATCTGGCGCATTGTTGTGGTGATGGGATGGAGCCGCCCTAATGAAACTGGTCTTCCAGGCATCGTGACATCCAGGCGTTCAGTCTCGAGGGATTTCTGTAAAGCCAGCTGATTGATTAGGTCAGCTTTTTCCGAGTGCTTTTTCTCAAGTTTTTGCTTAACCTCGTTTGATCTACGACCGATAGCAGGTCGTTCATCTTTGGGCAGATCCCTCATTTGATCGAAGACAGCCATCAAGGGTGAACTGCGACCAAGGTTTGCCACGCGCCATTGCTCCATTGCCTGCTCGTCTTCAACTTCATCTAAAGCGACAAGGGCAGCTTGCTCAATTTCCTCCAGTTGATTTAGCATACGAACCTCCAAGTAAAAAAACAGCCCGTCCTGTTAAGGGACGGGATGGGATTCCCGCGGTACCACCCAAATTGACCGTTGCAACGTGGTCCACTCAGCAACCAACAGCCTGGCAGGCGATTGGTCTCCCTGGATAACGCTGGGATGGCGGCCCAAACTAGTGGATCTGAGGCGATCGTTCCCCTGGGCAGCTCCGGAGGGAACTTCAGCCAACTGCTGCTGGGCGGGGGTTTCAGTCAGTGCCCCTCGCTTCCCTGTCAGCTTTCATTGACGTACTTTCCTCCATCATCGCATTTTCTAATAATGAAGTGGCCTAATTATCTGCATAAATGCTATCCCTGTCAAGGGAATTGCTAGGAAAGGGATCACGCCCTACAAGCTTCCAGAAGAGTGAAGGAGTTCTTTGAGGCGCGGGTTGTCTGCATAAAAACCCCGGTTTTCTGGGGGCAGCAGAGCTGCTAATTGGCACATGATCTCATCGGTATTATTTCTCAGGTCCTCATCACGGGTCTTGCGATCAACCGGCGGCAAGACAAAAGGCTTGCCAAAGTTGACCAATATCTCCGGTCGACGCAAAGTGAGAATTTCATTGGTTATCTGCCAGGTGCCTGAAACAGCAACTGGGAGA
>CALBUI010000145.1 GCA_937968125.1 uncultured Anaerolineales bacterium | reverse complement strand
ACAATTTCGCGATCGAAGAGGATGCGCGGGTGATCGAGCACACTGACTGCTTCGTACATCCCACTGGGGCCGAATGACATGTCCGCGCCTGCCATGACACCCAGGAAATGAGAGTAAATATTTTCGTATCCAGCCTGCCAGTTTCCAAGTTCATACTGGCTGCCACCGAAAGAATGGCAGGCCAGCACCGGGATGCCGTTTGAGTGAGACATCTGGATGCCGCCTACGTTGGTAATCGCCGCCACGCTGGATCCCATGAAGTAAACTCCGGTCCTTGGATCGACAATACCAGGATTCACCGAGATGTAGTTTCCTACCCCCGGATTGATGATTTGGGTCAGCATGATGCCGCTCAATGTCTCAGCCATCGCCATGGTCAGCGAACCTGCCGGATAAGGCGGTGCGGTGAGTCCAAGAGAGGGCATGGACATGAAGCCCACCGGAATGTTATTTTCGGCGAAGACCATCGCGGCTTCAATGCCACCTTTGTCCTGCGCCAGCGGGGCGATACAGCACAGCAACTGGGAAAGCACCGGGCGTTCACGCAGATTTTCCTTGCTGCCTGCAATAGCGACTGCCATCTCAACCGCGTAGCGCGCGGAAATTTCATCCATCACCGATTCCGATTCAACATGCTTTTCTGAGTTGAGGTAGCAAGCCTCCAGGCCGTGCAGCGGTGAAGTGACCCCTTTATCGCTGGCGCTGACCGAAGGCCACAACAGGGATACGATCGGCAAATAATCAGCGATCCTGGCATGGTTGGCAGTATCCTGCTTGACAGAGAGACGGCGTTCGCCCGTTTCAAAATCGACGATCTTGGGCGCCTCACCGCTGCAGTAAAAATAGGTTCCGATGCCATTGCCCACCGGTACATCGAGTTCCGGTCGTAATCCGGCCATAGTATACGACCTTGGAGAAGTAGACAGGTATTTATCCAGCAAATCAGGTGCAATTTTTACCAGCTGCTTTTCGAAATCAACAGTTGCTCCAACATCAGAAAATATTTTGAGCGCTTTTTCAGAGGGAAATATTACGCCAATTTCGTCCAGTACAGTGCGGGTATTCTCATTGATCTGGCTGATTTCCCGGTCATTGAGAATGCTGACCTTTAATTTCGATTTGATGGGTTGAATGCTGGCTTTTCTATCTTCGAACTTGATCATCTGGTACTCCTTAGAAGAATTTCTCTTGATTTTGGCGTACTACGCGGGTGCATCAATTAAGCGGAAGGCAAGATCAACAGCGGATATGGCGTCTTCAGCATAGCCATCAGCACCAATCTCAGATGCGAAGCTTTGTGTCACGGGTGCACCACCAACCATGACTTTGACCTTATCACTGAGCCCCTCGGCTTCCAGTGCATCGATTATTTTCCCCTGCTGGAGCATCGTGGTAGTCAGCAAAGCAGAGGCGCCTACGATGTCAGCATTGTTTTCCTTTACCGCGCCGATGAATTTGTCCGCACTCAAGTCGACACCTAGATCGATGACTTTATATCCATTAGCTGTCAGCATTGTACCGACCAATGTCTTCCCTATCTCGTGCATATCTCCTTCAACGGTACCCAAAACTACGGTTCCAACCACCTCCCTGGATTGATCACCAACCATGGCTGGTTCAAGCACAGCCAGGGCCTTTTTCATCGCCTCCGCACCGATGATCAGCTCCGGTAAGAAATACTCACCACTTGCAAACAGCTCACCCACGCGCTGGATGCCTTTCGTCAAGCCCTCATTGATGCAGGTTAGCGGATCAACCCCATCTGCAAGGGCTTGCCTGGCCAGCTGTTCGGCATCTTCCGGCTCCCCTTCGATTACGGATTGCGCTAATTTTTCATACAGCTCTGTTGACATTTTTATCTCCTAAAGATATTCTAGCTACCTGACAGTTTTCAATAATAGCGAACTGAAGCTCTCTGAGCGGAATGTAATGCAGTCGAAGAGCACTTCCGTGAGCATCCTTCGACTTCGTAAACTCCGCTCAGGGAGCTCACTCCAGCCAGTTTTGCCAAAGTGTCCGGTCGCAAGAAAATATTTTTGAATAAATGATGGCATTGTATGTGTTCAATTATTACTCCCATTGATGGTTTCCGATTACTGAAAGAATGATGTCAACTCCTTCTGCAGCTTGCTCTTTGCTGATGATTAATGGCGGCGCAATCCGGATCGCACTGGCGCCGCATTTCGTCAGCACAATGCCTTTGCTCCCCATCTCCTTGATGATCGCCTTGATAATCTCATCGGCAGGGCTGCCATCAGGGTTAACCAGCTCCACACCAATCATGAGGCCTGTCCCCCGTATATCCCCAATCATCGGAAATTCTTTTTGGGCAGCCATAAACCGTTTTTGGATGAATTCCCCGACCTCAACCGCATGGGGCATCAACTCCTGCTGTTGAATAATCTCCAAGGAGGCTAACCCAGCCCGACAGGCAACAGGATTACCACCAAATGTGGTTCCCTGTGCGGCAGGAGGCCATTTGTCCATGAGTTCACTTTTTGCCAGCGCAGCCCCTAACGGCAAACCTCCACCCAGCGCTTTTGCCAGGCAAATGATATCCGGTTCAATCCCCCCATGCTCCACCGCGAACATTTTGCCTGTCCGACCCAGGCCGGTTTGCACTTCATCTGCGATCAGCAGTGCCCCGGTCCGGTCACAGATCTCCCGTAAAGCAAATAAGAAACCTTCCGGGGGGACGATATAACCACCTTCCCCGGCGATTGGTTCAACAATGATGCCTGCCAGATCATCTGGGGGTACAACCGACGTGAGTGCTTTTTCAACCAGATTTACACAGGCCAGGTCGCATTCTTCTGGCGAGGCATACTTGAGGGGGCAGCGGAAACAGTACGGGTATGGTGTGTGGTGAACTCCCGGGAGCAGGCTGGAAAGTCGCTGGCGGAATAGGGTGCTGCTGGCCGTCATTGACAGAGCACCCATGGATCTGCCATGGAAGCTATCCGTGAAAGCCAGGATCATGGGACGGTTGGTCACGAAACGGGCTAATTTAATCGCCGTCTCAACCGCTTCAGAACCGCTGTTGACGAGTATCGCCTTACCTGATTGCAGGTCACCAGGTGCGGTTGCCTTCAGTGCCTCGACCAGGTCGACATACGGCTCCAGGTAGCCTACATGGCTGGCGCCGTGAATCAGGGTCTGAGCCTGATCACGGATGGCATCTACTACCTGCGGGTGACAATGCCCGACGTTCATGGTTGCAATCCCCGAAACAAAATCCAGGTAGCGGTGACCTTCAAAATCGTACAGGTAAACACCATCCCCGCGCTGGAAGGCGATATCTGTATAGCGGTAAATGGTTCCCGCAACCGAATCAGCATCACGCTTGATGAGCGCTTGAGATGAGATCAGTTCTTCAGAGCTGGCGGATTGATTGCTGTTTGCGTTCATTGTTGTCCTTCAAATAAGTCCAAAGATTTGATTAATGTACTTTTTTATCCATGCCAGCCCAGAATTTTCCTTTCAGCTCTTGTTTTAGTATCTTTCCCGTCCCGCCTTTCGGAAACTCGTCCACAAATTCTACTGATTTGGGAGCTTTGTAGCTGGCCAGCTTACTTTTTACGTGAGCGATCAGCTCATCTTCGCTTGCTTCTTGACCTGGTATCAGCGCCACCAGCGCTTTCGGCACCTCACCCCATTTATCATCAGGTACGCCAATCACGACTACCTCGAAGACTGCCGGGTGATCTTGGATTACTTTTTCTATTTCTACGGAAGCAATATTCTCCCCCCCGGAGATGATGATGTCCTTCTTGCGATCGACAATCGTGATGTAGCCCTCTTCGTCCACGACCGCCATATCCCCGGTGTGAAACCAACCATCAACGATTACTGCCTCAGTCCCATCGGGATCTTTGAGGTAACCTTTCATAACCTGGTTGCCCCTTACCACGATCTCTCCGATCGATTTCTCGTCGCGTGGGACCTCATTGCCAACCTCATCGATCACCCGGATGCGAACACCCACCAACGGCAAACCAGTCTTCACCTGGGTTGCCTGGCGTACCGTTTTGTCCTGCGCAAGGTGAGGTTTTGGCCTGGCGATGGTGATGAAAGGAGACGTCTCGGTTAGGCCGTAACCGACATATGCTTTGCAGCCAACCTCTTTTTCCAATGCTTCAATCAATGATAATGGTGAAGGTGCTCCTCCGATAACAACTTCCTCAAGGCTGGATAGGTCGTACTTCTTCAAATCTGGGTGCTGGAGCATGCCATTGAATATAGTAGGCACTCCCAGCAATTTGGTAATTTTCTCCACCTCAATCAAACGTAACATCTCGCCAAAATCCACTTTGCGCAGCATGACATGCTTCCCACCAACTGCAGTCAGGAACTGCGGCGATCCCCAACCATTAACATGGAACAGGGGTACAACGTGCAGCAAAGCATCATGGTCGCTGACCCGGAAGCCAGGGATGGCAGTAAGCGTATGAATATACAGCGAGCGATTGGTGACCTGGACAGCCTTTGGGGTTCCAGTCGTCCCGGAGGTATAAAATAATTCAATAACTGCATCTTCGTCGATGCTATCCAGGTCAACTTCTGCATCCGGTGAGGCCTGATCAAGGAGATTCTCATATTCCAAGGTCCAATCTGGATATGTTCCCGCCTCTAGAATGATAAAGTATTCGACTCCGGGTAATTGAGATCGCATCATTTCAACCAGGGGCAGGAAATCCTGGTGGAAGCACAGTACGCGGGTTTCAGCGTGGTTGAGGATATATTTAATTTCCTGCCTGGCAAGCCGGATGTTGATCGGGTTGAGGATGCCCTCAATTTGGGGCACGGCGTAATATGCTTCCAGCAATTGGTGGGAGTTATATGTAAGGAAGGATACTACATCACCCTTAACAACCCCGATACCCAAGAGTGCATTCGCAAAACGGTTGACACGCTGGTCGTACTCCCGGTATGTGAAGCGTTTATGACCATCGACAATACCGACCTTGTCGCCATAAAGCGAGGCCGCCCGCTGGCGGAATTCTAGCGGAGTCAATGGCACATGCATGGCATAAAGAAAAGAGAGTAAGAGGCAGCTGAATCTGCCTCTTACTCATTGAATTGTCGGTTAGTAGTTAATCGCAGTCAGCAGGCTTTGTGATGCCATCCCAGTCAATCCAGACATCTGGAAGTGGCGGAATACCATCAATGCAAGCTTTCTGAACGCGGATCAGATCAAGGTAGTAAGGAATGAGCGTGCCACCATCTTCATGGAGCATTTTCTGAGCCCCTAAAAAGTGTTCACGTCGCACCTCCGGATCTGTTTCGGCGCGGGCTGCATCCAGCAAGGCATCGAACTCGGGAACGTTCCAGAAGGATTCATTCCAGGAACCGCCCCCACGGTAAATCTCGTTGAGGGCCGTATCAGCGAGACGCCCATTCCAGCAGGTGATCACGAAGGGTTCCACCATCCACTGCTCGGTCCAGAACCCATCCGCAGACACAATTTGAATATTAACATCGATCCCTGCTTGTGCAGCTTGCTGCTGGTAGATCTCGGTCAACGCCTCCCAGTCCTGGCAGATGTTGGAAGCGTATAGATCGACCTGGAAACCATCCGGATAGCCGGCTTCTTCCAGCTTTGCACGTGCGGCATCGAAATCCTGCTCATAGCTGCATTCGGACAAGACATTGGGATCACTGGGCATGACGGCCGAGTCGCAGGAAACCCTACCTGCTCCGGAGAGCGAGAGGTCCACGAGCTCCTGGCGGTCGAGCACGTAGTGCATCGCCTGGCGCAATGCTAAATTGTCAAATGGTGGAATGTCTGTTCGCATAACGAGACCGGACCAATCGCCACTCGGAACCTGGGTGATCGTGAAATCAGAATTTCCTTCAAATCGAGCGGCGATGTCCTGGGTAACACCCTGAAAATCCAGCTGCCCTGAAAGCAAGGCG
>CALBUI010000144.1 GCA_937968125.1 uncultured Anaerolineales bacterium | reverse complement strand
TGGCAGGCTGGATACGAAAATATTTACTCTCATTTCCTGGGTGTCATGGCAGGCGCGGACATGTCATTCGGCCCCAGTGGGATGTACGAAGCAGTCAGTGTGCTCGATCACCCGCGCATCCTCTTCGATCGCGAAATTGTGAAAACCATTGATGAAATTACAGATGGAATGGAGGTCAACCCCCAGACACTTTCCTTCGATATGATTAAAAAAGTTGGGCACCGCAACGCTTATATCGGAGAAAAGGAGAGCGCAAAAGCCTACCGTACGATGTGGCGCCAGGAATCGATCCTATTTGAAGATGGCTCTGCAGAAGGGCGAAAATGGCGCGACCCGGTAGATGTCGCTCGTGAGACTGTTGAATGGATCATCGAAAACCATCAACCTGAAACACTGCCTGCTGATGTGAAAGCAGAAATTCGAAACATCGTATCAAAAGCTGACCAGGATGAGGAGTTAGCCAAGGCTGTCAGAGGGCCTTAGTCTAATCATATGAATGAGCCACCTGGATTCGGGGCTGCTTTGCGAGATTTGCGGGTTTTGGACCTGACCCGCAATCTCGCAGGACCCTACTGCACTATGATCCTCGGGGACATGGGCGCAGATGTAATAAAAATTGAGCGTCCTGGAAGCGGAGACGACACCCGGAATTGGGCTCCTCCAACCTGGAATGGGGAAAGTACGACATTCCTGAGTGCGAATCGGAATAAAAGAAGTCTCGCCGTTGATATCAATTCTCCGAAGGGAATCGATATTATCCAGAAATTGGCTGTAGAAGTGGATATCCTGGTCGAAAGTTTCAAACCGGGATCATTAGAAAAGCGTGGGCTTGGCTATGATACGCTTAAGTCGAATAATCCAGGCTTGATCTATTGTTCGATCTCGGGGTATGGAAATGATGGACCCAATCAAGATAAACCTGGTTATGATCCTATTCTGCAAGCCTCTACTGGCATGATGGACATGACCGGTCATCCGGATCAGGAATCTGTCCGTTTACCAATCGCCATCAACGACCTCGGTTCGGGTCTTTGGGCAGTGATTGGAATTCTCTCCGCATTGATGACCAGGCTGCATACTGGAAAAGGTTGTCTGGTTGAAACCAGCCTATTTGAGACAGCTGCCTGGTGGATGAATTACCACCTCTCAGGCTATTTGGGTACTGGCATATCCCCTGCCCGGTGTGGAACTGGGACACCATTTATAGCCCCCTATGAAGTTTTCCCGGCATCAGATGAAGGTTTGCTGGTATGTGTTGGGAATGATCATCTCTTTCGAGCTTTCATGGAAGAGCTGCAAATACCCGAATTGGCTACGGATGAGCGCTTCAGGACAAATCCAAAGCGTGTTGAGAATAGGCAGGATCTGCGCGAACGGATCACTGAACGATTCCGCAATCAAACGGCAGCAGAATGGGAGGGCAGGTTGAACGCTCGTTCAATCCCCTGCAGCAGAATTTTGACTGTGGCCGATTTCGCCAAAAGCGAGCAATTAGCGGGTCTAAACCTCTTAAAATCATTCTCACATGCGTTAATCCCAGACCTTGAACTGATAGATCTCCCGGTGAGCCAGGATAAAGTACGAGCAATTAACCATACACCTCCACCTCTACTCGGTGAGCATACAGACGAGATCCTGGTCGATCTTGGATATTCGAAGAATGGAATCGCTAAGCTCCACAGTGAAGGTGTTGTTGGCTGACAGTTTGGCAGCATATTGGGACTAATTCCAACAGAAAACCGCGAAAGGTTTATTTGGGAACAGAAATGGAGGGACAATGACCGGAAAGTATTATGAGGAGTTGGAGGTGGGGATGACATTCAAGCATTCTTTGGGCAGGACGATCACTGAAACTGACAATACTCTATTTAATGCCATGACTATGAATACGCAGCCATTACACCTCAACGAAGATTTCTCACAAAGGACACAATTCGGTCAACGCATAGTGAACGGCATCCTGACGTTGGCTGTTGTGATTGGTATTACAGTAAATGACCTGACCGCTGGAACCATTATTGCTAACCTGGGATATGAAAAAGTGGAACACCCAAAACCGGTCTTTCATGGGGATACGATCTATGTTGAATCGAAGATCATTGAGAAAAGGGAATCTCGCTCAAAATCGGATCGCGGCATCGTTAAAATTCAGCATTCAGGTAAGAATCAGTCCGGAGAAGTGGTGTGTACTATCGAGCGCACAGCTTTGTTCCTAAAACGGGATCCTGGGGCCAAACTGTAAGCGTTCCATCAATACATAAGAAAAAGGTACGAATTTATGAATATTTGGCGGATCAATGTAAACTCCCAACAGTTTTCGATCGAAGATGTACCAACTTCGTGGCAACATTTAGGTGGGCGAGGATTGCTCGCCAAAATTCTCCTGGATGAGGTGACTCCAACTTGCGATCCTTTAGGGCCGCATAACAAACTTGTGTTCTCGCCTGGATTGCTGGTGGGACATAGGCTTTCCAGCCTGGATAGGATATCAATCGGTGGAAAGAGTCCCTTGACCGGCGGGGTAAAAGAAGCCAACGCAGGAGGGCGTACTGGATATCACCTTGCCCGTCTCGGGATCAAGGCTTTGATCATTGAAGACAGACCGATCGAGGACAACTGGCAGATCATTTATCTATCCAAAGATAGTGTCCGGTTTGATGACGCGGCTGAACTTGTTGGTGGCGGAGTGTACGATTCTGCTTCACAGTTAAGAAAGAAATATGGAGATCAGGTAGCGGTGGCTCTTATCGGTCCTGGGGGAGAAAAGAAGATGCGAGCTGCCGGTATCCAGAATATTGATATTGATTATTACCCTTCCAGAATCGCTGCCCGCGGTGGACTGGGGGCGGTTATGGGTTCCAAAAAGATTAAAGCAATTGTTATAGATGCTGAGGGTTGTGAGTCACCGCCAATTATTAACCTGGAAGCATTTAAAGATGCCCGCAAAAGGTACACAATTGCTTTGACCAACCATCCACAGACCACTTCCTATGCGGATTATGGTACTGCAGCAATGGCAAACATGTGCAACGGTTTTGGAGGCTTACCTACGCGCAACTTCAGCCAGGGGACGTTTGAGCATGTCGAGAAGATCGCGGGTGAGCAGCTGCGCGAACTCCTGATTGAAAGGGGAGGCGTTAGCAAAACTACTCATGCCTGCATGGCAGGTTGCTTGATCAGATGTTCGAATGTATTCGGGCATGAAAATGGTGAGCGTGTAGTTGTATCGCCATTGGAGTACGAGACGATCGGCTTGATGGGTTCAAATTTGGGGATTGATGATTTGGACGTGATTGCTAGAATGAATCGGGAGGTAAATGATCTAGGCTTGGATTCGATTGAAATAGGCGCAGCTTTAGGTGTTTTATGCGATGCGGGTCTCATGACCTTCGGAGATGGAGCCAGGGCTTTACAATTAATAACAGAAATTCGATCCCTAACACCATTAGGAAGGGTGATTGGAAATGGGGCTGGTTTAACTGGCCAGATCTTCGGTGTGGAGCGAGTGCCAGTTGTAAAAAACCAGGCCATCTCAGCCTACGATCCGCGGGCGATCAAAGGCATGGGAGTTACTTATGCCACAACTGCCCAGGGTGCGGACCACACTTGTGGAATGACGATCAGGGCTAAGGTCAAGCATACCCAGGCAAGTGGGCAGATTAAGCACTCCAGGGAAGCACAATTGAAGATGGCGGGCTATGACTCGCTCGGGGCTTGTATTTTTGCGGGATTTGGATTTGCGGATGCGATGGAGACCATTTCCGGTATGGTGAATGCACGCTATGGGACAGAGTACGGCAAGAATTTACTTCAGCAGCTGGGTCGAGAGACAATAGAAAATGAACGTGAGTTTAATCACCGGGCTGGTTTCACCAAGGCTGACGATCGCCTTCCAGAATGGATGACACGCGAGCCACTGCCACCGCACGACACTGTCTTTGATGTACCCGAGGAAGAGTTAGACAGCATATTTGATTTTTAATCAATTGGTAGCATAAATATATAAACGCCAGCAGAATTTTAGCTTCTGGCCGTTATACTATTGCCTATTAATTACCACATTGTCCCCAAAATCTGGTCCCACATCGTTGGTGGTAGTTTCACCAGTCATGAAACTCGATATTATGTAGCCTGGAGCGATGACATTCGCTTGTATATTGTCTGCTGCCAGTTCAGCTGCTAATATTTTGGTGAGCATGAGGACGCCCGCTTTGCTTTATGAGAATATGCCCATACTTGCTTGGGGACTCTTGCTTGCAAATGAGGCGATATTTGTGATCTTTCCACTGCCTTGGCCAACCAGCCCATCATCCTCGGCGACTTCATCGGGGTGGCGTTTGTTACTCCGTTGGTGAAGATTGCCCTCTGTCGCTCTATTTGTCATTATTAATATACTCAATTGACCGGAATAGCTATTCAATCAAAATTCGATTAGCTCAAGTTTGGACAAGAGTTCGGACAAACCTATTTTGGATGTCATTGCGAGCGTTTTTTGCGAAGCAATCTCATCACTGGGAGATTGCCACGCCGCAAGGAGGGCGCTTGCGGCTCGCAATGACAAGCACTTGGGTTCTGATGTCCGATCTTTTGTCCGAAGGTCAGCGATTAGTACTTGATTTGAATTAGATATTAGTGTAATGTAAATAGAGTAAACACATTTTTCTTCACGATCAGGAAAGGGGTAAATATGAAGAAAAGTCATTTCCTTGGATTGATGCTCGCTGTGTTGCTACTGTTTCAGGCAGCGGGATCGGGATTTGCGGGGGGATCAAAGCTTTTGATGCCTCAAGACAATACTGATTTCAATGCAAGTCCGGGTGCCAATGCCCCCTGGTTCAATATCGACGTGGATACCCCCAACAATGAAGGCCAACACACCTCCGCTGCGTTTGATCCATCCCGCGGTTGGACTTACATAAGCTACTACGATGCTACCAACCAGAGGCTGCGCATGGCTCGACTCGGTGGTCCGGCTCTCGATTGTGATCCAATCAGCGATTGGGGTTGTCTGACCATAGACAGTGGCCCTGATGTGGGGAAATCCAGTTCCATCGCGGTTAATCCGACCACCGGGGGCATTGGTATTGCCTACCACGATGCGACCAACGGCAAGCTAAAGTACGCATACTTTAAGAATCCGAATCTCTTAGCCTACACAATCAATACGATTGACAAGGGAATCTTCCCTGTTTCCTCCACCGGCTTGCACACCTCCCTGAAATACGACTCTGACGGGACCCCCTTCATCGCCTACTACTTTGAAAACTCCGCAGGTGTTGATGCATTGGTGCTGGCCTACTACTCAGTCGCGAGTGGCAATTGTGTTAATGGAGATTTTCCGAGTGAGTGGAGGTGCGAAACCATCATCACCGGCGAAGGGGTTGGGCAGTATGCATCCTTGTTTGTGGTGGAAGATTGGGAATTTCGAATTGCTTATTATGACGCTGACAAAGGAGAATTGTGGTATGCCACATCCAAAGGTGAAGGCAACTGTGGCTACTATGGAACTGACTGGGTCTGCTATCCAATTTCAGGGGGAACTGCAGATGTGGGGCGATATGCTTCCTTGTACGTGGATAATGGCGATCATTTCCACATCGCTTACTATGACGCGACTAACAAGAAGTTGAAATATGCACACCAGGTTAACTCTGGGGGAAACTGCGGAATAATTGGCTCTGCGCAGTGTGACACCATCGACTCCATGCCGGCAGATGTCCACCCGTTAGGCATCTCAATCGCGGAGGATTCGGACGGCTACCCGATCATTGCCTACCAATCGACAAACGGCTCTCTCAAGGTGGCGCGACCGCTGGCTGCCCTGGGTCTACCAGCTGGCAGCGGCAATTGTGGTCCCGAAAACCCGTTCTCCACTTGGTATTGCCAGACTATCAATCCCCAGAATCCCTGGGTGCCTGCCAGGCACGGGGATTATCTTTCGCTTGCGGTGAGCCCCTCCGGCCTTGCAACCGTCGCATATAACGGCTTTATCACCTCTTCCGGAGGTAATCTGATGGTCGCATACCAACAATTCCAAATCTACCAACCGTTGGTGATGAAGGGCCAATAGCTCAAATTGCTTCTGTCATACATGATTCATAAAACAAACCCGCCGAATACCCTACAACAAGCTGTAGGGTTGAAAGCTGGCAGCCCGGAGGGCTGATAGAATTGACGCATGGCTCCCAAAGCCAGTGGGTATGCAGTCTATGACCTGAATACCATTTTGTGTGGACACCGAAATACCGAAATGTGATTCTAATTGACGAGCTGGCAGACGCGCTTGAAGAAATGGCGCGGGATATTGCCTTGATTGAACCTGATCCTCAGGATTTGGGTGGGTAATCGATGGAGACTGTGCTAATTGCCCTCCGATTTCTCCGACAGCTCATACAGCCAGTGCTGGATGGGATACATATCTTTGTACCTCTTATAACAGTAATCCAGCAGCGCATCTGAATAAAACTCATCCGGGATAGGCACCTCTTCCCCCGCGGTCAAACCGTTATATCGCAATAATTCAGCATTGGGATGGTCGGGATCATACCCGCGCGGCACCCGCTTGTAATGCTCACCACCTAACTTGTAATCGCCGCTCTCAGAAACTTGTTTAACAGCATCAACCAGAGCCGGCCCAGCCACCGGATCGACCACCGCCTCGCGGTAGGCTTTCAGTAAATCCTTGCTGAACATATGGTTACCCACACCAAGGAGAATATTCGGCGGTTCCAGGTGGAAATAATAGCCGGAAGATTCGAACTTGGCGCCTTCGCCCTCCCACATCCAAATGCCCAGGTGGGTTTTGTAGGGCGTCTTGTCCTTCGAGAAAGACGCAGCGTAATTATCCAATTGAGTTATATCCATAATCAAGGACGTTACGTAGTTGGAGAGCGCTATTCTTTACCAGAATATCGATCCATGGATAGCAACGATTCAAAATTGCCAATACCACTCTAGTTGTACCCCAGGAATAAATCTATAGCTTTGAATTGAAATGTTGAACTGAATTGTGTTACATTCCAATTGACCATGCATTATCTAGACATGGAAGATCGGAATATTAATATAATTTCGAAAGAAGAATCGAATTCTACCGATCACTTGATCAACATGGGT
>CALBUI010000143.1 GCA_937968125.1 uncultured Anaerolineales bacterium | reverse complement strand
GTGCGCGGTCCAAGGGCACCATCCGCAAATGCTTTAATAGATCCAATCCGCAGCATATCATCCCCAAAACCGGTCTGCAGACCCAGATCCGTGGCGAGAGATAGAGACTCAATCGGAAGACTCTTCGTCACTCGCAATTTTAATCTTTCCGACTTATGGAGCTGTTGAAGGGCCATGAAACAGGTTCTGCGGTCAAAATCATGGACTGCCGTAAGCCCCATCTCCCAGAGTTTTTTCTGAGCTAGGCTGATAACCTCAGCTATTTTTTCAGTTGACGAGATTGGAATCACATCAGAAACCAAGGACATGGCCGTTTCAAACAGGATCCCAGAAGGAGAACCATCCTCTCGGTGGTCGATGCGTCCTCCAGGCGGATCTGGTGTTTGAGCGGTAATTCCAGCTTGCTTCAACGCCACCGAATTCACCCAGGCGGCATGCAGAGACTTTGCAGTCAGATAGACAGGATTTGAAGGGGCAATGTGGTCTAATAGCTCTGCATCCCCAAAACCAGCTTGCCACTCATTTTGATTCCAACCATGACCCAGGATCCATTCTTCGGGAGAAGAAGTTACGGCTCTTGTAGCAACATTTTGCAGACATTGGTCCCGGGTTGTGGTCTCACAGTCCACCTTTTGCAAACTAAGCGCATAATGCTGCAAGTGGATATGTGCATCCGTCAACCCTGGGATCACCGTTCTCCCCTGCAAATCGGTGCGTTTGAATGTTTCTCCAAATCCTGCGAGGATAGATTGCTGTTCTCCGATGGCGTGAATATATCCATTGTCGATGACCAGCGCTGTAGCAGTTGAGTGGCGCGAATCCATCGTATAGATGCGTGCGTTGTAGAGAATTTGCATAGCCAAAATGCCTCTGATCTAATAAGATTCCCGTCAGGACGGGTCGTTTGGATGGAAATTAAAGCACTTCTACCGAAGGATTAGTCAGACTCGCTCAGGATCAGATCGAGGATTGAGTCCAATTCCTCGGTGGAATAATAATAGATGGTTAATTTTCCCCCTTTACTTTGCTGATGAAGGTTGACCCGGGTGCCCAAACGTTGTCTGAGCTGCTCTTCAATAGCTTTTAGTTCTGGGTCTGGGGGTTTT
The DNA here is from genome assembly GCA_937968125.1 of uncultured Anaerolineales bacterium. GTDB lineage: Bacteria > Chloroflexota > Anaerolineae > Anaerolineales > UBA4823 > PFL25. The sequence goes on along the minus strand of CALBUI010000143.1, from coordinate 15,016 downwards.
ACAGCAAGTTTGCGCGGTTTCTCCCCACTTAATTTGCGCACCAGTTCTTCGGTCTGGCGGACATTCAGGTCGGACTTGAGGATGGATTTGAGTACAGCACTCTGTGCTTCAGCGGATGGAAGGGCAAGAAGCGCGCGGGCGTGTCCTTCACTTATTGCGCCGGAGGCAAGAAATTGCTTGACGTCATCTGGTAGTTTCAACAGACGTAGTGTGTTGGTAATTGTCACCCGGTTTTTTCCCACCCGGGCTGCGATTACTTCATGAGACATATCGAAATCTTCACTAAGTTGGCGGTAGGCTTCAGCGGTCTCAAGTGGACCTAAATCAGCGCGCTGGACATTTTCGACCAGTGCCAATTCAACCAGTTCTTGATCAGATGCCCCTCGGATGATGGCTGGCACTCGTTCCAGGTTGATTAATTGAGCTGCCAGCAAGCGCCTTTCCCCGGCAATCAAAGTGAATTGCTCTGTTGTCTCGCCTTCGGTCAGGATGAGAGGTTGGATAACGCCATGCTCACGAATGGAATCCGCCAGCTCTTTCAACTCCTCCTGGTCGAATTTCGACCGTGGCTGTCTCGGGTTAGGATTGATTTGAGAGGTAGGGACTTGCCTTATACCACTTTCAGGAAGGCTGGTCTCAGTTGTTGGAAGAAGCGCATCTAATCCTTTTCCGAGACCGGATCTTTTTGTCATATTAACCACTTTAGAGAACTAGTTATTCGGTTTCAATATCCAGGGATGGCAGCCGGACACCATCTCCAATGAGTACCTCACGGGCAAGTGAAGCGTAAGCTTCAGCGCCGTTAGAATTAGGTGCATAGACGGAAATTGGTTGTCCATAAGAGGGGGCTTCAGCCAGGCGGACCGTGCGGGGGATTACGGATTCAAACACCAGACCACCAAAATGCCGGCGTACTTCGGCAACCACATCATTTGAAAGGTTCGTCCGTCCATCGAACATGGTCAGGAGAACTCCCCGTACGACGAGATCGGTGAAAACAGCATTTCTGATCCGGTCAAGGGTCAGATTTAACTGGCTGAGTCCTTCTAGAGGTAAATACTCGCATTGTACAGGGATGATCACACCATGATGTGCAGCGATAATCCCATTAAGGGTGAGCAGACCGAGTGAAGGTGGACAATCGATCAAAATATAATCATATCGATCGCGCAAAGGTTGAAGAGCATTATTGAGAAACTTTTCTCGGGCTATTTCCCCTACCAATTCGACCTCGGCCCCGGCGAGCGCAGGAGAAGCGGGCAGGATCGAAATTTTTAAGCGCGGGTTGTGAAGAATGTGGTTGGCAGCTGGCGAAGTTCCAATGAGTGCTTCATAGGTTCCACCCCGAATAGTTTGTTTTTCAACGCCCAGACAGGAGGTCGCGTTGGCTTGCGGATCGAGATCAATCAGGAGCACACGCTGGCCGAAGTAAGCCAGATAAGCCCCCAAATTAATTACCGTAGTGGTCTTGCCGACTCCACCTTTCTGGTTGACCAGGGTGTAGGTGCGCCCCATGTTATAACACCTCGGTCATACATTCTTGTATTTCATCTTGAGTGGGGATACCATCTAAACCCTCACGAGTGACCGATACCGCAGCCAATTGAACCGCGAATCGTGCGGCTTCCCACGGATCGCGGGTTGTGTACAATCGGTAAAAGAAAGCCGCGGCGAAAATATCTCCGGCTCCAGTTGTATCCAATTCGTTTACTGTGGGGGGGCGAAATCGGCGGACATCTCCGTTCCAATATAATCGTACCCCGTCGGATGAATCGGTCACTGCCAATACCCGGCTGGCTATTGCCATTTCCTCAATTCTAGACTCGTCAAATCCCAAATCTTCACTGCTGATGACTGTCGCGCCGACATTACTTAGCACAAAGGATGCTTCCGGCCATTCAGTCGGGACAACCTGTCCATCATCATCCCAAGTACGCAGCCAACCCTGAGGTGTGGTCCCGATTAACGAGTTCGATAAATGACGGACCATTGCAGGTTCTACTTCCTGAGCAACTGGTCCTAAATGGACGATTGAGGCGCTGAGCCACTGTTCCGGAATCAAATTTAGATCGATGCTGTTGGCAACGTGGAAAATTGTCTGGATTCGTCCTTCTGGAGTGGTGATATTTTCGAAAGTAGTGCTGTGCTCAGCAGGTAAATTGATAATCGGTATCTCACTTAATGGGCCCAAAGGCAGGTCTGTCCCCCAGGAAGTTACCAGCCCAACTCGCAGTCCGAGGGCCTTGGCCATTAAGCTCGAGAATGTTGAAGTTCCCCCGAGGCGAGGTCCCTCTGGTGTCTCATCTCGGGTGATATGACCGATCATTAAGTAATCTATTGGCTCAATTGACATCTGTCGATACATGCCTGAATTATACCTGAAGTATCATTAACGAAAACATGCGGACATCGTCCGCATGTTTTGGATACTTGAGAAATGAAAAGATCGGCAGCTACTGGGGGATAACAGTAACTTTACGACGGGGATCTTCTCCAATGCTTTCCGTCTCAACACTAGGATTATCACGCAGCTCGATGTGGACTATCCTGCGCTCGTTCGCTGGCATGGGTTCCAACACCTGGCGCCGGCCAGTGCTCACAGCCTGGTCCGCCATTCGGCGGGCAAGCTGCCGCAATTGATTTTCTCGGCGGAGGCGATAACCTTCCACATCCACAATTAAATGCACGGACCGGCCAATCTCTTTGTTGATGATCAAGCTGGAAATGTACTGCAGGGCATTTAAAGTTTCAGCCTGACGACCGATAAGATAGCTGAGGTCATCTCCGTTGATGTTTACCCGCACCGGAACGCGACTGCGCGTATCAGATGTGGGTACATATTCGGCGGTCACGTCTGCGCGCACCTTCATTTTTTCGAGGAGTTCACTGACAACATCTCGAGCGACGTCGAGGACATAATCGTCTCCAAGAAATGGGGGTTCTTCATCGAGCTCTTCTTCCTCTGCATCGAGTGCCTGCTCGGCGGTTAAGAAAGTGTCTCCATTGCCAGCGCTGGTTGGACTGGGTTCTGCCCCTGGTTCATCGGTCTCGGACTTGATCGTCAGGCGAACCCGCGCCTGTCTATTGCCTAAGCCAAAGAGACCTTTGCCACCTTCGTCGAGGATTTCAATATCGACGGATTGGCGCGGCATTCCAAGATCGTTCAGACCTTTTTCAATAGCCTCTTCTACAGAGGGTGCAATTATCTCTAAATTCGTACGTTTGTCATTCATAAGCGGTCTTTCATTTTGATGTCTTTGAACCGGAGGAAGTTTTTGACTCGGAGGTAAATCTTGCCGGGATGAGGTTGCGCCAGTCTAGCCGGCCCATAATTCCATATTGGAGGACACCAACAACATTGCTGGTGACAAAATATAAAGCCAGACCAGAGGGGAAGCTGTAAGCCAGGTATCCCATGAAGAGCGGCATGTAAAGATTCATCATTCGTCCCATGTTCGCTCCCTGGTCACCAGTTGCTGTGGGAGGTGTCATCAACCTGGATTGCAAAAATGTGGTAGCCACGACCAGAACTGCCAAAATCGGCAGGGTAAAGCCGGCAACTGTGATACCGTAATCCTTTTCGGGCAGACTCAAGTCCAACCACAGAAAATAATTATTCAGCGGAATCAGGGCTGCCGCGTTATAAAAAGGATATAAATGACGGGTGAGTCCAAGCAGCTGGATGGGGGTTACCGCCAAGGCACGAATAATGGACTGGTACAGGCCGATGATGACTGGAAATTGAATCAATGTCGGCAGACAGGAACCAAATGGACTGACACCCTCCTCCTTATAGAGTTTCATCTGCTCTTGGGCCAACTTCTCGCGATCACCTTTGTGCTTCTTCTGCATATCCTGCCACTTCTTAGACTTCTGCATATCCTGCATAGCCTTGGTGCTCTTGATCTGCGAAGCTGTCAATGGGTAAGTGATCAGCCTGACAAGAATGGTAAATACAATGATTGCCAGGCCGAAGTTTTGCGCCAGACCACTATAAATCCAAATTAATGAATTTATCATTGGGTCGAGAATTAAGGTACTCCAAATATCCATATTACTTAACCTGTTAAGATTCTAAATAATTTGCATCATTCTGCAGGTATGAAAGCCCATTGTCTCACACCGTCTTGATTATATGCTACCAATAGCTCGTCTACCTGGATGGGGGCTACAAGGATCAGATCGTTAGCGGATCGGGGGGAGGTGTAAATCTTCGCTCCATCACCGATTGTTTGAGACCAAACGATTTTGCCAGTGGTATCCAATTTGAAAAGGATACCGGCTTCAGTGGTGATGTAAATGCTGTCATCGATTACTAATGGGGAGCCGACAATCTCACCGTCTAATTGCTCAGGTGATAACTTCCACAATTCACTCAGATCATTCGCATCTACCGCATAAAAATAGCCATTTAAATCACCGAAATACAGTACTCCATCAGAGATGGTAGGTCCGGACCAAATCCAACCCCCATCAGCTGTAGAATACTCCCCCAGGATTGAGCCATCTCTAGAGCTTAATTTGAATAGTTTTCCACCAAAAGTTCCTACATAAAGAGCGCTATCCTCCCCATAGGCTGGTGTACCAACAATTGCTCCGCCGAGCTTGGGCGATCGCCAAATTTGGGTTCCGGTTTGGGCATCAACTGCATAAACAGAATGATCCATAGTCGGAAGGTAAAGGCAATCACAGTTGTCGTCTGAGATTGGTTTTGCCCAGGCTTCACCTTCGGAGGAGAAAGTCCATTGAAGCCGGCCGTTCAAATCCAGTGAGTAAAGTTTCTCATCTGCAGCTGGGGAAAAGACGTTCTCGGCTGCGACCAAGGAGCTGGCAATATAACGATTTTCAGCTTCTGGGAAAACCCAATTTTGGGTGCCGGATTCTGCATTAAGGCTGTATAAGTTGTAATCGTAACTCCCCACAACCAGCTGTCCATCCTCACTTAGGGATGGATCAGCATAGAAGGTGATGTTGTTGTCTGCTTCTGCAGGATAGCGCCATCTTTCGGTACCATTCACCAGATCAACTGCGTAGACCTGGGTGTTATAGGCGACGTAAGCATACTCGTCATCTACGGTGAGACCCGGCCAGCTGGTGGCAGTCGTTGCTGCGCCTGCACACGCGCTGAGGGTCACCGCGATGGCAAAAAATACAAGGAGAAAAAGTAAATGTTTGTGTCTCATTCTTAGTTGTATATTGCTCGATTTCTTTGTTGTGGATCAAGGGATTGGATCGTTCCCCCCTGGATTGAATGGATTACAGCGGATTATGCGATAAACTGCCAGATAACTGCCTTTTATCGCCCCATGCTTATATATTGCCTGGTATCCGTAATGTGAACAAGATGGGTAAAAGCGACATGAATTACCAGGTAATCCGCGCGAAAGAGTTTTCTGGTATGCGCGGATAAGCGCTAGTAGAATCAAGCGTGGAATATATACCAATTTAATCGGCAGATCCCGCAACCTGGGTTCGTTTGGGTAATCATGGTCGTGATCGAAATGAAGTTCACTAGTCATGGGGTTTTTTCCAGTAAGTTTGCCTGGGAGAGTAAGGACGAAAGCGCAGCCTCAATTTGTGAGTAACCTGCATTTGAGATGGATTTCCGAGCGAGGAAAACGACATCCCATCCAGCCGCAATGTTGGGTATTAGCGGGCGCAAGACCTCCCGGAGAATGCGCTTCGCTTTGTTGCGTTGAACGGCTTTCCCTATTGATCTCCCAGCTGCGATGGCGAAACGTGAATTGTCCATCTCATTTGGTAGGGCAATCAACACGATAAACGGGTGGGCGTAAGACTTTCCGTAACGCCGCACCCGCTCGAAATCGGTTGAACTGGTCAAGCGAAACCTGCGCTTCAACGGAATGCCTTCGGGTAAGTGCTCCTTTTAGCCGTTCCAATTTGTTCGTTTGACGTGGTTGTTTTTCTTGACTGCTAATCGATGGCGTCCTTTAAGACGTCTCTTTTTTATTATTTTTCGACCGTCGGAAGTCGACATCCGGGCTCGAAAACCATGCACCCGAGCGCGGCGACGTATCTTTGGTTGATATGTTCGTTTTGGCATCACACTTTCCTGTTTTAGTTTAGAAACCCACCTTGCTGGAGGTTAAAGAAATTATTCTGAAACATCCGGGAAGAGGGGCTGTTCGTACGCAGACGAAAGAAAATTATACTCGATGCGGATTGTTTGGTCAAACTCGTTTTAGTACGGCACTTCACAATTTACATCCTGCAGAATTTCTCATTTGAACGGGTTTCAGAATGAACTTTATTGGTCTATAAAGGTTTTAATTTCGTTGATCTCATGAAGTTTTTCAGGTTTAGCGACTTTCTCCCAGAACAAGGCTAACAGATAATTCTTTTCCACTACGGACTAAGGTGATCGTCACCTCTTCGCCGGGTTGGTGAGCGAATAAGGTGTTTATATATGTGTGGTTCTGATCGAGGGCAATATCATCGATGTGGGTGATGATATCACCTTTATCAAGTCCACTTTTGTCTGCTGGGCTGCCTGGAAAGACATCCGAAACATATGTACCCCATTGAACCGGCAGGTTGTAAGCTCTTGCCAACCGAGGGGAAATCGATTGCCAGCGGATACCAATGTGAGGACGGGCGAAATAACCATCCTCAATGATTTGCTCGGCAACGAATTTTGCCGTATTAATTGGAATCGCAAATCCCAAGCCCTCAGCAATTGTGTTGCTGAATCCGGAACCACGCACGACGAGGGTGTTGATACCGACCACATCACCAGCCAAATTAACCAGCGGACCCCCGGAGTTCCCCTGGTTGATCGCGGCATCAGTTTGGATTAAGTCTTCCATTAAAAAGCCATTGCCTGTATCGATCACCCGGCCAGTGGCGCTGATCACACCCACTGTGACAGTGTTGAGAAAATCTCCCAAAGGGGAGCCAATTGCGATCACTGTTTCTCCTGGTTTGAGATTATCCGAATTCCCCAGTCTGGCGATAGTTGGAAACTCACCTTGAGATCGAAGAATTGCCAGATCAGCGTACATGTCTGTACCGACAATATCGGCTGGCAGTTCGGAACCATCGGCGCGAATAACAACTATGTGAGAAGTACCTTCCACCACGTGGTTATTGGTTAAAATGTACCCTTGTGAGGAAATGACGACGCCACTGCCGCTTACCGGGCGGCCGCGTAGCTCGCCGATCACCGTAACAACTGCTGGCCCGACCTCCTCCACGGCATCGATAATCGTGATTTCTGGGGTAGGTGCGGGGAGATCGAGGTTGAGCTGCCTGGACGGAGTCGGTGGGATGACTACTGTTGGAGTTGGTTCAACCGACTGCAGGTATGAAATAACAAACACACCCCCAGCGAATGTTCCGATGAGGGCGGAAAGGCCAGCAATGATCCCGATAACCAGGATGTAGAGAATCCTTCGCGTGGGCATTTTCTGGAACTATCGCCGGCGACCTCCCATGCCCCCGACAAGGTTGGTAAAGTAGAGCAGCTGCATGACTGATGTGATCAAAGCAGCCACGTAAGTCAAGGCAGCTGCATTTAATACTCTATTGACACCTTGCTGCTCATCTTGTCCAACGATGATCCCAGATTGGACCAACAGCTTCTTCGCTCGTGCAGAGGCATTCAACTCTACCGGCAAGGTGGCCAGAGAAAACAGGGCGCCAGCTGCAAAGATAATCACCCCTACCCAAGCCAAGCCGGTCCACTGCATGAATATGCCGAGAATAATGAATAACCAGCCAACAGTTGATCCAATATTTACGGCAGGAATCATCGCAGAGCGGAGGCGTAAGGGGAGATATCCCTCCTGATCTTGCATGGCATGGCCCAGTTCATGCGCTGCAATTGCAACCGCGGCAACAGAACTGGTCTGGTAGACACCTTGAGATAAACGCAGCACTTTCTTGCGCGGATCGTAGTGATCTGACATTTTTCCAGAAACGCCTTCAACCCGCACATCGTATAAGCCACCACTGCGAATTAGTCTTTGCGCAGCTTCAGCGCCTGTAATCCGGCTCCGGTTGGGAACCTGGCTCCATTTTTTATAAGAAGAACTGACATAATATTGGGCTGCCAGCATAACCAAGAAAGCTGGGATCATATACACCCAATAATTCACATCAAAAAACAGCATTTATGCTCCTATTACTTAGCTAGGGACTCGTTAGAATCTCTATTGCTTTATCGAGCTGTGGATCAATTTCAGCTAAAAAGTCTTCCTCAGTGAGGTCTATTTCAATATCGGGTTGCACACCCAATTCATGGATAGTTCTCTCGTTGGGAGTCAACCAGCGGGCGATCGTCACCCTGACCAGACCCTGCTCATCGACCAGGGGGACCCAATTTTGAACTGAGCCTTTTCCGAATGTGGTCATGCCAACTAAAGTGCCGCGTTCATAATCCTGGATAGCTCCAGCGACGATCTCGGAACCCGAAGCCGATCCCTCGTTGACCAATACAACCAAAGGAATGTCAGTTGCCAACCCTCCCTTTACCGCATCGAAAGTGTCACGGCGACCATCCCGGTATTCCTGGTACATGATCACACCATCACCGACAAATTGGGAGGTGATTTCAACTGCGGCATCTCGTTCCCCCCCGGGATTATTGCGCAAATCGAGGATCATACCTGCCGGATCCTGGTCGAGTAATTCTTCCAAACCAGCCTTAAATTCTTCGGTAGCCGGTCCACTGAAACTAAACAGCTTGATGTAGGCGATATCACCATCCAACATCTCATATTGAACGGATGGAACCACAATGTGGGCGCGTTCTAAACTCACTTCAAAAGGCTCTTCTTCGCCTTCTCTAAATATCGTCAGAGTGACCGGAGTCCCTGCGGGGCCCATAACTTTACGGATCACCAGGCTGCCATCAATGCCGGTCATGTCTTCACCGTCAATCGCGATGATCTGATCACCAGGCAAGAGACCGGCTTTTTCTGCCGGTGAATCTGGCATTGGGCTTACTATGGTTAGGTATTCTCCAGTTGCATCGACCCAGGCGCCGATACCCTCGTACCCACCATCCAGAGGAATATTGGCCTGGCGGTACTGGTCGGGATCCATATACGAAGAGTGCTGATCACCGAGGGATTCCATCATTCCCCGGATGGCGCCCTGCATCATCAACTCTTCGTCGACTGGTTGGTCGATAAACAGTTCATGCACTAAATCCCAGCTCTGCCAGAAGGGATCAAATAGCTCCTCGAGATCTTCGGGTGTGCTTGAAGCTTGGGGTGGTTTAGTTTCCAATACATCTTCAACTGTCTCCTGAAGCAAAGTTGAAGCTGTGGAAGCTGCTGAAGCGGCTGTATCCGTAGGTGTCTCACCTTCAGAGTTAATGCCACCCACAAACATGCCAATTGAGAAAGAACCGACTATTAAGAGCAGCACGAGAACAGCTGCTGAACCAATAATCAGAATTTTTTTGCCCATACATACTCCTGTAATCTAATAAACAAGTTCAGTTTAGATTACCATACTATGATTAGAACAAAATAAGATCAAGGCAAGAGCTAGATCAGAAATTTATTATGTTGGGGAGATAGGTAGCAAATGAATTTGGATCGCTAACCTGCTCGACGTAATCCAGCATCGCTTCACCATCAATCTGGTAAAGAGGATGGCAGGATGTCGGCAAGGCGCCTCGTGGAGCGGGGATGACTGCATCGATAAATTGGGTGATTATGTCGGCATGGTCAAGTTTTGGGACAATCTCCTCAGCGGTCAAGATCACCTTTTTTGATGCCACGGCCAGTTCTTCATCGACACCTTTGTTCTTTCCCATTATGGCATTTCCCTCCCAATCGGCTTTGATGACATGAATCACGGCAACATCAGGAGAGATAGCTGGAAATGCCATCAGGGTTTCATCCGTGTAGGGATCCTTAATTGTGTGGACATCTGGTCGCAGCTTGGGGAGGTCAGTCCCGATCCAGGCTCTGGCTGGCATGAAGCCGATGCCTGCCAAGGTTGCCCTCAATCCGAGAGCAAGGCTGGCTTCAGTTTCTTCAACTACCTCAATTTTGCCCCGGTTTGCGTAATGAGTGAACATGGGTGCCAGGCCGAAGATTTCCAACCCGAAGTAGCAGGTTCTCACCCGGCTGACCATGCCAGCACCCACCAGCCAATCACTCTCCAGGCCAGCAGTAAAACAAATCAAGGTTAAATCGTCCGGGGTCCCTGTCTCTTGATTGTGTTGGATTAATGACCTGACAAAAGCCACAGGTCGCCGGTAATTCGTCATGCCGCCTAAAGCCAGTGTGCAGCCAGTAGATATAAAATTGACCACTTCATCGAAAGTTGCTCGTTTATCGGTCATGATGGGTTATTAATTTTCAATTTCCTGCTGCTCTTGATTTTCTTGTAGCTCCCGCGTAGGTGTTTTTAGATCCGATACCAGGTCCGAAAGTTCTTGAAGGGCCTCGTCTTCATCCTTCCAGGGATTGCGCGCTCGCCGGGCGGCTTTTCTCATCAGGTCAACGGTTGTGACCTCATTTCCGCGACGTAGCGAGAGGTAAATCATCACGTTAAAAGCGATGACCGCAGCAACTGTCAGACAGATGACCAGTGTCGCTCTATCTAAGTCCATTGGGCTTTCTCGAGCTATTCGTCATATTACATCACCCAAAGTTGCGGGAAGACCTCAGATAGATCCAATATTTTATTGACCGAGTAATCAACCCCAGCGTGCTTTTCGTCAGTGCCCACTAAAACGGTTGTGAAACCAATTTCGTGAGCCGGCACCAGGTTGCGCAAAGAATCTTCGAACAGAACACAATTCGAAGGTTCAGTCATGCCCGCTAGATGCAAGGCACGCTGGTAAGATCCTCTTTCGGGTTTGCATAAAAAATCTAATGCACGGATATCGATAATGCCAGCAAAATATCCTTCCAATCCGAGAATCCTGAGGACGCGATTTGTGTGGTTAGCATCTGAATTAGTAAGGATCCACTTCATCTGCGGTAAGCTGCTCAGCATCTTTTGCAGTTCCACATCGGGGGAGATATACTCCTCTAAAGGGAGATCGTGGACATATGCCAAGTAGTCATCAGCATCCACGTTGTGGTTTATCTGCAAGCCTCGCAGTGTCGTCCCATAAGTCTGGTAATAATGCAGGGCAAGGTCTTTGGTTTCATCCGGAGGGAAACCAAGCGGGTCGATAAGATACTCGTTCATACGAACACGGATGGCTTTCCATAATCCATTCGAATTCGCATAAAGGGTGTCGTCCAAATCGAAGAACAAAACTGGCCATTTCATGCGCATATTATACGTGATGAGGGGGGTTAAAAAACAATTCGAGCTGGAAAGTCAGCTTTTTCAACCTGATATAATTCCCGCATGTCCATCCACATATTGCCTCCGGAAGTTGCTTCCCAGATTGCAGCAGGTGAGGTGGTTGAACGGCCTGCATCAGTGGTAAAAGAGCTGGTGGAGAATTCGCTCGATGCAGGTGCAACTCAGATTTCTGTTACTGTAAAAGAAGCCGGCAGGGGATTAATTGAGGTCGCAGATAATGGATCGGGGATCTCCCTGGACGATCTTCCGTTGACGGTTTCCAGACATGCAACTAGCAAGCTCTCAACCGCAGACGACCTTTTCCAAATTGCCACATTGGGATTTCGAGGAGAAGCATTGGCCTCGATCGGTTCCGTCTCACACCTGACCTTAACCTCTCGCTCCCGGGATTCCGATCAGGGAGGCAAATTGCGGGTCGATGGAGGTCATATTTCTGCTGTTGAACCGGTTGGCGTTCCAGAAGGAACTGTGGTTAAAGTTGCCGATTTATTCTATAACGTACCGGCGAGGCTGAAATTCCTGAAAAAGGATGTCACTGAACGTCGCCACATTGAAGAATTTGTTGCTCGCTATGCTTTGGCTTATCCTGGTGTTCGCTTCCAATTACGCCAGGAAGATCGGCACACGATCCAAACTAGCGGGAATGGAGATCGGAGGGAGGTTCTAGCCTCACTTTACAGCCTGGAGCTCGCTCAACAAATGCTGGAGGTGATTGCTGAATACGAGCAATTAACGATAACCGGGTTTACCAGCGCGATCACTTTCACCCGGTCGAACAGGCGTGAAATCATCTTGTTTATCAATGGACGCTGGATCCAGGATACCGCATTGGTGACGGCTGTTGTGCAGGCTTACCACACATTCTTGATGGTTGGCCGTTATCCCCAATCGGCATTGTTCTTGGAATTACCTCCAGAATTGGTGGATGTTAACGTCCATCCAACCAAAGCGGAGGTCCGTTTTCGAAATCGCGATCATGTCTTCAGAGGTGTTCAAAGAGCTGTCAGACGGGCTTTACTTGCCCACACACCGGTGCCTGACATCAGCCGTGAATCGTTTGGACCAGCGAGTGATCCGGTTGATTTTCAGCGGATGGACCAGGCTTGGCCAAGCCCGGACCAGGATTTCCAACAAGGACAGCTGCATTGGGAACCTCGAGATAGGCAGCTGGATGAATCGCGAGTTCCGCTGCTGCGTCTCATCGGCCAGGTCGCAGCGACTTACATCGTGGCAGAGGGCCCAGATGGTCTTTATCTGGTCGATCAACATGCAGCCCATGAGCGGATTCTGTTTGAACAATTTCTTCAACAACGACAAACGTCAATCCCATCCCAAGTATTATTGGAACCCTCTGTGGTTGAATTCTCGGCTGCGGAGGCGAGTTTAATCAACGACCAGCTGCCTGTATTGGGGACATTGGGATTTCAGGTTGAAGAATTTGGTTTGAACACATTTCTGGTGCGGGGAATTCCCCAGATTTTAGCTGGAATTGAACCTGGTGCTGCGCTAAGAGTTTTGGTTGAGGATTTCGAGGAGGATGAGACTCCACTGCAGGCTGAATTTGAAGCGAAGATCATCGCCCGGGTTTGTAAACGGGCGGCGGTAAAAGGTGGGCAAACACTTTCGGTGGAAGAACAACGGGTCTTAGTAGAGGATCTTGAGGCTTGCCAGTCGCCGCGTACCTGTCCGCATGGTAGACCGACGATGATCCATCTTTCGGTGGATTTACTGGAACGTCAATTTGGGAGACGGGGGGCGCGTTAGCTGCCTGTTAGGGGCAAGTGAACTGAGAAGGTCGTACCAACTCCAATCTCACTCTGCACATCAATATGTCCATTGTGTGCTTCTACAATCTTTTTGCAGATTGCCAGGCCTAAACCGGTCCCCTGGACGGAGGCCTCGGTCGCCTGAGATCGGTAGAATTTATCGAAGAGGTGAACCATATCCGCTTTCCTGATCCCGGGTCCGGTATCGTTGACCGAGATCAGTAGCTCATTCTGCTGGCGATGCCCGGCGACGGTGATTGTACCGGATGGTTTGTTATAGTTGACCGCATTGCTGATCAAGTTGAGCACGACTTGTTTGATCTTATCCCTGTCTCCCTTGACCTGCGGGAGCTCATTTGGGATATACAGGTTCAAGCGCAGGTTCTTTTCTGTTGCTTTGTCTTTCATAAGCCCGACACATTCCTGCAGCAAACCTGTCGGATCAAACAGCTCGGAGTTGAAGGGAATTCTCCCCGATTCAAGGCGCGCCAGATCCAGAAATGAAGTGGTCATTTCGATTAAACGAGTTGTTTCGTTATCGATAATACCAACCACCTTGTGCAGCTGTTCCTGGCTGACATCTTTGCGCATAAGGAGATGCGAAGCCGTTCTTAGCGAGGCTAGTGGAGTGCGCAGCTCGTGGACCATTTCGGCGATCAAATCTGACTGCTGGAAGAGGCGAGCATTCTCTATGGCGACTGCTGCTTGAGCGCCCAAATCCATGAGAATTTCTTGGTCATCCTGGGTGAAATGACCATCAATTTTATTGATCGCCTCCAAGGCTCCGATAACTTTATCCTTGGCGATCAAGGGAACGCCTAACAGGGAGGTGGTAGTCACATTCGTTGCTTTTCCCACCTGGGAAAAATGGCGGGGATCATTTTGGGTATCGTCTATGATGACTGGCTGCCCATTGGTTACGATCCAACCTGCAATGCTGTCTTCCACTGGGACGATCAGTCCTCGCATGAGTGGTTCATCGAGATTTGTGGCCGATTCAAAGTAGAGCTGGCCCTGGTTTTCATCGAAAAGCAAGATCGACGCGGCTTCCGATCCACTGACATGTGCTGCCGCTTCGGTGATGCGGTCAAGGAGGATATTTAAATCGACAGTCGAAGCTAAATTACGTGATATTTCTGCCAACCGGCGATAGCGTTCGAGCAAAGAGGCTTGGGCTTTATCAGTCATCAGCGACAATCCTTTTAGAGATCAACGGCAGAATATCAGCCGCATCGCCATTGAGTAATACTTCTGCGCGTGAATCAAGATAAGTGGGAGTTTCATTAACGATGATCAGCTTGGCGTCGTTTTCGAGAGCTGTGAGAGGTAAGGTTGCTACCGGAGTCACCTCCAATGAGGATCCCACCACGAGGATGATATTGCAATCCTGGCAGGCTTGCTTTGCTTGAAGCCAGGTTTGTTTAGGGAGCTGTTCCTCAAACAAGATCACATCCGGTTTGAGAATCTTGCCGCATTCCGGACAGCGAGGTGGCTCGTTGTCGTGAATGTAGCTAGGGATAAACAATTCAGATCCAAACTTCTTGAAGCATCCAATGCAGCTCAACGATTCTAAGGTGCCGTGGATTTCTAGAACCTGCCCTGATCCGGCACGCTGGTGAAGACCATCAATGTTTTGGGTAATAATTGTATGCAGGTATCCGGCTTTCTCCAGCAAGGATAGCGCTCGATGGGCAGGATTTGGGAGGGCGAGAAAGATTTTTTCAGCAAGGGGATGAAACCAGTCTAAGAATTTTTCCGGGTGGTAGCGAAATGCGCTCAGCGAGGCAACTTCCATGGGGTTAAAACGGGACCAAAGACCACTTCCCGGCGACCGAAAATCGGGGATTCCAGATGGTGTTGAAATACCAGCTCCGGTCAACACGACTCCATTGCCAGCAGCACTGATCAGGCTGGCTGCGGCATCGATCGCTGCTCGGATATCTCGGGAT
>CALBUI010000142.1 GCA_937968125.1 uncultured Anaerolineales bacterium | reverse complement strand
ACGGCCTTCACGATGAAACTGCGCCAGGAGTTGACTGACTTGGTGGGACCCGAAGATGCGAATATTCTCATATCGAACCTGAGCGATGAATCAGGCTTACTGGCCAGTCTCGGACCGGTAGTTGGGATCGCTCAGGTTGCGAGCGGCGATATGAACCGCGCTACATATCTCGAACAGTACGGGCACCGCGGTGCAGATGAGTTCGAGTTATCTGTGCCCCGACCAGCCGAAGATCCGGGATGGATCGAGGAGCAGCTGGCGCATTTTGACAAATCTCCGGTGGAGGTCGAGTCTTTGATAGCCGAGCAGCGGGATGGATTTGAGGCGGCGATGGAGCGGTTAAGAGATAAATATCCCCGTAAGGCAAGTGAGCTGCAGCGCCAAATAGGCGATTCCGCCCGCCGGGCACGCATGCGTGAGCTGGCCCGTTCGGAATATGTGCGTGATAGGTGGTTGATCCGCCTGTTCGCCCAGCGGGCTGGTGAGCTGAGTGGGTTGGGTACCGATATTTTCTTTTTGACCCTGGAAGAGGTGTTGGCAGGAATCGAATCCGCTGCTGCGGATATTCCGGCACGAATGGAGATTTATAACCGGTACCGTGCTTTGCCCCCTTATCCAGCGATCATCCTTGGCGGCTTTGATCCCTTCCAATGGGGAGCCGATCCTAACCGGCGGAGCGACATTTTCATCTCGCCTGGCGCGTTTCAAACTGAAGGTGAACAAAAAGGTAGTGGCAAAACGATCACCGGTTCGCCAGGTTCTGCTGGTTGCTTGGAAGGGCTGGTGCGCCGGATCGACGCGCCCGAGGAGGGCGACCAGCTTCGGGAAGGCGAAATCCTGGTCACCGCCCAGACCGACATTGCCTGGACGCTGCTGTTCCCCCGTGCTGCGGCGGTCATCACCGATGTCGGCGCGCCGTTGTCCCATGCTGCTATCGTTGCCCGCGAGTTGGGCATACCAGCCGTGGTTGGCTGTGGGGATGCCACCATGCGCCTGACGACGGGAGATCGGGTGCGGGTCGATGGCGCAAGAGGGATTGTGGAGATAATTGGTGGATAGGAAATTGGTAATGGGCAACATTAGCTTTATGCTTTATGGCGCGTATGGATTTACCGGTGAACTGATTGCCGAAGCAGCAGTTCGCCGGGGGCATACTCCGCTTCTTGCCAGTCGTTCTTTGGAAAAGCTGGCGCCAATAGCAGAACGTCTCAATCTCGAAATGGTGGTCCTGGAACTCGAAGATAGAGATCGACTCCACAATGCACTGAAGGCTGTTGACCTAATACTTAATGCAGCCGGACCATTTGTTCACACGGCGATGCCGATCATCCAGGCTTGCCTGGAAACGGGGACCAGCTACCTTGACGTTTCTGGTGAAGTCATGGTCATGGAACAGATCTTTGCTTTGGACCAGCAAGCCCAAGAGGCGGGGATCGCCATCATTCCCGGAGTGGGATTTAATGTCCTGGCCTCCGATTGTCTAGCCCTTTACGCAGCTGAGCAGATCGAGAATCCAACGCAATTGGAAATTGCTACCCTGTGGGCTACAGGTGAAATGAGCCCTGGAACGACCAGGACGATGATTGAGGGATTCCCGTCGGGTACATTAGCCCGGCGCGCAGGCCAGCTGGTCAGGATTAATGCCCGTAAAGGGCGCCGGCAGCAGCGATTTCTGGATGGCGTGCATCCAATCTTGCCAGTTTCAATTGGAGATTTAGTTACTGCATACAGATCAACCCGGATTCCAAATATAACCACTTACACAGCATTCAATGATCAAATAGCTGATTTCTATGGTCTGGCACAGCCAATTTTAAGCAGGTTATTTCGTTTTGAATTCTTCCGGCGAATGGCCAGTGATAGGGTGAAAAATGATATCCAGCTTTCCGAAGCCCACCTGCGAGAAAGGAAACCCTCCCAGGTTTGGGTTTCTGTCCGTAACGAAAAAGGAGCGCAGTACCAGGCCTGGCTGGAGACGATCGATTCCTACCTGTTCACAGCTGAAGCTGCGGTGCTGAGTGTCGAGAAGGTATTGGCCCAAAGCTTAACTGGAGTATTATCCCCGGCTGAAGCTTTTAGTGCTGATGTCGTGATGGAAATTCCTGGGTCAAGGAGGGTGGATCAGGTTGAAAATGTCCAAGCGACGGAGTGAAGATCGAGATAATCAAGATGCAAAGCGGTCCAATATAAGAGAGAGTTAAACTTTGGGTGGGAAATAAGGGATCGCTACAGAGCAGTTGATTTGACAGCCCAAAATTTGACACTACATCCGAAATATGCTACTATATCGTTACCTGATATACTCTATCGGTAAACGATATAGTATTGTAATGATCAAATATTCATACCGAAGGAGGGAGGGAACAACTGATGCCTGATCTGGACAAATACCTCCCGCTTACCCCAGCAGTGTTTCACATTCTGCTTGCATTGAGCGATGGTGAAAAACACGGTTACGCTATCATGCGGACCGTGAAAGAAACTACCCAAGGCCGGATGGTCTTGGGACCAGGTACATTGTATGGGGCGGTTAAACGATTGCTGCGGGATAGTTTGATCACTGAAAGTGACTACCGTCCTGACCCAGTGATTGATGACGCCCGGCGACGGTATTATGGACTCACTGATCTCGGGCGGCGGGTTCTGATTGCTGAATCGGAGCGCTTGGCCGATCTCGTAGAATTCGCGCGCCGGAGAGACCTGTTGGGGGCAGAGGGTGCCAGATTGGGGGGGTGAGGCATGAGCCTGGCAGAACGTATCTACCGGTTGATCCTGCGGCTTTACCCTGGGGAGCACCGTCGGGCTTTCAAAGAGGCGATGCTCCAGCACGCACGGGATTTGAATCAGGATGCACAGCAGGGTGGTCGATTGGATGTCGCCAAGCTGAGTTGTAGTCTGGTATTGGATGGATTCGTGAATGCCTGCCGAGAGCATTGGGAGGGGATGATGGTGGCCAATAACGGGATAAAACCGACTCCATGGATGAGTGTACTGCTGGCATCCTTGCCTGGTCTGCTTATTGCGCTCTCCCGGAGAAATTTTGAGCTGCTGTCCCCGCTGCTGCCAATTCTTGGATACTTATATCTAGGCCTATTTGTGATTGGACTGCCGATCATCTGGTGGCGTAGACGGCGGTTCTCGGTATGGGCGCTGTTGCCTGCTGGCGCGTTGGTATGGTTTTTGACTTATAGGGCTGGAACAGGATTGGCGGAACTGGCGAATTCGCTCCGTATTCTTGATCTGAAATGGATGGGGAATTGGACAGGCATCACGATCATAAATTTCGTGCTGGCTGTAGCATTTTTTGTGGTTTTATTACGCGGTCAACGTGTACCCGGTTCTGTGTGGCTAATTCTTGGCATTATGATCTTTGGCAATGTCCTTTTGGCGGTTTTTTACAGCCTTGTTCAATATGGCGCTGTTCAGCTGTCTCCTGGCATGTTCCAGTATTTCACTGTGTCTGGGATTGGACCGGTAGAAGGTTTGATGTTAGTGGCAGTAGGCTTGTTGGCAGCACGGCAGCACGGTGTTCTGGCGCTGCTGGTCGTCATAGGCGGCTATAGTTATATGCTCCTGGACAGCGATTACATGTCTGGCTCTCGTCTACTCGAATGGCCGGGGTTATCGGCGTATCTCATTGCAGGAGCAATTTTGTTTCTGGTGATTGTGCCGATTACTCTTCTACGTGCCAAGACCCGCCTGGGGCGGGCCTTAGCGGTTTTTGTACCAGTGGTGGTATTCCATGTAATCCGGCTCTCAGTTCCGTCACTTGTTCTCCAACAATCTCTTCACATGGGACCGGGAGATGTGATAGCTTCCCTCAACATCCTGCTCAGCTTGATTTTAGCCTGGCTGCTGTACAGCTACATCGGCGATCCAGCGCGCGCTGCACAGCCTAGCCACGAGCTAGCAACAACCCTTTTTCCAAACTGAAATACATATTCCATCAGACTTAGACATCGCTGGAGGATTAAAAACAAAACCTTCAGAAGGATTTCTATTGACGATCCATCTGATTGAGGATATAATATGACTATAGTCATGACTATGGTCATTACTTAAATGGAGAAATATGCCTAGATCAATTTCGAAAAGCAGGCTCAAGGCGAAAATGCTGGCCATCTTCCGGGATTTGGAGGCCAGCGGCAATGAATTAATCGTGACCGATCATGGCAAACCGGTGCTGAAGATCATGCCGGTTAAACAAGAGAACACGGTTGCAGAATTATTTTCCGGCCTGCAGGGAAAGGTGTCTTATGCAGAAGACATCAACCAACCCACCCAGGCTGCTCTGAAAGAATGATAAGTGATCGTCCTGGATACATCCGCGCTGCTGTTCTGGACTCTGGACCCCGAGAATCTTTCGAGAGTCGCACGGCAGGCAATCGAAGGTGCCGATCGCATCTTGATCAGCTCGATCTCAATTTGGGAAATTGCTCTCAAAGTAAAAAATGAAATGCTGGAACTACCGCTGCCAATCAGCGATTACGCTAACCGGCTGCAGCGCCTGGAAAAACTCGAGATTCTGCCAGTAGATGGAGAGACCTGGCTTGACAACCTGGCCTTGCCCTGGGAGCAAAACGATCCAGCCGATCGGACGATCGTGGCCTTAGCAACTCGATTTGACTGTCCATTGGTCACTTCTGATCCGGTAATAGCTGGTTTTTATCCGGAAACGATCTGGTGAAGTATTAAATCTTCCCTAATTTGCCCCACTCGCCCTGTCCCGCACGAAGGTATGGGATGTACCTTCTGGGGGACGCGCCCCTTCGCAGGAGGTAGGGCCGGCCCTCCCCCGAATTTTCGGGGGAGGGATTTTTTTATTGGGGATCCGGCGTTGACTGTATTACGGGGATTACAACTCCCCTTCGACCCAAAGTCAAAGAGTAAACCCTTCGAACGGAAGGGTGAAGTTTGATAATGAAAGCAATTTCGAAGAAGCAAGCTTGACAAAAGATAATTTTAGCGATGGGAGTAATTTAATCGATGGAAGAATTTAAACCTGCTCCGGTGCTCATGGTTCCAGACCTGGAGACACTGAAGATTCTGGCTGACCCGCTGCGCAACCAGATCATGGAGATCCTGGCGCCCGAGAAGTAAACTGTCAACCAGATTGCAGAGAAATTAGGCCTGGCCCCCAGCAAACTCTACTACCACATCAACCTCTTGGAAAAGTATAGTTTGATCAAGGAAGTCGATTCGATCGTGAAGGGCAACATCATCGAGAAGGTTTACTGGATCACCGCCTATGATTGGCAGATGGACCATGACCTTTTCAATTTTTCTACACCCGAAGGACAGGAATCTATCATCACCACGATGCTGACCCCGATCGATGCCACCCGGGAGGATATCCAGCGCAGCCTGGAAGCGAGAGCCTCCGCCCTGGAACTGGGCGCCGAAGAGCACCCCGCCAGGTGGTCATTTTCCGGGAGGTGCGCAATATGACCGACCAGGTGGCGGACGAGTTCTCAGAGCGGTTAAAAGCTGTACTGGAGGATTTTGAGAATTATGAGGCAGATGAAGTGGATGAGGAGACTCACAGTCGGGCGTTGACCGTAGCCTTCTATCCCTGCTTCTATTATGAGTCCCAAGAAGGGGATGAATCCCAAGAAGGGGACGAGTCCCAGGAAAATGGATGACCTTCAAGAGATGGCAGAAGGATAAAGCATGGAGCGATTTATATCACCTCCAGGATAGTAGTAATGATTTTAATCGTTTATGAAAGTGACTGAAGTCCCTCGGCCCCGTCCCGACGTTCCGGGGTCGGCCCAGTTTGTGATCCTGTTCTTCATCCCGGTTTCGGCTGCCTTGAGCCAGGCGGTGTGGCAGAAGAAGGTCGCACCGGATATCCAGGCGCGCGTGTTTGCTATTCGCGGCATGATCGCCTACATGATCATCCCACTGGCCAACCTGGTCGTGGGTCCATTGGCTGATAATATCTTTGAGCCGCTGCTGCAGGAGGGTGGAGCGCTGAGTACAATCTTCGTGGGGAATCTGGTTGGTGTGGGTACGGGGCGCGGCATCGCGCTGATCTTCTTCATCGTCTCTGCATTTTCGCTGTGGCTGTCCAGCGGGTACGCCTTCGCTAATCCGCGCATCCGCAACCTGGAAGAGGAGATCCCGGATGAGATCCCGGGTGAGCCGGAGGTGATTGACGAGGTATCTGGTGAGGGTGAAAAGCAGCCCGCGCTGCAGACCTCCAGCGGGTAAAGCAAGCATCACAAATTAAATATAATTTGCATCCATAAACTGCGTGGCTGGGAGACGAAACTTATCTCCACAATCTGGGAATCGAGACCTATTAGCAAGGTTTGGATAACCCAGGGTGTATGTGGTAGATGGTTCAATGCTGCCTACCAACTTGGACATGGATCCCGGTCTGGCGAACCCCTCCCAGGCAGAAAGTAGCATCCAGCTGCAGTAATCCATTTGACCTACCAGTCAATATTGGGGGTTATCAATAACTTAGGGATTTTTCCGGAAAGACACGTTTCGTAGCTGGTATGATGTAGTTGTCCCTACACTAAACCGAAGAAGCACAGTCTGATTTTAATGGAAAGCAGGGAATCTTCACGCCGGCGGATTGGTGTTTTTCCGCGGATGAGTCGTGGAGGTTACCCGCCAACTTGGTGTTGCTTTACCATGAGTGTTTGGAGAAGATGCTGTTTGAAGACGCATATCTCCGGGTATGAGTTGAGCAATTGAATCAGTCCCAGTCTTGGTAAAAGATAGGCTGATTTCATGCTTATGAATGATCTAAGGAGGAAAACAATGAGTGGAAAAACAATTCTGATCTTGGGCGGCGGAGTTGGGGGCTT
The DNA here is from genome assembly GCA_937968125.1 of uncultured Anaerolineales bacterium. Classification (GTDB taxonomy): domain Bacteria; phylum Chloroflexota; class Anaerolineae; order Anaerolineales; family UBA4823; genus PFL25. The sequence continues at coordinate 2,958 of CALBUI010000142.1, read as the reverse complement.
GGTTACTGCCAATGAACTACGACGGCAATTACCTGATGAACACGAGATCATTTTAATTGACCGGGAAGCAAAACATCTGCATAATCCGTCGCTCTTATGGTTGATGCTCGGTTGGCGTGACCCGCGGCAAATTCAAGCGGATCTCAGCAAGTTGTTGGACCAGGGAATTGATTACCGCCAGATGGAAATACTTGCTATTAACCCAGAATCACGCAAAGTAAAAGTAACTGGCGATACTGAATTCGGTACTGATTACCTGGTTGTCGCCCTGGGAGCGATGCCAGCTCCAGAATTAACTCCTGGTTTTGTTGAGGCAGCTCAAACGCCCTATACGTTGGATGGGGCCTCCCGCTTGCGTGACGCACTGCGTGAATTCAAGGGCGGCAATATCGTTGTTGCAGTCACCGGCCTGCCTTACCGATGCCCGGCCGCGCCCTACGAGACGGCAATCATGATCCATGCTTATTTAAAGAAACGTGGCTTACGAGAGAAGACTGACCTGCAAATGATCTCACCTGAAGGGATGCCGATGGGCACTGCTGGTCCGGAGATGGCGGGTGCGGTAAAATCGCTGCTGGCTGAGAGCGGAATCCCTTACCGTCCATTGACAAATACGCTGAAGGTCGACCCCGATTCAAGCGAATTAGTATTGGAAAATGGAGAAAGGGTTCCCTTTGATCTGCTCGCCGGTGTTCCCCCTCACCGCTGCCCGAGGGTAGTGCGTGAATCTGGGCTGGCAAACGACGCCGGTTGGATCACTGTAGATGTGAATACCCTTGCCACGCGGTTTGAGGGTGTGTATGCGCTGGGCGATGTAACCACGATTCCACTGCCGGGACGATTTGATCCAGATATGCCGCTCGTTCTCCCAAAAGCAGGGGTTTTTGCCCACAAACAGGCAGAGGTAATTGCGCACAATCTGGCAGTCGAGATCAAAGGGAAGGGTATCCCCCAGTCATTCGATGGATTTGGTGGCTGTTTTATCGAATTAGGCGATGGCCGTGCAGGGTACGGCGAGGGTAATTTCTATGATCCCCAAGCCCCGGCTGTGACGCTGCGTCCTCCAGCTCGACGCTGGCACTGGATCAAGGAATTAATCGAGAAGTATTGGCTGTGGCGATGGTTCTCAGGCGGACCTGACTTTATAAAATCAGCAGGTGATCGGGTCTTGTTTGGATGACTGGTCTCGCCCCTATGCTGTAGTGTGTTGAGAACGCGGTTGTCTCTTAATCCTCCTCCTAATCCCATCATCGAAGCCCACAGCGGAACGATTTCCATCACCAGCGATGGGCCTGGAAAGGGGACGACAGTGGAGATTGAGCTCCCGTCGTAAATTGGGTTGGGCGTTCGCTCATCGAGAATCTACTAAAATGCGAACAAAGAACCTTGTGTAATGGGAGTCATATAAGCACATTGTTCTAGAGTTAAGTACTCTCCATTCACTTGCTTTGTGCTTGTTCTATATTCCCTTGCGTGTTCTTCTGACCAGAAGAAATTTGAGTTTCTTCAATAAGAATCAATGATGTTTTGCTCTGTGAAATTTTTCCAATCAATATTTGGCGTAAACACAAAGGGATGCGAATCCATTTCGCCAACGGAAACTCGCATGTTGCTATCAATTGTCAAGTGCAATACTTGGTCGCAATGTTTACACTTGGTCTTCACTTCGATTGAAATATATTCCTTGCGTAAATACCCTTGCACGAAGGGCGTTGCGATTACATCTTCTGCTCAGGCACCATAAAGGCGTTCTCCACTGGCGAAACTTAATTTGTGCGGCGTGGTCTCTACGGTTATTGGATAAGCCCAGGCAATCGCACCTTGTTCATTTCGTACCAGGAAGAACAGTTTTCTCTCTAATTCTTCTAGGATGAAATTCACCCGTTTAAGTGGGATACGCAATTTATCGGAAATCAACTCTGGTTCAATCGGTTTTTGCCTGATGGCCATCTCTTTCACAACAAAATAGCGAATTTGGTGGTGGGTATCTGTCATGAAATTCAATCTGGCTTGGCTGTGTTGCGGAATTTTCGCCAGATCTTGTTTCCATGTTGCCTGTGGAAATTCGAGTATCTCTCGATCGCGCCCAAGAAGTATTATTTCTTCCATAAAATTGTCTGCCTCCATTTGTCAGGTTACTAGTTGACCGCCCAACGGCTTGATTAGCTACCAATTTATTGCGCGAAAACAATATAATACATTTTGTATGAATCAGAATCGGGTATTATCTCTCAGAAGATTGTTATCAACACAAATTTTTGTACCGGAGCTTATCCTTTGATCCTTCACGATAATGGAGTATATCAATAAACCAGAATTACTTTTTCAACTACCTGTTATGTTTATATCCAATCGACGCTTTACAAATGCCCCGATAGATTTGAGGTGATGATATGAGTGATGAATCCAGTGATAATGCGACGATTCCTTGGGAGATTTTCCGCTTTTTCCTCGGACGATGGGGTGGAACCGGCTCGAGGAATCCTGGAGAAAGCCAGGTTGAACGGGAATACAGGCCTGTGCTCAATGAGCAATTCATCCAGATTACAGATCGGGCAGTATACCCACCGCAAGAGCGAAATCCGGAAGGTGAAGTACACGAAGAAATTGGCTATATCAGTTATGATCGAGACCGGGGTAAATTCGTTTTGCGCGAATTCCATGTCGAAGGATATGTGAACCAGTACGTACTGGAAGATAGGGGACCGGATGGGAAGGTGCTCGTTTTCAGAACAGAGGCGATTGAAAACATCCCAACTGGCTGGCAGGCCCGCACAACGTACGAGATCCTGGGAGAAGATGAGTTCAAGGAGACCTTTGATCTCGCCGGACCCGACAAGGAGTGGAGCTGTTTCATAACGAACGTATTCAAAAGGGTGGATTAAGGGACAATTGATGCTGGTGCGCATAGTTCAATTTAGGAATGGAATCAGCAAGTAAATCGATTTTAAAAATATG
>CALBUI010000141.1 GCA_937968125.1 uncultured Anaerolineales bacterium | reverse complement strand
ATGCACGACGTTAATTCTAGTAAAATAATAGAAGGTTATGATTGAGCTTTAACAAATGGGAACCGGATAAATAATACAACTGCTGCGAAAATTAGGATAAAAGCATTTATCTGGATAGTTAATGGTGCTCCAAATTGACTTGCAATATATCCATTCACAAGTGAGCCAATTGGCATCAGACCAAAAAAGGTAAATGTGAAAATTCCCATCACCCGTCCACGCAAATCGTCGGTCACGTTTGTCTGGACCATGGTATTGCTTAGGTTGACGATCACCATGAATCCCCATCCAGTTCCGATCAGTGCAATGAATGAGCTTGGTAGGACCCTGGTCAGGGAAAGCATGAACAAGAAAAATGGCATTACAAATGTGGCGATAGTAAATAATTTTCCTTTGGAGTAAGTTTGACCCACAGCAGCGATTAACAACGCTCCTGAGAGCGCTCCGAAGCCTCGAGCAGTATGGACAAATCCATTTGTAGTCGCGTCGCCACCTAATACATCGACTGCCCAAACTGGCAGCAAGGTTACAAATCCGAGTCCTGCCAGACTAATAATTCCCAAGTTAATGATTAAGGTTCGAATTATGGGTGTACTGGCTGCGTACTTTACGCCAGTTTTGATCTCTTTAAATATTGATATCGTCCTTTCAACTGGCTGAAATGGAGCTAACTTCATCAATAATAGGGCTACTATCACAGCAATGAAAGTTAATCCATTGATCGTGAAGCACCAAGCAGGACCAAAAGCAGCGTAAGTTAAACCTGCCACTGCTGGGCCGATAACAGTGGCAGCAGTAATCATTGAAGAATTCAAAGCGATTGCATTGGTCAGATCCTTGCGGTCAACCAGCTCGGTTACGAATGCTTGACGGGCAGGTGCGTCAAAAGCGTTTGCACATCCGAGGAGAAATGCCAGAATAATAATCTGCCAGGGTTGTACCATTCGGGAAAATGTTAGTGCTGCAAGTATGAATGCAAGGAGCATCATTGCAACTTGAGCAATTAAGAGGATTTTTCTACGAGGAAATCGGTCTGCAATTGCCCCTCCATAAAGCATAAACAACCAGGAAGGTATTCCATAAGCAAATCCCACATAGCCTAGATAAAGAGGAGATTTTGTCAAATCAAATATTAAGTATGCTTGAGCAGTCCTTTGCATCCATGTGCCGAACAAGGAAACAGTTTGACCCCCAAACCAAAGCCGGTAGTTATAGTACTTTAAGGCGGAAAAGGTTTTATGAACTAATGTTGGGTCCCTGGAAGGTTTAATTGTTTCTGTCAGGCTTGGTTGAGTGATTTGTGGTGTTTTCAATGGATAGACCAGTCAATTTTTTGTGAAACCCGCCACATTATAACCCTCGGGGAACTGATATGGGGAATAATACAAATTCTATATTGATCAATTGGGATGAAACATCAACTGAGGATTATTAAAAATTTGGTTCCTGATTTATGTGAAATTCTGAGGATTATTCTTCAGATGAGAATGGTTCGTGGAAGGAGATCGAATTGATTATTGCATCAAATGCCTGTCTGCCTTGTGGTTCCCACCCTTCTCCAGTTGTCGTGTCGGGAGAAATTGCCAATGCATAAAAGAGTTGGTCTCCACTTGGTGCAACAATGAGTATTCTCCCGGTGACATGCGTTTCTCCCCAAACACCTGTTACTTCTGCTGCCAAACCAGGTATTCCATCTATCAGGTATTGGTAGGATTGTCCGGTATTAAACTCGACAACATTCAAGGAAATTATCTCAATAAAGTGGTTGAGATCTGCTTCTAGATCTTCTAATCGATCTGAACGCCCCCCTATTAATGAGACCACAGTGTCCCCGTCATCGCTGGTGAGAGTTACTTGAGTGCGCTGGTAAGAAGCGTCATAACCGACTAATCCTCGAAAGGAAAATCCTCCTTCCTCAATTATTTCAATTCTACCCAAACGGAGGGGTTGCCTGGCGGTTGCTAAAGGTCCTTCGGGTTGAGTCGGTTCGATTGTCGGTTCCACTGTAATTTCTGGTGTTGGTGTACTGGTTGGTTTTTCAGTCGGCGTGGGAAAAGGTGTCGCAGAAGGTTCAATAGTTAAATTTGGGGTGGGAGTATCCGTGGAAAATTTTTGCTCAGCACCAATGCAGGAAGAAATCCCCAAGGATAATAGAATGATAATTCCGAAACGAATTCGAGTAGTATTAATTTTTCAGCCTCATTTTTCCACCTATGGCAAGTACAACCAGCAACTTAAGCATAATTCAAAGCTGGAAGAAATTCAAGAGAATTAATACGCAGGGAGTAAATAACTTGAGATGTATTTTATTGAAAAGCAAATAATCTTTCTACTGAGCTGAAATCTCTCCTATTTCCTGCACATCGATGGGAATACCTTCAATAGTCACTGGAATCTGCTGTTCAGGGGTCAGGAGGTTTTGAGGGATCTTGTGATCCACCATGACGACCAGGGCTAAAGTATCTGTTGATCGTCCTTTTACCTGGCGAAACCCGACTGCAACACCAACAACATTAGGTTTTGCAAGCAATTCTCCTTTATGAGATTGCATAATTGCCATTATCCGGTTTGTAGCAGCTCGAAGATCCTGTCCGGATTCATTTTGGGTCATATTTCTACATCCATGCAATCAAGCACATCCTGAATAGGATTGAATATGGTTGATTGGTTCGATCCAGCGAACAGTAATCCTACTGCCTGCTGGGAGTCCCCAGCAACAATCAAGGAACCCGAATCTCCGCCTTGTGACATCGGTCCGCTGACGAATTGGTTTTCAAATCGGGCAGTTCGATCGCCGCCATAATTTACGTCAACTGTTGCATTTATTAATGTGATCTGACCCGTCGTAAAGCTAGTTGTGCGACCGGATTTTCGAATTGACATGCCCAGGAATCCATTTTCTGTACCTTGAGCGGTTCCAATTTCAATGATTTCATCCAAAACATTATTATCATTAACTGGCTTTGCAACTGCAGCATCAACTAGGTTAACTGCCTGAGGATTCGTTTTTTGTGTGTTTACACGATGACTCGATCCAAGTAAACTGGCAATTGTATTCCCCAAACTTGCATAGGTTGCGGCAATATCACAACCCCCAGGTTCAGAAGTAAATTCAATCGGGCAAAATCGTTCCAGGTGGGCAATAATATCGGTTTGAATTGAACCCCCGTCAATGGGTCCAGGTTGGAGAATCTCATCACCAGTATCTGCATCATTGCTGTTCGCGATAACATGGTTGTTAGAGAGGATTAGACGTTCACCAGTCGCTCGATCCTGAACGATAGATCCAAATGTTCCAGCAGTTATCTTGTAATGACCGATACTTACACCACCTGGCGCCGGACGCCAGCGGTCAGTCCTGGCTTGCAATGCCCTTATCTGACCAACTTCGATAACATCAATATTCACACCCTCTATATTTTTCGGCAGTACTGATTCAGGAGCAAGAGCAGGTAGAGGGAGTTTACGACTGACCATAACGACGATGGCGACATCGTCTGACTGGCTGCCACCTTGGACCTTGTATCCAACACCGACACCAACGACATTATTCATCGCCAGCAAATTATCTTTGGAAGCTTCTTTAATTTGGGCAATCTCATTTGTGGGGGACATGATTTACCTCGAGATAGACGATACTACTACCAATAAGCATTTAAAAAAAATTAGCTGATCCCTAGATTGTATCACCGGAAATTCTTGTGGCAGTTCGAGCAACTATTAGGAGAATAAGATTTGAGAACGCGATAATGTGGCGCCTCTTTCGGGCAAATAAGTGAGTGACAGCAAGTCTTCATGATCATCGGTAGACGATTGGAAGAAAATTCCAATAGGTCTTGCTTTGCGAGGTTTTAGCAAGCTGCGTAGTGCTGAATTTCCGGGAAGGGCGCCGATAATTGTGAGGAAGCGATTATCCAGATTAAACTCACTTGACTGGGTACCCGGTTGGGGAAATTGGGGCTGGGTAACTGGTTCCAGTGCGAGCATGGCGCGATAATGAGCCATACTTTCTACCAGATTGGTAACCAATACGATAATCCCTTTTATGCCCAATATTCCATTCGCGTGGTGATCATTTTCCACATTTGGCACACGGATTTCACGAGGCGTGAGATCGTCGATTAGAAAGGGGAGATCGACCGTGTCAGGCACGGCAGTTCTCCAATTGATCTCATTGCCATCCGGGCGAATTCTTCCTCCCGGGATTGGATTGGTGAATGTTGCTCCTCGATCCTGCATCAGGGATAGATCATGGACCAAATCCATTGATAGCAGAGAATAATCATTTATACCAACACCGCTGGCTAAATCACCAATTAATCGCTGGTTGATCGCCGTTTCGTTGGCGGTGTAGATCCCCAACAAGCGTAATTTCCTTAACAGCTGCAATGTTTTGAACATCGAGCCCCGCCTTGTTGCCAGGAGCTCCAGGTAGGTGCCATCAGGGAATGGGATTAATGCGTTGTGGGTTAATCCCCCGCTATGAACTCCACCAGCTATGACAGAAAAGCCAAGTTGAGTAAATTGGCTAGTCGCGATTTGAAGATCGCTGACGACCAGTATGACATGATCCAATGAAAGTGAGTTCATAGCATATCAATCCATTTCAGATTTGAGGAGTCATCCAGAAATGATTAATTTCTGAGAGGGGCTTGTTGAATGTTGTCCAATAATCTTCGAGTAGAGATTGCCACTTCTGAGACTGCTCGATCGAAGACATCCTTATTCTTCCGAGAAGGCTTCCGGTAACCACTCACTTTTCGAATATATTGTAACGCTGCCGCGTGGATTTCATCATCGTCAGGAAAATAATCTGGTTTCCGTAATTGTTTTATTGAACGGCACATGTGTAATTACTTTTTTACCTTATGAAATGACGGTTAATCTTGTCACTAAATCCAGGTCAAATCCTTGGATTCATAATAACGAAATATTCGTTAATCGCTTATTATGTGACCCGCGTTTTCAAGTGATTTTATCGCCTCTGCGAAATAAATTTCCTTGATGAGAATGTAATCGGTGTCAAATGTGGATATGGTAAGCAAGCTGATTTTGGCTTCTGCAAGTGGTTTTGTGATTGAATTTAGTATTCCTATCTCTCCAAATTCAAATGGTCCTTCAATCATTAACACTCGCCAATTATGCTCGCAATTTACATTCTCAGGGATATTTCTACGATCACAAATAATGGAAAGCTCGTTGGTGGTTCTAGATATCGAGTAGAAATCACCTTCCTGTGCCCAACCAGGAACGTCACTGTTTGGATCAAGTTTACAGATGGCATATGAATCCTTGAGAGTTGATATGTTTAATTTGACAGTTATGAAATTCTCCAAAAACCTCAAAAGGTCTCACCCGCAACAGGTAAGGATAACTTTACTGATAATCTTCCTCTTGTCAAGTCATTAAAATAAACCCCGGAAGGCTAATATTAATGTTTTATGGATGTGAGGTTATCAGGACTGAGAATGTGTTTGCTTCACTCATTTCGAGAAGTACTATTGGAAAGGGGAGATAATGACCTGGAAGATAATTGAAATTGGGATCTTCAGGTACATTTAAATTGGAATATGAATCCGTAAATGAATGGGCGGAAATTTTGGAATCAGACCGGATTTCCACCGTGGAATCGTCTGGGAGCCTACAGGAGAATCCGGTTTGTTCTAATTGGCAAGCAATGTATTCTCGCCAATCAGGTGAGAATCTCCTCCAAGGATCGATGGCAATTGGTATTTGAATGGAAATTGGTTCCGAGGATGAAAAATTCACTTGAATTCCATCCTCCAAGAGAGAGAACGTTTTTATGATGTTTTGATTGGGTGTTGAAAACGTTAGTTGCTCATCCGTGATAGAAACATTGTAAAAATCCCATGGTGGGGATGAATCAACAAAGGCGCCATGTATTCCGAATGTCTCGGATCCCTCACCGGCATCCAGGTTCCATGTAGATGGATCACCAAAGCCAACAATAAATTGTGAAGAAGGGGCAATTATTTGGTGAATTACTGATTCAATAATCGTGTAATATGCGACCAGGCGACCACCATCGAGTTCGAAAATGGCAAACTGATTTTTAGAGGCTAGAATGCATTCAGGAGTTCCATCCTGGTCGGGATCGGTTTGGCAGTCTAAACGTGGTTGAGGATTTTCTGACCAGCTGGCAGCAGCTTGATCTATCCCTGGTTTACCACTGTAGTTGGATCGCAGAGAGGGCAGTGTTTCAGATTCAGGGGGTAGAGGAGCATAAAGAGATAAAGCTGTTGCCCAAATAGAACTGATCAGGGGATTTGAAGAATTTTCTTTTGGATTGGGGATATTTGAGAGTGCCGCTGAGGGTGAGAATTCTTCTGCTGGACTAGCAAATGTCTTTCCGGAAAGAATTATAGGTTGTATATTGTCTGGTAATGATCGAAGTTCCGTCTCAGAGAGCGACTTGATCCAGGGGTGATTGGCTATATAGCTCATCGTGGCGGCGGCAGAAGTAGGATCGGCAAAGGTACTATCAGGAAGACTCCCGCCCAAGACTAGTAGGGGATAACTGTCACTACTCTCGTTGATTTGTAAAGCGTGGTCAATCAATATTTTGCGGATAGACAATGGCAAACCATCCGGAGTCGCTTGAGCTTCGTCAGGGATTTGATCGGGGTATGGAATATGTAATTCCGTTGAGGAGGAACTCCTTTGAGAGTCTGGTCCAATAATCAAGGAATAATTCCCAGTGACATCTACCAATTGAACCGGTGAAAACAATATCCTGCTGGAAGGAATATTGAACTCCTTAGAAATTACTCGTAAATCTTGCAGATACTGTCCAATTGCCCAATCGGGGAGGCCAGAGGGAAATACAGGGTAGGAAGGAGATCCGAGAACTGCATCAGGAAGGATTAGCAATTTCTGAGAGATCAGCTCATTGATGATTGTCATATGGTTTAAATAATCCAATGCGGAAAATGTAAATGGATTTCGTAAATCAAGAAGGGCAACGGGAACGTTAAATCGTTTAACGTTATTGAGCAGGATAGAAAGCCCATGCCGCTCACCGAATGGTCCAGTATGAGCACCATCCCAACGTCTCAACGATTGAGCGGGTGAGTAAGCAGGAAAGGAATTCCAAAATGCGAGTAAGACCGGGGCTGGTTCAAGTGAGAGACTTTTGGTTCTGAATGGGCCAAGAGAATCTTTGATTACTGGGGATTCTGGATCTGTGCTGAAAGCTTGAATTTTAAAACCAGCTGGATTTTGCTGAATGGCATTCCGATTGATGGATACCAGGATGTAATCCTGCCAGGGGATTCTGGTAAAGCGAGGGATAAGGTCACTTCGGAACTGAATTCCCTCCGTGAAATACCCTTGGGTTGTGAGATCAGTAAAGCTGGATGAGGAATAAGATTTCGGGCTGCCAATTGCAGGTAAGACCAGCAAGGTATCCCATTCGATATCTGCTACGCCTTCGACCGGAAGCTGGGTTGTGCCCCCCGGTTCAGTGTCCAATGCGATGAGAAAATCTGAACTTGGGTAAGTGCCGACATCGAGTAGGTCAAATCGAATTTGAATATCGCTTCTGGCGTTTCGTACGTAACCAGCAATGAAATCTCCTGCAGAGATGCTCTCATTGTAGGGTGATATTATCTGGAGATCAGCAGAATTCCACTGCGAACCAGGATGTGCTTCATCCAATGGTGAGCATGAAACCACTAGAAGTGCGGTACCAATGAAGAGTATGACAGACAATCTTGAACTGACATTGGAATTCCTAGAACAAAGTGGGAGAAGGTGCAAGGATTGAACCAGCCGGACTAAGAAGATCATTTCCCTTTCACGATTGTAAGCAATTTCACTTATCACCTATGGTAGCATTATGCGTGCAGAAGGTGTTGGGTGGGAACCAAAAGCGGTTTGCCAAAACCATTAACAAAAAATTGAATCGCTCGGTAATCGCTCATTTTTCAATTATATATCTCAGGACTTCGATAAAGGCAAACCCGTCGCGAGGCGGGGACGCAAAACCAAGGGTCTCTGCAATTTCGCCACAGATTATAAGGCGAAAACCCAATCCGGAATAGGAAACAATTCTTGATGGCAGAGATAGCCTGGATACCGAAAAGTCTACTCGATGAATAAATTCGAGGCAGGCTTATTCTGGTTATGGTAAGTGAGAAAGAATCAACAGGGTATGGAGCCAACCCGATATCAGGTCGAGGTGACCATATGGATCCGCAGGTCTTATCGCGAAAAAGCAATCTATGCCTTCTCGTTCTCCTGGCATTATTTTTGGGGAGTTGTGGCTGGGGAGAATACGGCGATGGCAAGAGCAATGATTGGACAAACAGGCTATTGTCATGGGAACCCAAACCAGTGGAACACGATTCTGAGAATTTTGAACCGGGCACTTATCCAGTAGATTTAATCTTTATTGATTTTTACCAAGCTTTTGGAGGGGAAACGAAACTAGGACCAGCTATTTCAATTGCGACAACAACCGACGGTGTTACAAAGCAGTTTACAGAAGCCGGCATGATGATGTTTGATCCGGGTGAGCCTGAAAGTAGTCGTTTTTCGTTTGCTCCTTTAGGATTGGAATTAGGTACCAGCGAGGGTGAACTGTTGGGCAAAGCGTATTCGACAGGCAGGATAATTGCTGGATATTTGGTAATTGCGGATTTTCTGGAGGAATATGAGCGTCTAGGTGGGGCTAGATTTGTCGGAAAACCCATCAGCGAAGCCTTTTACAACCCTGATAAAGGGAGGATTGAGCAATATTTTGAAAATCTTGGTTTTTATCAGCTTGAAGGAGAATCGCAGATTCGTTTAATGCCCTATGGGGCTTATGCATGCGATCGCAATTGTAGAAATCAAGAACCAATCGCAGGTATTCCTGTCCTTCAGTCTGTACTTCCAGACTCATTTTTGAATAAGACCCTTGAGCTTAGCCTCCCATTTGTCGGCAAGCCACTAACAGGTGTACATTACGGAACAGATGGGAGACAGGAAGTGATTTTTGAAAACATCGTTCTGGTTGCAGAAGATGATTCTCCAGAAGATGTCGGAATACGTCCAATTGTAGAGCAATTTAGTGAATATGTTCAATCCCCCACCGAATCTCAAAACTCTCCTTTAAATGTGTTTTACGAAATTGATGGAGGAATGGGTTTTGATGTACCGCTGTATTTTGTTGAATTTTTGAATGCAAATGGGGGTACCCGGGTTGCAGGTGATCCTATCAGCCATATATTTTCCCCTGAGCCAGGAGTTTTTTGGCAGTGTTTCACAAACCTGTGCTTGGAGTTCAACCTCAATGTTGAAGGAGAAGGGAGATTGCGCCCAGTTCCGCTTGGAGTTGAGTACAAGGATAAGCAATATGATCGCGTAATTGACTTCCAATCAAGTCAAACTTTGGAAAAACTTGAAACGAAAGTTTGGGAAAGAGACTCATTTGTATCATCGAATGATTCTCAGGAGATTCATGTCGCCCTTTATGAGGATCACAAACCACTCACTTATTTTGAACCATTATTATTAGTGACGATGCCAGATGGTAGCCAGCGCAAAGCATATTTTCAGCCCAGTGATGAAAACGGGCGCACATCAATTGGGTTGGCTCCAATAGATGCGCCTAACGGGACATTAATTGCTTACAAGGTTTGTGTGTTTGGTATTGATGGTGAACCACGCTGTGTGGGGGATAATTATTTAATCTGGAATTCTGATTAAGAAGAAATAGTGTGAATATTTCCTGACGGGTGATCGATTTCCACCCGTCAGGTATTTATATTAATAAAGTTAGTTTTATATTGATGGAATTATTCCGGTACCCTACCTGGATACAGCCATTTTGATCACTTTACCCCCGTCATCGATTGTAAGCCTGGCAAAATGGTGGTGTGTTTGAATTTCACCGGAAGGAGAAATAGTCTTCTCAACGTGTTTGCTCAAGGTGACAACATTGTGCTCGGGTATGCCTCTTGATTTTGCATTAGTGCGGTTGTTTGAGGTCGGGCAAGAATGGCCGTCACCCGAACACCTGGCTTTTGAGCGTCCATATTGAATGTTTGCATCTTGCATCCCAGGCAAATACTGCTCGACAATCGTTTTCACTTGAGCCAAAGTTTTGCTGGGAATTGGTGGATCATCTTGAAGTGGGTGCTGTATTCCATGCCCATCTTCTGAGCAATTTCCATCCCGATCACAAACAGTATTAACAGAGGATGGAGGTATCTTAGACCGCATAATCATTTTTGACTGAGGAGAGCCATTGGTTAATTGTGCCAATGGATCACCGAACAACAGGAAAGAGATAAGTGTCTTCTGATCCTCGCCATCCAGGTAACCTTGGCGTTGATGCATCTCTTTGGCAAGATGAATCTTTGCTCTGCGTAATGCTTCCCCTGCAAGTAAACCATCTCGTAAAAATTTCCAAAAAGCTTGACCCAATAAATCGGCTGCGATCAAAGGGGTGGTTATCGATCCATATGAAGTACAGGTTGATCCAACCACGGTCTGACTGCCTGAATCTAGAAATTTTAGTGCCAGCGCTTCGTCAATACCCTTCCCGGATATATGCGCACCATAGCAAGCCTCACTAAAAACGACTGAGGGAGCCTGCCCACCATTGACCACGTCTTGAGGTCGCAGTGCTATTGGATAATCGGGAAGTTCTGTAGGCTCGCTTGGATCGCGTTGTCCATACCAATGACTCGAATCTTGCAAGCCATGTAGATTGAAATATCCCATCCTGGCGGTCGGGAAGGACCCATTTTTTTGGTTATCGTTCTCGTCCTCAGCTTGAACTGGGGGTGAGATATACATGGTATGGGGAGCACCGATAGGTCTGAAAACAGACAGCGAAGCCCTGCGCCAAATTGCTGCTGTATAGCCCCAGCTTGATTTTTTCCTTCGTAAAGTAAAAATTCTTCGTAAAGCAATCCTATCCCAAAGCCTTTGAAACCACCCCTTTATCTGAGCTTTCTGGGCGTGATGGTCTGCAATTCTATTCAAGCCTTGAATGAGGAGTCCGGCGTCATTATGTGTACCTCCCGGCATTCTACCCACAGGCCATTCAGGCACAAAGTAATTCTCATCACGAGTTGCATATGGATTGTCAGAGGGTACCTCCACGTCAACATCATCAACTGGGTTAGGAAGGTTGTGATATGGAACGACCTCAGGGCCACCAACTATCAACAATGCGCCGATCATTTCGCCTCGTTTAACCAAGAACGAATCGATATCAGCTAAGGCAAGTTTTAGGGACCAGGGATCGTCTGATGCGACAGGGTTAAGATCGAAAGCAGACATACATTCTGGATCATCGGCATAGACAAGAACAGCTCCCCAATCTTGGCGAGTGGAGACATTTTGAACAACCCGTTTCATGCATTCATCTAGCGAATCCACCTGGTCTTGTGGGTAATGGTTTTCAAGACCTTGACGGGTTGTAATTACCACATAGACGGGGTAGCGGCCATCTTGTTGAGAAAGAGGGCGCTTTTTTAGCCGAGTAGCGACTTTTTCTAGTTCACTGTGGATAGATACCAATGATTCTGGTACAGCACTTGCTTTTTCTGAAACCACGATCCCACTTGCAGCTGCAGACACTCTCCTTTTTGGTTCTCTAAGTTGAATGACCTCTGGTGAAAAGATCCTACTTTCGTGATTAATTCGTTTATCATCACTGACGTTATCGTTCTCTGTTTGACTATTCTTGTTGTTAAACTGATAGTTCGACGGAGAAGATTGCTGGGGAAGACGATTTCTACCGTAAAGTGCTGCAACCTCAGCTGGAATAGGTATCTCGATCGGTGCTTCCAACTGGTCTGGCCAGATGTCAGTATAAGGATTGCCATCTCTCCAAATGCGGTTCGCAACCAGACCTGACACATCCAACGAGACACCTTGATGGAGAAAGGCGACTGCCTTATCAGGTTCTCCGCTATCCATAAGTGCTTCAGCAAGAAAGAATGTGGGGGCGACTGTATTTTGGAAGCGCTGGCCATAGAATTCGGACAAGTTCTGAACAGCTTGTGATGGTAATTCTGAGGCTCTCAAAATGTGAAGATGAGTCACTGCCACCAAAGCAGGCATTGGATCAACAACCATTACCTGGTGGATATATTCCTCAGCTGTGGATATTTCCCCTTGGAATAATGCTTGGCGCGCTCGAAGAACTCCATCAGCCCAGGATGGCAAAGGCGCGGATGCAATTATGTTCTCACCAAGAGCATGGAGTGCGGATTGGCAATCAGCGATAAAAAATGCACTATCAGTTGCAGCTGGATTCTTCGAATATCCTTCCAAGGAAACAGATAACAGCTGCCAGGCATCAAGATATTCTGGATCTGCCAAGCATAGCTCTGTTAACTGCTGAATAGCCTGATCTTTTTGGCCGGCATTGAGTAACAGGTGACCATACTTTAGTCGAACGGGCAGATCTCCGGGAAAGTATGCCAGCCACATGAGAGAAATTTGACGAGCGAATCTATAGGATTCTGTGTAAATCGCAGAATCAAGTAATGAAAGCAGTTCAGCACGTGTTGTCAGCTTATGAGGAGATCGAAATTTTGATTGGATCATCTGAGGCTAAACTTCCGATGAAATAGGTTGGCGGTTATGGACCAGGTTTAGAGCGACCAGGGCTGCAAGCTGGCGGTGGATAGCTACATCATCTGGGGCTTTTTCAGCGGCTCTGCGGAGCATTTTTTCTGCAGCCGGATAATCTCGGCTGGCTTTTAGCAGCTGTCCGGCCTCGTGGTAAGGTCGTGGATCGGATGGATGGATGCGGATCGCCTTCTGGTAGGTTTCTAATGCTTGATCGTATTGGCGACGCTCAGCCTGGGTTGAGCCCAAGGTGAGATAGCTATCCAAGCTGGATGGGGCAATACGGATAGCTTCTGATAGATGATGGATAGATTGATCCAATTGTCCGGATTGCTGTAAAAGGGATCCCAACAAATTGTGGAGATTTGCTTGTTCATCTAGGGGGATTTCTCCACTACTGCGGCGTAATGCCTGCTGAGCGGATTGAATAGCCTCAGGATTTTTTCCTGATTTGGAAAATGCTTCAGCCAGAGGTGCCAGGACTAAAGGTTCGTCCGGATATTCTTCTGCGATGGACTGCAGGGCTTCAAGATTCGCTTCAGATCCTTCCGATTGTGAAAGCAAACGAGCTCTTTGAAGAAGGAGGGGCAGTGGATTTGAACTGAGAGGGATCGCCTTTTCGACAATGTTTAAAGCCCTTTCTGCTTGACCAGCAGCAGATAATGCCTGGGCTTGAAGGTGAAGAGCTTCTGGAGAATCAGGTTCTATTCGTAAAGCAGATTCGGCATATGTCTTTGCCTTTCCTGGATCTTCCATTTTTATGGCAATTTTTCCACTCGTAATTAATGGGCTTAGCTCATCAGGCGCAATTTTGGATGCCATTTGGGCGTTTTTCAAAGCTTGCGTATAATCTTGATTCTCGTATTGAGCATTCGCCAATGCCAGGTAAGGCTCTACCTGATCTGGTGCGAATCGGAGTGACTGCCGCAGCACAGAGATTGCCTCACCCGCCTGTCCATTCGCTATATGTGCTTGACTGAGATCAAAATAATGCTGCAGGTATCGAGGTTCCATTTCAATCGCGTTCTTATAATGGGAGATGGCTTCAGGAAAATCCTCATTTAGCTGAGATATCTGTCCGAGATAAGATTGCCAACGAGGTTCATTTGACCAAAGTGAGAGGGCAGTTTCCATAGCAGCAAGTGCGATATGCCATTCTCCAAGTTTCTCGGCGACTTTCGCTTGAATCACGTAGTAGATTGCTTCAGTTTGGTTTTGATTCAGTGCTGATTGAATAGCCTCTTTTGCCTGTTCAAAGGCGATTTGATCCTGCCCTGTTGAACATAATGCCAGCGCGTAAGCAGCGTAGATGCAATGGTGTAAGGTGTCAGATTCTGCTTTACTCTGTATCGAGTGATAGAGCTGAGCAGTTGCGGATGAATCTCCAGACTGAGAAATTGCCAGTAATAAGGCCGCAAGGTCGGATGCTTCGAGGTTTGCGATCTCCAAAGTACCGATGGTTTGTGTATCAGGATGAAATGCTACCTCTCCTCGAACTTGCCACCGCCTAATCAGTGAAGGTTGTTCCGCCTGGAGGTCTTCTGGAAGGCATTTGCTCGTTTCCTCAATCGATTCTTCAAAAATTCGGTAAGTTCGTGGAGATAGGGCAGTTGCGCCTGGAGCGTGATTGACAATGTCCAATGCGAGGCAAAGACGCTGGAATTCCGCACGTTCTACAAATAATCGCGTTCTTTGCAAGCGAATGAAAGCGTCCTTGGGTGAAATTGATACTGCTGAGTCCAAGATTTCTTTCGCAAGGTCCCACTGATAAAGTTCAATCGCTGAGAATGCAATCCCTAAAAGAGAATTTGGCTGGATGCCATCAATAATATCCTCTCTATCTGGATCCTTTGTGAGATCGATTGCCTCCTTAAGCGATGTCAAGGCAGATTCGCGGTCCCCTTGCCTCAGCGCCATTCGGGATTGTAGCGCCAATACCCGGGGATGTTCTGAGTCAATCAAAAAGGCATCATTCAACGCAGCCGCTGCAGCGATCTGTTCTTCTTTCTCCAATGCATTTTCTGCTGAAATGCAATAATAATCAAAAAGGGAAGGTTCCCCAAGATTAGATTGGTGTTGAATTTCCACACTAGAATGCTCCAGGGAAGGAGATTCGAGGCTTTTTAGAATGCTATTGTCGTGGAGGTTTGAACGAGCTAATTCTGCAGCCAAGCCATTTGCTGTAAGTGCATAGTCTATTGAACTAAACGCCCCGCTGGCGAAATTTGCGTGTTCGAGGGCTTTGATAAAATCTCCTTGATCGCGCAGCACATATCCAATTTGTAGATGTACTAGTGGATTTTCAGGTTCAAGAATTAATGCATGCTCGAGGCAGGCTTGGGCAGCATCCTGGCGGTCGAGCTCGCTCAATAATCCAGCTTTATATGTGTGCAATAATGCATTTTCTGGATCCTGATCGATGCCTTTGTCTATCGTTTTGATTGCTAGTTCAGTCTTACTGGCTGCTGAGTAGACGTGAGCTAATTCAAGGATCAAATCAATGGGTGGATGTGGTTGCAGTTCTAAAGCTCGCTCCAAGCAATCTGCTGCTGACTCTTCATCCCCCAAGTCGCTCAATCCATCAGCCGCTTTGTAGAGATCCTCGGGAGTTGAGTAAGGGCTGGTAAGGGCGCTCAAAAAAGCTTCCTTTGCTTCTTCTTCTTTACCCATCCGAGCAAGTACCTGACCCAGCCGAATTATCAAATCCGTTCGTTTTGGAGCAAGTTGGACGCCACGAGTCAAAGCAGGGATAGCCTCAGCGATGATCCCTAAATCATCTGCCTGTGATGCGAACCAGGAAAGTATCTCGATATCATCTGGAGCCAGGTGAACGGCTGTACGGGCTGCAAATAGGGCTTCTTGTGTCAGAGAGATGGCTGAATATGCTTCGCAAAGAATTTGCGCCACCTCGGGATTCTGAATCTCATCCCGATCTGAAACTTGCAGAGCAGCAATCGCGACTTCTGGTTGATTGAGTTGAAGAGCAACACGACCCATACCGATGGCCAGATCGGTTTTCCACAATTCCCCTTTTCCTAACTCTGATTCCAAGGCCTGAGAATATGTCAGTAATGCATCCTGCATTTCCCCAGAAGCTTCTTGAGCTTGGGCGAGTAAGGCAGTGGCCAATTCCTTTTCCTCTGAATAATCCTTTCCAGTATTGATTTCAAGGTTTTGAAGCATTTCCAATGCTTTTTCGAGAGATCGTACTGCTTCAGATGGATTTTCTCGAACAAGAAGCAATGCTCTGGCATACTCAATATAGGGTTGAGGTTCAGTCGGATCTGCAGCTACTGCGATTGCCAGGGGGGCGAGAGCCGTTTTTTCATCCCCGCTTTCCATGATTGATTTTGCATAGATGTACGCCAAACCTGGGAAAGAAGGATGTGCCTGGTAAGCTTTTTCATAAACTTGATTAGCTTCTTCTGGATGTCCTAGCGTCTCCAATACCTTTCCATATGAGAGCGCAATTTGACAAAGCTGCTCACGATTACGATTGATGGATTCTAAATTCTTTTTGCCATCCTTGGGTGATTTGGATTGTGATTGGTGGGTTGCGGGTTCGGTCACGAGTTGGTAAGCACGCGCTAAAGCTGATTGCGCTTGAGATGGTGAAGCTTCTTCAATATACACCTTGCCTAAAGAGTAGAACAACGAGGGATCCTCTGGCACAGCATGGGAGGCAGTACGCAAAGTTTCTATAGTTTTATCAATCTGTCCGGCACGCTGATAGGCGTTAGCCAATGATAACCAGGGGGCTGCCTTATGTGGTGAAAGCTGAGTTGCCAGGTCGAAGTGTTCTAATGCCTGGTCGATTTCACCCAGAGAGGTAAGCGCTTCACCAAGAAGTGCATGAGCTTGACCGTTGGATGGATCAAGTTCAATTGCTTTTTGGCAAATATCAAGAGCTTGTTGTGGTTGCTCTGCGTTTATCGAACAGTTGGCTAAGTCAAGCAAATCATCGGCGATCGGCCAGGATGGAGCCGAGGGCGGAGCAAAGCGATGTTCGATAATAGATTGGCGTTCTTTGAGGGCGACAATCCAGTGATCTGCGCTCTCCAAACTTTGGGCAAGCTGCCGCCGGTATTCTGGATTGGTCGGATCGATTGCCGTTGCCAGCTCCGCTGCTTCGATTGATTTATCGTAAGCCCCTGCTGCACGACCTGTCTTTGTCACGATAATCAAAATTTCTGGATCATTCGGGTAAATTTGTAAGGCGATAGATGCTGCTTGGTAAGCCTCTTTATATGAGGCCAGGTTCGTCAATTGCTGGATCAATTCCAATAGGCAGGCAATTAAATCTTGCTGTGATCCAAAGATTTGTTCGAGAGAATCAGATTTTGACTCATAATGCTCGAGGAAGGAATTTAATGCCTGGTGGGCGAATAATCGGGCCTGGGCAATGTCTTCATTTTTCAATGCCTGGTAGATATTTATCAACCAGCGGATCGGTGTTTGGGAACTGCTCTCCATTTCAGGAAGGATAGCAATTGAATCTTCCATCCGGTCAGATTGAAGCAGCTTGACGATTAAACTTGAAGGTGGTGTCAGTTTTGGCGGATTAGAGATGCTCGTCCAGTCCGATAAGGAATGTTCAATATTTCTAGTGGTCAAACTATTTGCAACCAGTTCATTTGTGATCTGTGCTTGAAGAGTATTAATGGTATTTAGTGATTGCGCTTTTAAACTCTCAGCTTTTTCCATCTGGCGTGCCAGGGAGCAAATATCAGCATAATGTAGAAGCGCTGTAAGTTCGGAAAAATTCTCACCTTTGCTTGCAGCTGTCCCAATAGTAGGAACCCTGGGTTGATTTATCAACCATTCATTGGCAAGATATAAAGTTAATTCGGGTCGGAAATCACTTAGAGAATTTAATATTGATGATGTAACTTGAAGTGGCAAATTTGCCAATAAAGTTTTTAAGTGCTGCTTTTGTTCCTCAAATGGAATTGGTTGGCATAGAAATGCATGTACAGCCAGAGAAATAAGGCTATTTTGAGGACTCCTGCTGACAAATACAGTCAACCATTCCAACTGATCAGAAATTAATCCAATTAAGATCGCAAAAACAGTGTTCCATCTACTTGTCTCAGTCGCATCACCAATTGTCTCTTCAAATAGTATTTGAAGATCTTCTCCATAACGATTTAATAATCCGGCGGAAATAAGGGCCGCTTGCTTCAAACTTAGTTGTTCTTGTTGGGATTTTCCTTCAATTCCAATAAATTCATCAAGCGAAGCCTGGGCATCTTTGAGGGAAGATTTATCCAGCGAATTAAGATCATCGGAACCTAAACGAATTGCTGCTAATTGATGGGGAGACCAATCTATGGGTTCGGTCAAGGTTTTCGCAACCTTCTCGAAAAACTCTTGATCGTGGAGTGATTCCCAAATCACCTGGTCATGTTTTAATGCAGGTATTACCCAGGACCAGCTTGTTTCTGGGATTGAGGATTTCAAAGATGCGATTGTTGAAAGATATAAATCCATGTTACCGCCAAAATTCTATTTTTTGAGGAACTACTGGTTACCTGGGACCATCCAGGTTGTATTTAGGATATCTGTAAGACTAACCATACTGCCACGGTCATCAGCAAGAAACCCAAGATGGCAAGGAAAACCCCAATTCCGGCCGAGGTGCGTACGAGTTCGTTGGTCGCACTGAGCAAATTTGAGGCATTGCCAACCAGTCCGGCAACATCCTCGGCAATTCCTTTCTTAGCTAGCCTTGCTGTTTGGGTTGCCAATGCGCGCACTTCCTTGCCTGCCGATCGAGTAATCAGCAGTAGAATACCGATGAGAAGTGTGAGCGCGCCGAAAATAAACAGGCCGATAACCATCAAAAGTTTTAGATCAGATATATTTAGATTCAGGATATTCATTTTCCCTCCTTATGGAGAATTGAGGGTTAGGGTTGGAAACTCGCATACGAGCTGGAATTGCGATTTTTTTTGGAAATTCAGTTGGTCTTTTAACTCAAACCCGGAGTGTGTAAAGGGCTTGATCTGATCAAGCCATATCGACACCTCATTTGGATCACTTTTAGCGGCCAGCTCACTACAAACAGCCTGCCAAATCTCAAATTGCCCTTCCAGGTTGAGTTCAATGATCGATCCCGTTGAAATTGTTGTATTTCCCTTAACTTCATTTGCTTGTGATGTAGATTTGAATTGTGTGAATTGATTGACAATGTTAGTTATGCCTTCTTGATCGATCAACAAGTATTCGTCCCATAAAATATGTTCACTCAATGTGCTGAGGAACTCTATGCTCGGTGTCTGTTCTGAGTCTATGGAAAACATCTCATCCCAGGCAACGTTCTTGGGTCCAGAGGTTAAATCACCAGTCGGATATATTGGCACAAGAGTGATATTATCGTTACCAGGTGAGGTGATAAGAAGCCATACTCCAATCAATGAAGCTCGCGGTGCAGTGAGCTGGTCCACTGCTATGACAACTAAGTTCCACTGTTTCGTGCCCTTTTTGGGCACTGGCTCGGAAAATGTTTCCGCTTGATTTATTCGATGAGAACGCATAGCCATGCTAATTGATCTCCCGCCCATAATTCCGATTAAGAAGAGGACTAGAAAAACTGCTGCATAAATTACATGGTCAGAGAATTTGAATCTCTCAAAAAGCTTATTTTGGACCATGGTTGATGATCAAAAAAGTGATATCAAAAACCCGGTGGTCAAGCCAAATCCTAAACCGATAACTGCCCAGCGGATCAGGCGCTTTTGATCGATTCTTAGGAACGTATCTGTTGCTGCTGGACCAAGATCCAAATACAACCATCGGATAGATTTTTGAAACGGTTGTGATTCGCTCATCAAACCAATCAGGATCTGCCAAAAGTTCAATTCAATTCGGGAAGATAAATGTCGTAAGCTCATGTTGCCAAAAAATTTCCTAAGATGAGTATTAAATCCCATCAACGTGATGTGGTCATTTTGAGGATTTTGCCGCTATCATTGGCAGTAACCCTTACAATACGGGTGATAGATTTGCCATCAGCAGCTTTCGATTTCCCACGATAGGTAATCAAGTAAGTCGAGGGTGATGATTTTGACTTAGACTTTGTTTGGCGTTTCACACTTGGTCGAGCTCCTGAAACCTCAGGAAACTTGCGTGATACTTGGGAAGATATCGATTTTAGCTGTCTATCATTCATTTGGTTCACCCTCTAATTCGAAGAGGTAATACGAGAACGGCGTCGCAAGAATGCGGGGATATCCAGATCGTCCGAAGCAATCGCCTGAGGTACACCAGCTGGAACAGATTCAACAACTGTTGGAATATCTTCGGGAGGAGCTGCTGGTTTGGAAACTTGAGGTTTGCTTTGTTTGGAAATGCTCTCAATATTCAGAGATATGCCAGGCATGACTTCTTCAAGTGTGGGAGCGCCAAGTCCCGTGATAACCAGGATGACCTGCGCTCTACCCAGCATGCGTTCGTCATTCGAAACGCCAAAGACGATTTCTGCCTGATCCCCAACCCGAGAATGCAGATCATTCAAAACCTCGCTCACCTCAAAAAGGGTCAAGTCCTCTCCACCAGTGAAATTGGCGATAATACCTGCGGCCTGGTTGATTGAGATTTCCTCCAACAAGGGATGATCGAGAGCCTGATCAACAGCCAGCCGGGCTTTGTTGAGACCTTTGCCATGCCCAATTGACATGAATGCGCCACCACCAATCTTCATCAGCCGGCGGACATGTGCGAAATCCACGTTAATCATGCCGGGTTCAGTGATCAGTTCTGTGATACCTTGAACAGCTTGTCGGAGCACATCATCTGCAAGACGGAAGGCTACCTCCAGTGGTAGATCTCGAGGTGCGACCATTAATAACCGATCGTTTGGAATGGCGATCAGTGTATCTGTATGCTTCACTAATTCAGCTAATCCAAGGTTGGCATTGTTTTGCCGACGCCCCATTTCGAATGAAAATGGTGTCGTTACAATTGCGATTGTGACTGCCCCCATTGATCTGGCAACCCTGGCGGCAACAGGAATTGAGCCGGTGCCTGTTCCTCCGCCCATTCCAGCAGTGAGGAAGACCATATCAGCCCCTTCTAAGGCATCTGCGATTTCCCGCTCGCTTTCCTCTGCAGCTTGCCTCCCGATCTCAGGATTACCGCCTGCCCCTAATCCCCTGGTGACATCGGGACCCAGTTGTAATTTCTGACCAGCCAAGCTGGTTTGTAATGCCTGGTAATCTGTATTTGCAGCCAGGAATTCAACGCCCGAGATTCCCAATTCAATCATGCGGTTGACTGCGTTGCATCCACCACCACCCAGCCCCAATACTTTTAATACGGGTGAGTTGGTCGGAACTTCATCCATCTCGAAATATTCACTCATCTATAGCCTCCACCTATTTTTCTGCTAATTGTGTTGCAATACTTGTGCCATCGCCGTTTATGCGCTCGACCCGGCAACCGGCATTACGCAGTTGATCTAGTGCAGCTTCGGGGAATTGATCGGGGTTACCAACAACCGTGACTCGTTCCGCGAGGAAGGCGTAATTCAGGGAAAATCCAATCATTGGGCGATACTTACGGATGAATGGTCGGGCAGCATTAAGATGCCAGTCGGTGATTCCCCATTCAAATGCTGGTAAGACAAGATAATGTGGTATGGGTTGATTCTGAATTTGAGGACCATGTGATTTTTGATTGTCAGACAGAGGTGTTCCATCTGCCCAAGTCTGCCACCTGATTAATGCTTGAGCTTTGGGATTTCCTTTCTGGCCTGGAAGAAACCAGGCTTGATCTGCGTAAGGGCTTTCTGGTTCGCTGCAAAGCAGCCAAAAATTGCCACAAAGAACTTCTGGTGGTAACGAATTGACTTGGGCCAGGTTAGGTTCGTTTTTGGAGACTGGAGTTGGTCCGGCCAATGCCTGCGCCATTCCAAGAATTCTCCTCACCTGATTTTTGTTTTCACCGTTAGTAGATTTTTGATCTCCCGAAGAGCTACCCATCTGGAGCAAAATTACCGGGCGAGATTCTCCAAGCACAGCTTGGGTGATGGCGATATACCAATCCGCGATACCAAATCCGCGATGATCTTGCCCCCCAGGATTTGTTTGGTAAGGGCGCGCTTCTGGCCACCGTTCTGGTCCGCCGCTTCCCCAATCAAGAGGAAGATTCCCTGCGAAGGCATTCGCTGACAATCCCATCCTGTCCAGTAAGAAGAAATTTCCCCGGCGTTCAATTCCCTGTAAAGATGCACGTAAGAAGGCAGTATCCCAATAATCTCCTCCGGGTGTGAGGGGGGGGAATACCGGGACTAAACCTGATTTTGCAGCTGCTTCAGCGGGAGGGATGAAGCGATCAAGAAAATGTTCCACCAGATCATTCTGCGACCAATCAGTCGGTGTCCAGGCACTTTTCCGGTTTGGGGAATCGTAAAAGATAGCATAATTCACCCCCCAACGAGCATAATTATGAAACAATAGGCCCAATTCTTCAATCTCGGGGGGACTACTCAAACCAAGTTTAAAGTGAAGAACAGGCTCGATACAATTGTCTATCAGCCCATTAATAAAGAACTCTGGAATTGAACGGTTTTGTGGGGCATCCAATATCAACCAGGAAGCGCCAAGAGTCTTCAGTTCCGGAAGCCAGGTATATAAATCACTTTCCCGATAATGGTTCTGGTCTGGAAAGTAATGAAATCCGATGCGGTTATTTTTCTGGGGAGTAGGGAAAGTTGGCATAGTCTTGCTCCTGCCTTCATTAGTGCAAGAGCTATGCCAGGAAGTTCAAACTAGAATCTTATTTATCAAGATTTATGATCTCTTCTGGTAGATGGGAAAGATCGAGGGCAGCCTCATCGCAGAACAGCATAGCGCGATCGATTACATGGCGCAGCTGACGAATATTCCCTGGCCAGTCGTATTCCATTAATGCTTCCATGGCCCGAGGGGTGACATCTTCAATATTGAGACCCATTTGGGGATTATTCAAACGGATAAAGAGGCCGACTAATTCTGGTATATCTTCCTTATGTTCTCTCAAAGCGGGGATATGCAGGTCGACAACTTTAAGACGATAATACAAATCCTCCCGGAATTCACCATCTTCCATCATTTTTGGGAGATCCCGGTTTGACGCGGCAATCACCTGCACGTCAACTTTGATCAAGGTCGTTCCGCCAACTCTGCGGAAACTACGCTCTTCCAAGGCTCTTAATAATTTAACCTGGACATCGATTGGTGAAGAGGAGATCTCATCCAAAAACAGGATACCTTCATCGGCGATTTCCATCAATCCAGGCTTCCGTTTTTCAGCACTCGTAAAAGCTCCAGCCTCATAGCCGAACAATTCTGCCTCCACGACTGTAGTCTGAACTGCAGGTAAGCTGATATCTATAAAAGGTTTGCTAGCTCGAGGACCCATACCGTGAATTGCGCGTGCAAGGACTTCTTTACCCGTACCCGTTTCACCTGTAATCATGACAGAAACCGAGGCTTCGGCAGCTCTCTGTGCGTGATCGAGAAGGGTTCGCATTACTGGAGACTGACCAACAACGAAGTTCAAGTTCTTATGTTGGGATTCTCGCAAATGGCTAAGCTCTCGACGCATGGAGACCACTTCACCAGCGCGCTGGATTGATTTATCCAGCTCCGCCAGGTCGATCGGTTTCTGTAAGAAATCATGGGCGCCATTTTTCATTGCATAAACCGCATTGTCAACATCACCATGAGCGGTGATGACAATTATCGGAGGACGGTGAGGGATGTGTAAAGTCTCTTCTAATAAAACTGGTCCATAACCATCAGGAAGGCGCACATCCAGCAAAACGATGTCTGCACTGCCGCTCATCACCTGTTCCCGGGCCTCGCCTAACGTCGCAGCTTGGAGAACATCGTAACCATTACCATTAAGAAATGACGCGATGTTTAATCGCGCATGCTCTTCATCATCGACAATCAAAACAGTCAGACTCATAAATTGATTAATTTACCTCGTTTTCTTGGAATAAGGGAAAGATAACTTGGAATACTGTTCCCCCAGGTACGCTCGATGCTTTGATCGTGCCTTTGTGGGCGGAGATTATCCGCTTGGCAATGGATAGCCCCAGGCCAGTTCCATTTCGATTAGTTGTTACAAATGGTTCGAATATTCGCTCGATAAGATCTTGTGGAATTCCTGGCCCGTCATCGATCACATTTACTTCAATATGGTCGCGACCACCTCCCGGAAGGGATGGCCGGATGTGAATGGAGAGGTTGCCACCTCCGTCTTTCATCGCTTCAACCGCATTACCGATTAAATTGCTAAAAACCTGTTCAAGGGATCGTGGATCGCCCCAGATTGTCGTCTCCTCGACGTTGGATTTAAATGAATGGTCAACATGTAGACGGGCCAAACGCGGGCGCCACCTTTCGAGTAAGGTCGGAATTAAATCTGCCAGTGGGACTTGCTGAAATTTATTCTCCGGTGGGCGGGAGAATGTTAACACAGATTGCATCAAATGAGTCAAGCGATTGCAATCTTCAAGCAGGCGAGCAATCACTTCCTGGTTCGGATCATCATCAGGAAGGTTTATTGCCATTAGTTGTAAGCCGGTGCTGATATTGTTGATCGGATTACGAACTTCATGAGCGAAAATTGCAGTAACCTCACCAAGCAAAGCTCGTTGTTCCAGCTGCTGGTTGCGAACCTCAATCTCTTCATGAGCGCTCAGGTCACGGATGAAAACGACCACTCCGGTCACTTCACCATTTTCAATCAAAGGCAGTGTGCTGATGTGAGCGAGAAATGCGATGCCGTCACGGCGATGCAGATGAACCTCCCCAAGATTTGGGGTTGGTATACCCTCTTGGGCTGACTGTAGAGCGGGTATCAGGTTGGCAGGACCGATTAATACATTGCTTGCAGTTTGACCATAAATTTCTTGAGCAGCATATCCAAGCAATGTTTCTGCTTGCGGATTCAATTCTTTAATTTGAAGTTCTTGAGATAAAAGCAGGACTCCATCTTGGGTCGATTCTTTGACCAATTCTCCAAAGGAAAGATCGTGCTGCAGCTTGTTTTCTGTGGCGAAGAAATTTTCAAGAATGGATTGCTGTTGGATGATCCCTGAAATCGTGGCTGAAAGAATCTTGGCGATGACGGTGTTATCAGCGGGGATTCCACCCTGTTCCGAAGATAGGACCAGGATACCCAGAAAAGCACTCTCGTTTCCAATAGGATAGGTTTGTAGATAGCCCATTTTCGCTACTCTTGCTGCACGAGATAGTGAATTCAGGGCACGGACGCCGGGTTCCCAGGCCGTCTCTTCAAGGAAATCGCTGGTATCTTCCGGGGCGATAATCTCTGGATAGATATCTGGAATACCATGTGAGACTTTTTTCCCTAAACCAGGTCGATCAGGATTCACGAGATATAAGGAGATACTGTCAGCACCAGTCAATCTGGCGCCAGCTTCGATGGCAAGTTTAAAGGATTGGTCCGGTTCAAATTCCTGTGCGGATTGTACAAGATTATGAATATTAGACAATCTTTCTAAATGGCGTCGCTGTTCTGCAGCAGCTTTTTCCCGGTTTCCTGAAGGTTCACATAAGACTACCCCCCAAATCCCTTGCTGATCAAGCGTGGTAAGTTCAACCCGGACATCAATCGGGAAACCCTGTCGGGTGGCTATCTTGTCAAAGTAGACCTCTGGTTTACTTGAATTTGAGAGATTCTGAATATGATTGAAAAGGAAAGGCAGCAAATCATCAATTTCAGTTCCAATTAGTTCAGATCTGGTAAAGGCAGTCAACTCGGTGGCTCTGGCATTGGCAAGAACGATTTGATTTTTCTCCAAATCCAAAAGCAAGCCAGCCTGAGGTAAATAATCTAATAATCTCTCCAACGCGGTCAATGAGGGTTGCCGGTTGCGAAGGAACGAGATATTTGGTATGGGTAGTGAACGATTCATTAGACCTCCGCGGTTGCCTGGGTCTGACGAAGGTGGGAGGGAAGAATACCTTCCATTGAACGGTACTTGGCTACGGTCCGTCTGGCGACTGAATAACCCTGCTCGTCGAGGAGATCAGAAATTGCATTATCACTTAGAGGGCTATCTTCTTCTTGGATGATCTGTTTAAGCGCTGTTCTCACTTGCAGACTTCGATCGAAAAATTTCGATAGGGGGATGATATGTCCATTGGGCATTTGGACAGTCTTATTTGATACGGCCCTTGAGATCGTGGATTCGTGAACATCGAGTTCTTCAGCCATTTTGGCTCGAGTTCGCGGATGGAGATGGCTGTCACCATTAAGTATGAAATCACGCTGGATAACAGCGAGTTTGCGCAGCAATCGTACTATCGTTGTTGTCCGCTGCTGGAGACATTTCACTAATAACTCCGCCTGTCCTAAATCAGATTTCCATTGTTCTGAATTCTCTTGATCAATCTGGTTGGCAGCCTCTCTGAAAAGGGGATTTACTCGCAATATTCCCGCGTATGGCGAGAAAACTTCAACGACCAATGCTCCATCGGACGAATTAACCGACTGAGAGATGATAGCATCTGGCTGAGTGTACACCGGTGGAGTGTCGCTTTGACCGGATCTAATATCTCCCCAAAATGCACGTCCGGGGAAAGGATTTAGATTGTCACTGATAAACCGAGCAATACTTTCAACCTGGTGAACCTGAATTTCAATTTTTCGAGCCAACTCTGAATATTGGTGGCGACTTAATAAATTCATCCCTTCCTGAATTGCCCGTTCAGCATGTGGTGGGACAGGTCTCTGTTCCGCTAGAACTTCTAGTTGGATTAACATCGCGTCTTGAGGGGAGGGTGAACCCACACCAATTGGATCTGCATGCTGGATAAGTTCAATCACTCCCTCAACTCTGGACATAGGAACGTGATAGTACCGCGCAACCTCAATGACCGGGACCTCAAGCAATCCATCTTCGTCCAGGTTTGATAGGATGTAAGCAGCAATTTGCCGGTCTTCTACAGGCAGTTCCGGAGCAATTTGCTTCAACACATAGGTTGGTAAATCCTCTTTTGCATGCTGTAAATCCCTCTCTTGATGGTCATCCTGATCGCTGCGTGTATGCACAAAATCGTAGCGGGGGGAAACAAAAATAATCGGTTGATCTGGATCGTGTGTCGATACCGGATGACAGCGGGGACAAGGTCCATTTTCTGCATATTGGCGATCACAAACCGGACAGCGTCGAGGATCGTTAACCTCCAGCGCTGGATTTTTTGCCAATTCTGATTGGATTTTTTGATCCAGTTCAGCTGCAGAAAGTTCAATCAATGCCATTGTTTGTGCCAGATGGGCAGTGGTTAATG
>CALBUI010000140.1 GCA_937968125.1 uncultured Anaerolineales bacterium | reverse complement strand
CACCTTGTTGCTGGGATCTATTGATTCAATCGCTGTCCCGAGATGAAGCTCGGCATTCTCCTTTGCAGAGGTCCGGAATATCGTCTCTAAAGGTTTTCCTTTCCAGAGACCTTTACTTAATGGGGGACGATTGTAAGGGGGATGAGATTCAGCACAAAAAATTCCGATTGATCCTTTCGGATCCACTTCTCTGATACCGCTGATTGCAGCGTCGGCGGTCATGCCACCCCCGACGATCAAATAATTATAGTTCGGCATTATTCCTCCTGAATTCGCCAGATTTAATGGATTGGACCAGCTGGTTTGTCACCCCCATCAAAACCTTGTAAACATGGGGTCTTAACCAGATAGTATAAATTTTATCATAATCGTCCAAAATAATACCTTCGCCAGAATACCTTTGAGAAAAATGAGGTAGAAAAAAATGAGCCCCTAAATTTATTAGGGGCTCAGGAGGAGATAATGCACTAGCAAATTATCTAGGCAGGTTCGGGAACATCGGGTACATTTTGCATTGCTTCAGCAATTTCCTCAGCTGGATACTCATAGTCCTGCAGTTCTCCGGCATGATAAGCATCGTACGCCGCAAGGTCAAAGTGCCCATGTCCAGAGAGGTTAAAGAGGATCACTCGCTCTTCGCCTTTCTCCTTGGCGTCTAGGGCTTCATCGATTGCGCCGCGAATCGCGTGTGCAGATTCCGGTGCCGGGAGTATACCTTCTGCCCGCGCGAATTTCACAGCAGCTTCGAATGTTGCCAGCTGGGCAACTGCGGTCGCCTCTATATATCCTGCATCATAGAGTGCACACAGGCTGGGGGCCATACCATGATACCGAAGTCCACCGGCGTGGATGGGCGCGGGCACAAAATCGTGACCTAAGGTATACATCTTGACAACTGGTGCCAATTTTGCAGAATCACCATAGTCAAATGTGTACTCACCCTTGGTGAGGCTAGGAGAGGCGGTTGGTTCAACCGCCAAAAACCGCGTTTGCTGATCTTCAAGCAAGTTTTGCCGGATGAAAGGATAGGCGATCCCAGCATAATTCGAGCCCCCACCCACACATCCGATGACCACATCTGGATATTCGCCGGCTAGATCCATTTGTTTTAAAGCTTCTTCGCCGACGATGGTTTGGTGCATGAGTACGTGATTTAATACAGAGCCAATTCCATATTTCTTTGCCCCTCCCGAAGTGGCGGCAGCTTCGACTGCTTCCGCAATTGCAATGCCCAATGAGCCGTTGTTTTCCGGATCCTGCTCAAGTATTGATTGGCCGAATTGGGTTTTGTCGGTGGGGCTGGCAAACACCTCCGCACCGTACGTCTCCATGAGGATGCGTCGGTATGGTTTTTGTTTATAAGAAACCTTGACCATGTAGACCTCAAGATCGAGATCAAATAACTGGCAAGCAAGAGCCAATGCTGAACCCCACTGTCCTGCACCCGTTTCAGTGGTCATTGCATTCGTACCGGCAGCCTTGTTATAGAAAGCCTGGGGGATGGCGGTATTTGGTTTGTGACTCCCAGCTGGCGAGGCACCCTCATATTTGTAATATATATGAGCAGGGGTATCCAACAATTTTTCCAGACGGCGAGCTCTGAGTAGCGGCGTCGGGCGGTAGAGCTTGTAGATATCCCGAACTTCTTCCGGGATATCAATGTAACGGTCTGTGCTCACCTCCTGCATGATGAGTTCCATCGGAAATAGAACGTTGAGAAAGTCAGGCGTGACTGGCTCCATAGTTTGAGGATTGAGTACTGGGGCAGGTGGGACTGGCATGTCCGCGTTCAGGTTGTACCAGGTGCGAGGCAAATCCGATTCGCTAAGTGTGAAACTAGTTTGGTCAGTCATTTTTGGTTCCTCCATCGAGAGATAGGTTTGGTAGGACATTTGCTCAGGCAAGCTCTGCCATCAGCGGGGGATGGCTCAACAAAAAACGCGCCCATCCCCGGGACTGGGGACGAACGCGAGGTCCGCGGTACCACCCCTTTTAGGCTGACGAACCAATCGATCAAAAAACCCGTCGGTGTTGCGACGGGTAGAGAAAGCCAGCCTCACTTATTTGGGTACGACCAATTTCAGGTTTATACCTTCTGCCATGATAACGGTGGCAATTCCGGCACAGGTTATTAGGTCAAATCCGTTCACCCTGCAACTCCAAGGGCCATTCAGCGCAGTCGTGCGGGCGGAATTTTCACCTGGCTACCGCTCTCTGGCCGCCGGTGCGGCGCTTACTAGTCCTCTTCGAAGTTTTTGTTTATTAAGTTGGCTTGGATTATAAACAAAAGGAGCGATTTGTCAAGTAAAAATAGGATTCGCCAAACATAAAAAGCTTCCTGCTCTTGACATTGGATATCCAATTCAGCAGACTGTTAGCGTTTCCTTTCCAATATGCTGAAAGTTGATGGATACTCGTTTTTCTCATCAGCCTCAACAAAAGCTGATTCGGTTTCCTGCCAATCTTGTGGGGAGTATTCTGGAAAATATACGTCTGCAGCCAGGG
This sequence comes from uncultured Anaerolineales bacterium, assembly GCA_937968125.1. Lineage (GTDB taxonomy): Bacteria > Chloroflexota > Anaerolineae > Anaerolineales > UBA4823 > PFL25. The sequence goes on along the minus strand of CALBUI010000140.1, from coordinate 30,296 downwards.
AAGCATGCACTCGTGTTAGATAAATGCGGTCTGCCATGTCTATTGCTTGATCGAATAAATCGCCACCACCAATCACAAATACTTCATCCTCGTTATCAAAGCGGGCAAACTCGATCGCTGTTTCAAGAGACCTGGCAACCAGACATCCTTCGGGTTGAAAGGTCAGGTCACGGGATACGATGATAGATGTCCTACCGGGCAGAGGTCGACCAATAGAATCATATGTCTTGCGTCCCATGATCATGTGGTGACCCATGGTAAGAGATTTAAACCGTTTCAAATCCTCGGAAAGGTACCAGGGGAGATGACCATCCACTCCGATGCCCCGCTGCTCATCCAAGGCGACAATTAATGAGATGATCACACTGAGACCTCGGCCTTGATATGGGGATGTGATTGATAATCGATGAGTTCAAAATCCTCGAACTGGAAATCAAAAATCGATCTGACCTCTGGGTTGATACGCATGGTTGGGAGGGGGTATGGTGTTCGGGTGAGTTGGAGGCGTGCTTGTTCGATGTGGTTGTTGTAAAGATGGAGATCGCCGAAAGTGTGCACGAATTCCCCCAGTTCTAAATCGCAGACCTGGGCGACCATCATTGTCAGGAGGGAATAGGAGGCGATGTTGAATGGAACCCCAAGAAATACATCGGCTGAGCGCTGGTAAAGTTGGCAGGAAAGTTTTCCATCCATCACATAGAATTGGAAAAGTACATGGCAGGGAGGTAATGCCATTGCTGGAACATCACCCGCATTCCAGGCGCTAACTATCAGCCTCCTTGAGTTTGGATTTGTTTTGATCGCCTCTATCACTTGTGAAATTTGGTCAATAGTTTGCTCGTCAGAAGTCTCCCAGGAACGCCACTGAACCCCATAGACCGGACCAAGCTCTCCCTCATCGTCTGCCCATTCATTCCAAATCCGGACGCCGTGATCGGTTAAACCAGCGATGTTGCTCTCGCCCTTAATCATCCACAGCAGCTCATAGATGATCGATTTCAGGTGCAGTTTCTTGGTTGTCAAGACAGGAAAACCATCTCCCAAGTCATACCTGGTCTGGTAACCAAAAACCGAGAGCGTACCTGTACCGGTCCGGTCGCCTTTTTCCTGTCCCTGATCAAATATGTATTGCAGCATATCCAGATACTGTCTCATTGGTATCACCTCCATTAAGCATTACATCACCATACGAATAAATTATGCTAATTGTCCATGGAGGACAATATCCTTTTTGCTTCGGAAACATCCAAATTGATTTGATTTACTAGCGCATCGATGCTTGGGAATCGTTGTTCATCACGCAGATAGCTGATGAACTTTAATTTGATCTCCTGCCCATAAATTTGATCCTCAAAGTTAAACAGGTGAGTCTCAACTTGGAGCTGCTCAACAGGTGATTTGAAGGTGGGGCGAATACCAACGTTGGTCACTGATCCAAATGTATGGCCATTAATGGTGGATTGGGATACGTAAACCCCTGATTTTGGCAAAGCACGCTCCAGCCAAAAGGAGAGATTGGCGGTTGGAACACCGATTGTTTTCCCGCGCCCATCTCCAGGTACAACCTGCCCGTGAATAAAATATGGTCGGTCCAACAGTTTGTTAACCAGTTCTAAGTCACCCCGAGAGAGTGCAGCTCTAATCCTGCTGGATGATACGACTTCACCATCAATCTCAACTGGAGAAATCGTACTGAGGGTATAGTTGAAATCCTCACCGAGTTCCTTTAGAGTATTGGCATTGCCCTCGCGGTCACGTCCCATGGCGAAATCAGGGCCAACAATGAGGCGGCGCATACCGATATGCGACTTCAATAGCGACACAAAGTCGCGTGCGTTGATCGTTGAGATATCTGGCGTAAAAGGATGTGTGATGACGACATCCGCACCAAATTCGCCTAAAAGAGCAGCGCGTTCTTCCGGCGTGGTCAAATAAAAGGGATCTTGTCGTTTACCAAGTACGATGGCAGGGTGAGGGTAAAAAGTAAGGACGACAGATTGAGCCCCAGATTGGTGAGCTCCCTCAGCTAACTTTTGCACAATTTCCTGGTGGCCCTGGTGGACACCGTCGAAAGTACCGATTGTTAGCCAGGTGTCTTGGAGGTGGACGTCCTCAAAAGACCAGAAATGGCGCATACAATAATCTTGAAGAACCAATATTACATGTTTAAGATTGGAAAAATACCTTGCGTGGCTGCCATTCGCCTGATTCAGAATTAAATTCTAGCAGGGCAACCAGGTCACCTTGCTGGCTGATGGCCCGCGACCAGCCCTCGGAATCAGGCTCTGCAGGTATACGATGACCATGGCGAACCAGATCGACCTGGTCAGCATCCAGCTCGACTGCTGGCCAATCTCCAAGGGCATCAGCGGCGGGGATCAAAAATTTATACCAGTCTCCCGCCTGAAATGCTTCCTTTAATCTCCTTAAGGGGACCGCTTCACGCAGCGTAAACCTGCCGCTTTTTGTACGCCTAAGGCCAATTAAGTAGGCACCGGTGCCCAACGATTCACCGAGATCATTGGCCAATGAACGGACATAGGTGCCAGATGAGCAGTAGGCATCGATCACAACTTCCGGAGGATCCCATTCCAGGATATCCAAACTGTATACCTGGATTTTGCGAGGTTCCAACTCGACCTGCTCGCCTTTGCGAGCCATTTCATAGGCCTTTTTACCTTTTACTTTAACGGCGGAATATGGGGGTGGAACCTGTTCGATTTCACCTACATATGTTTGCAAGATCTCATCGAAATTTTCTTCGGTTATATGATTTGCAGGTGATTCACTGGTAACAATGCCTTCCGCATCATAAGTATCGGTTGAGCTGCCAAGACGAATTGTAGCTTGATAGCGTTTGTCTGATGCAGATACATACTCACTCAATCTCACCGCTGGTCCAATCAAAACGACCAAGACACCTGATGCACGTGGATCTAGTGTGCCTGTGTGACCAGCCCTCCGTATACCTGTTCCCCTACGGATGATCTGTACTACATCGTGTGAGGTCAGCCCAATAGGTTTGTCTATGACCAATACACCTGAGACAACATTTTTAAATTGTTCCTCGTCCATTTCCTCTTCCCAATTAATAGATTTGATCCCCATACATCCAATTACTACGGAAACTACATTAAACTTAACATAGTTTTGGTTTGGGCGATCACATTGTCCTGAATTTCCTTCAGGTCTCCTTTGACACTTGCTCCTGCTGCCGCCGCATGTCCACCACCATCGAAGTGCATTGCTACTTGAGAGACATCATAGGCGGGTTGGGAACGCCAGCTAACTTTAACGTTTCCATTACCTTGTTCAACGAACATGATCGCGACATCAGTATCTTCGATGGTTGAAAGAAAGCTGATCAAGTCCGCATCATCCCTTCCTGGATACTTAACTGTTCGCCTATCTTCCATAGAAAGCGAGGCCCAGATAATTCTCCCTTCTCGCTCAAGATTAGATAAGCCTACCCCCCAATAGCGGGCAGCCTCATAAGTTCGGTTTAGCAATCCCCGCTGATATAGTCCTGGTAAATCTCCACCGGCTTCCATTAATCTGGCGGATAATTCCAATGCTTTTGGAGTCATGTTGAATGTACGGAAACCGAGTGTATCTGTGATCATACCAAATAATAGCGCATTTGCAACCTTGGTTGTGATCGGAAATCCGAATCTCGGTAAATATTCTGACAGCATTTCTGCGGTTGCAACCGCGTTTGAATCGACAAGATTATATTTCCCAAAATCCGTGTTTGTTGGATGATGATCCAGGTTTATATCTGGCAACGGCTGATTGATTAGTGCATCTCCAGTTCTCTTCATATCTGAACAGTCGACCACAACGATCATATCAAACTCACCATTGGCTTGTTTCTGTACTTGTTCTGATCCCGGTAAATGGCGAAAAATCACCGGTATGCCATCCGATAATACGAGCTGCACCTCTTTGTTCAGGGCTTGTAGTGAAAGTCCCAAACCAAGCAATGAACCGACTGCATCTCCATCTGGACGAATGTGCGAGATAACCAGAACCCGTTGAGCTGAGTGAAGCTCTTGAAAAGCATCATTGAGAAGCGTTTCATCCATATGCTAGGTATTACTCATTTCCGGACTGATCGTCCTCTGGTTCAGGAGATTCTTGAATATCAAGCGAGTCTATCAATTCTTCTATCTTCTCAGCCCGTTCTGGGGTGGGATCCCAATGGAATCGAAGTTTGGGAAACGTCCTCAAGTCGACCCGTCGGGCAAGTTCACTCCGTAAAAAACCGCTGGCGCGGTTAAAACCAGTAAGAACTTCATCAGCAGATTCAGAACCTCCGCTCGAAAAGACGTAGATGTCCGCGAAGGCAAGCTCTCGATCCACAGAGACATCCGTGATATATGCTCCTGTCAGACGAGGATCCTGAATATCGAAGATCATCATCTCCGATAGTTCTTCACGAATACGATCAGCAATGCGTTTGGCGCGGTTCGTGGATACCACTGGGATTTTCCAATTTAAATTGGGACTTCCTCAACAATATAACACTCAATAATGTCACCCGTGTCGAAATCATTGAATCCTTTCAACGTAATTCCACATTCGAATCCAGTGCGAACTTCAGTCACATCATCCTGAATGTGTTTGAGGGAGGAAATTTCCCCATCGAAGAGGACTTCATCTTTTCTCAAGACCCGAACTAAGGCATTTCTCCGTAGCTCCCCATCGAGAACGTAACAGCCGGCGACATTCCCAATCCTTGAAATTCTGAATATTGCTCGTACTTCTGCGTGCCCGAGGACAGATTCTTTTGTCTCTGGATCGAGCATGCCTTTTAATGCCATCTCAATGTCTTCAATTAGCCGGTAAATTATGTTATAGAGTCGAATTGAGATTCCCTCAGTCTCTGCCAGTCGTTGAGCAGCAGAGTCGGCCTCGACATTAAATCCGATCACAATCGCTTTTGAAGCTGCTGCTAGCATGATGTCATTCTTGCCGATATTGCCGGTCCCAGAATGAAGAACATTGATTGATATATCCCCGCTATCAAGATCAACCAGGGAGGATCTAATCGGTTCAAGTGAACCTTGAACGTCAGCTTTAATGATCAGTCGCAGTTCACGGACCTCGCCGGCCTGGAATTGATCAAATAACTGCTCCAAGGTTACTGCACTCTTCTCTCTTTGTGCATCAGATTTGAGATTGTTTTTACGCTCTCTGGTTATTGCTCTGGCGTGTTTGTCGGAATCTACAACCTGGAATAAATCACCAGCCACTGGTACATCATTGAGTCCCATCACCGCGACAGGGGCGGATGGCGCCGCGTCTTGCACCTGGTGACCCAAATGGTCAAACATGGCGCGCAGACGTCCATGAGCTGTCCCAGCGACAACAATATTTCCGATATTCAGGGTGCCGTTTTGGATCAATAGAGTAGCCATGACACCCTTTGAACGGTCAATCTCGGCTTCGATAACGGTGCCGATGACCCGTCCATTGGGGTTGGCGCGAATATCCGTATTGTCGGCGACAAGCAGGACAGCTTCAAGCAAATCTTCCAAGCCCTCCTGACGCTTCGCTGAGAGGGGCACGATTATCGTGTCACCATCCCATTCATCAGGCACCAGGCCGATTTCCGCGAGCTGTTGGTTGACTCGTTCGGGATCTGCATTTTCTTTGTCAATCTTATTGAGAGCCACAATAATGGGGATCTGGGCAGCTTTGGCATGTGCGATCGCTTCACGAGTTTGCGGCATCACGCCATCATCTGCGGCGACGACGAGGACGACGATATCTGCTCCTTGCGCTCCACGGGCGCGCATAGCGGTGAAAGCTGCATGGCCTGGCGTATCCAGGAAGGTAATCTGGCGTTCGTTATGTTCAACCTGGTAAGCGCCAATGTGTTGAGTTATGCCACCAGCTTCATCTTCCACCACATTGGTGTCCCGAATGGCATCCAAAAGGGTGGTCTTGCCGTGATCAACATGTCCTAAAATAGTAACGATCGGGGGACGATATGTTAATTCCTCCGGGTCTTCATCCGCAATCACCTTACGCCAAAGTGGTATTTCGCCGACCTCATCTTCACTACCTGCTTCCTGTGTTTCCAGGTTGGCGTCATAACCCATTTCCGCAGCAACAATCGCAGCTGTATCGAAGTCAATCTGCTGGTTGATATTCGCCATGACTCCATTCGCCATGAGAGTCTTGATGACTTCAATTGGGCTGGCTTCGATTGATTCGGCCAGTTCTCGCACTGTAATTGTGGGGGGTAATACTATTGATTTATTGTGACCGTTCTCGCCCAATTGGCACCTCCTGCCATATATTGCTCGTGGCCGCTTGAAGCGAGTTTTGTGGACTGAGTCAGGCGCTCATCTCAGTATGCTCCACTCGCCGGCCAAAAATGGTTCTTGTCAAGACTTCCCCGACCAATGCTCATCGTAATCAATCTATTGAGCAGATGTCTGTTCTGACAATGTCGCCATAAAATCTGTTAATCTTTTCCTGTCCTCAACCGTAATTTCGGTTTTGAGTGCATTTGAAAGGGCACTTTGCATACCTTTTTCCCAACATTCTAGACGATCATGCAAGTATGCACCACGACCTGACATCTTTCCGGTTGGGTCAATAAAAATTCCATCCGGACTGCGAACAACACGGATCAACGCTCGTTTAGAATGTACCTCACGACATCCAACACAAGTCCGCTGAGGTACGTGCCTTCCCTTTCTCCGCTTTTTAGACACGCATCCTACTCATTTGTTAGCGGATTAAAAATCCCAATCTTCCTCCCAATCTGGTTCGTCTCGCTTACGCTTGCGCTTTACGATGACCACATCCTGATCAGGATCATATTCCATTTCAACGAATTTCTTTTTCTTCTCTTTCTTCTTTTTACGAGTCTCAACATCAATCTCTTCTTCATCCTCAAATTCGGTCGCGGCAGCTTTGGAATCGAAGGCGTCTGATTCTAAGGTAAATATCTCCTCGAATGAAGCTTCTTCCTCTTCTTCAGAGACAGGTTCTTTAACTGCTTCTTCCGGTGTCGGTTCTTCACCTTCTGCGACCGGAGCAGTTTCAACAACCTCTTCTTCAGAAGTAACTTCTTCGACAGCTGTTTCCTCGGCTTCAGCTTCCTCGGTAACTCCCTCAGCCTCCACGACGTCTTCGGCTGTCTCTGCTGCAGGTTCAGCTTCCCCTTCTTCAGCAACCTCGACTTCGGCTTCTTCTTCCACGATTTCGGGTTCTGGGAAAGTTACCTCAGCTAAAGTAGTCTCTATCTTCTCCATAGCTTTCGGACCGATACCGTTTAAGCTAAGAATTGCATCAGAATCAAGCTCCATCTGGACCATCAATTCGCCAACAGATTCGCTTCCAGCTTCAACAAGGAGATTAGTAACTCGTTCAGTGAATCCCAATTCTTCAAGCGGCATTTCGAAAGCGGCAGCAGGTATTTTCTCCTGAACTTTCGCGATGCGTTCCAACTCAACTGTTCTTTCAGCTTGATGTATGGCAATAATGCCGCCTTCAATGCGGTCCACAAATTGACCAAGAACTTGATACTCTTCTGGGGTTACCGGACGGCCTTCATCCTTCTTTACCAGGATTGCTTCAATCTGGCTTACGATTTCGGTTTCTGCCTCGGCGATATCTGCAAATTCGGGATCGTTTTGAATTTTATACAAGGCATCGGCAGTGGCCTCGGGTAAGCTTTTTATATCAATTCTCCAGGCTGTCAGCTTGGCAGCCAGACGAGCATTTTGACCATCTCGACCAATTGCAAGACTTAGCTGATCTTCCGGTACAACCACCGTTGCTGTTTTTGTGCTTTTGGTATGTTCATCGAGATAAACACCAGTCACGCGAGCTGGGCTGAGCGCTTTGGCTATGTAGCCGGAGGGATCTGGATTCCATTCGATGACATCGATTTTTTCATCGTTTAGTTCTCGAACAATGGCTTGAATTCTTACACCACGCATTCCCACACAGGCTCCAACCGGATCAACGCCTGCTTGGAGCGCTGAAACAGCGACCTTAGAGCGGTGACCCGGTTCGCGAGCTATCGAGCGGATCTCTACCAGACCGTGATAAATCTCCGGCACTTCGTTTTCCAACAAGCGCCGTAAAAAATTCCGGTGTGCCCGGGAGAGGATCAACTGTGGGCCTCTCGGAGTCGCTTTAACTTCAGCCAATAAGGCTCGTACCCGGTCGTGGAGACGGAAGCGTTCCCCCGGAATTTGTTGGTTGCGAGGCATGATGCCTTCTGCTTTCTTATCCAGACCCAAGGTTACGGCTTGCGAGCTGATCGCCTGAACGACACCGCTGACAATCTCTCCCAGCTGTTTATTGAAATATTCTAATTGGGCTTCCCGCTCTGCCTCGCGTATGCGCTGTTGGATGACCTGGCGGGCAGTTTGGGCAGCAACCCGGCCGAAATTGTCCGGTGTGGTTTCGACAACCACCATACTGCCTACTTCTGCCTCTGGCTCAACCTCATGCGCCTCAACCAACGCGACCTCAGTTCTTTGATCCTCGACATCTTCAACAACTTCTTTTTCTGCGAAGATGTTGACTTTTCCTGTTTCCGGATCGATTTTCGCTTCAACATGTTGGGCATTGGATGCATTGACTGCCCGCCGGTAAGCAGAGACCATGGCAGCTTCTAAGGCATCCAAGATCACTTCCTTGGGCAATCCCTTCTCTTCCAGGACTTCGTTGAACGCTAATGCAAATTCATTCTTCATTCTTGCTCTTTCTCCAACTCAATTGACACTTATCGTAGGGTCCGGGCATACAGGCCTCTATAAACAAAGAAAAGTGGGAATTGCCCACTTTTCAACGAAGCCTCTTTTGCCACCACCCCATGGGAAACTCATTCTAGCATGGAAATTAAAGACACGCAAGGTCAAAACTTTTTCTCCATGCGCCAGGCAGGTTCATTGACAAAACGGCGACGCCCTTTATCGTCCAGGTAAGACCAAATACCAGGTTCTGGCGCTATCACTTGATACCCTCGGCGCTCATATAGACGCCGTGCAGATTCGTTGTCTCGAGCGACATTTAAAGCAATGCGGCTGAATCCTCGCCGAACTAAATCTGATTCAGCGGTTTCCAACATCCGACTGCCTATCCCTTTCCCTCTATATATTGATCGCACCCTAAACCCATAGATATAGGCGTATTTATTTACATTCGCCTGGATTTGATTTGGACCATAGAGTTGAATAAAAAGCTGCCCAATGAGTCCAAAATCAGTGAGTTCTGCCACCCACATAATCACATCTCCAAGCTCTTTTAGCCGGTAGGCTTCAGAGAAGACATGCCGAAAGTGCTTGAATTCGCCCTCCCACTCTAATCCACGCAGGTCATTCCGCTCTGCATAACGGATAGAAATTTGATTTTCTAAGGGAATGGAAACCATTTTTAAGATTTTCTAGGAATGGACTTAATGATAGGAACATAGCTCGTTAATCTTTGGGCAGCAGCTTTCGAAGAAGAGACTTCTCACCCTCAGAAGAATCGATTGTACCGTCGAGCCAGGCATTTCGCAAGGCTTGCAGAATTTGGCGGTATATTGGACCAGGCGGTATGCCAAGCTGGCGCAATTTATTGCCATCGGTTTGAGGGACTACCTCCCGCCAGGTGAATACATAATCTCGAATTATTTCGCGGATCAGTTCATCATCGCTAGCAATGTAATTGGCATACACTGCGAGCGGTTGGGCTGCATCCAGCCTGGCGACGATCTTGCTGGGTTTCTTTGCCGTCAAGTTCGAAATTTCCTGCCATAATTCCTGGGCAGAGATGATGTCCTCTGCTAAAGATTTGGATAATTTCAAGCGCTTAATCACCTTCCGGGCGCGGTTGGGCGTCAATCGGATCAACCACAGTGTGTAACTGAGTTTAGCGCGCAGTTTACTGCCAGTCGATTCGAGGTTCCAATCATCTTCTGGTTCGATTTCCGATAAGGATTGAATCTGGGATGCAATCCAATCATCCCATTTTAGATTTGACTGGATGGCAGTCAAAAGTGTTAACTCATCCAACCTGGACAGCATTTTGTGGGCATTTTCTTCTTCGAAGATGCGATCCAACTCATGGCGAATGCGATCCCCAGAAACTCGTTCCAGGAGGGGAAGTGCACCTTTGACCAATTCGAGGGTCCGGTCGTCGATTTGAAAATTAAAGCGCTGCTCGAACCTGACTGCCCGCAGCATGCGCGTTGGGTCATCTACGAAGGACAAAGAGTGCAAAACCCGTACGATACCATTATTCAGATCGTTCAATCCTCCCCAATAGTCATGCAGCTGGGCATAATAGTGACCATCTAAGCGAATTGCCAGGGTATTGATGGTGAAATCCCTTCTGTGGAGGTCAAGTTTTATACTGCCTCTTTCAACGGTAGGCAGTGCGGTGGGATAGTTATAAAACTCTCTGCGGGCGGTGATTAAATCAATGGATTCCGGTAGGTCTTGCTGATTAGCGAGGGTATGGATATCGGTAGATTTTAATTTTTCAGGAATTTGGTCAGATTCGGCTGTTAATGTCTTCAATAATTGCGTGCGGATTTCAGAAATATGCCACTTTGAGGTACCGAAACGAGAATGACTGGTCACCCTACCGCCATATTTTTTTGCTAATGCCTGGGCTAATTGGATTGCATCACCTTCAACGACCAGGTCATAATCCTGACTAGGCCGGTCCAGCAGCAGGTCCCGCACAAATCCCCCAACAATAAACAAGGCCGCCATCTGATCATGCGCAACTTCGGCAATAGCTTTTAGTAATGCCAATCTGGCTGGCGGGAGAGCAGTTTTAAGGCGCATTGCCAGGTTTTGAGATTGGGGAAACTCCGGTTGGCGTGTGAGAATTTTGAGCAGATCGGTGCGCGTGACAATGCCAATCACCTTTCCGGATTCTGAGCTGACTACCGGCACCTGACCCCAGCCTGTGTCTGTCATCAAGCGCTGCAAATCTTCAATTGAATCATCAGGGTTGACGCTCACCTGACCGGCATTCATCAAGCTGGCCGCGGATAAATTTAGCTTATGGGATATAGCCCGGTCTACAGCTCGCCTGGTGAGCAACCCCTGAATTTTATGACGCCCTTCAGAATCTCGCATGACCACTGGATAACCTTCGTATCCGAAGCGCTGCATCCGCTCAGCGGCATCTTGGACAGGTGTATCTGGTTCAAGCAGTTGGGGCTCCTGGGACATGATTTCTGCCACAGTTATGGCAGGTCGAATGTAATCGGGTAATAGCTCAAGCAGCTCCTGGCAGACGCTATCTAGATCGCGATCCCGAATCAACGCTGCTGCGGCTCGTTCGTGTCCACCACCCCCAAAATGATCTGTGATTTTGGAAACATCGATATCATCATTAGTTGAGCGGGCGATAAGCTGGACCCCACCTTTGGTGGTCACAAGCATGAAAAGCGCTTCGGGATCCAGCAAATCTCGCAATTTGTGGGCAACAGTTGAAAGCTCTTCTTCCATTTTCTCGGCATCACCACAAGTGATTACCACGGTATGCCCATAGATGTGGTGAGAGGAGGCTGTTTGGCGCAGCCGGTCGTAAAGTTCCTGTTGGGGAATAGATAATGGGTGATTTAAGAAATCTCCTGCAATTCCTAAACTTGCCCCGCGTTCTAATAGGTAGGAAGCCGCGGTCAAATCGCGAGAAGTGGTGCGAGTATAGGTCAAAGAGCCAGTGTCTTCATATATACCCAGTAGAATAAGTGTCGCTTCGATAGTGCTTAAGGGGAGATCTCGTTCGCGAAGTACTTCTGCGTATATCGTGGCAGTTGCACCTGTTTCCTCAGTGGTTACCTCCCAGTCTTCTGGAATTCCTTCCCGGGATGGATGATGATCGACGACCTGTACCTGAATATCTGGTCGCATGCCTTTTACGCTGATCATTGACTGGGTGTCGACCAGGGTGACTTTATCGATCGGTTTGCTGGGGAGATCGCGTGGATCGATAAAGGGCAGTTCCATCCCATACAGGGTGATAAATGCGCGCACATTCCGATTTAATTTACGTGGCAGCACAGGAATGGTGCCTTCATCCGTCAGGTGAGCTCCAAGTAATGAAGCCAAAGCATCGAAGTCAGCCTGTTCATGGGTGAGAATGATATGCATGATAATGTCTTTAATCGCTCAAATTCCAGTCTTAATCATAATTGTAATGCACAATTCTAGCGTTATAATCCAGCCGATGAATGGCAATCTTGAGAATTTTAACAATGTTTGGGAAATGATCCTTTCCCGTCAGTCTGAGGTGATCAGACAGGCATTCAACAGGCTAGACGAAGAAGAGCAGAACACCGTTCTGGAACACCTTCAACGCATGCAGTCTGAATCGGGATGGCAGCCCAGCCAACGAGAATCAGCCCAAGCTGCCCTGGAGGCGATTTTGGACGCGAGGGATGAGGGTTCAGAGAATTTGATCTAGTTTGAGAAAATTATTCTTCTTTGGGGATATCTTTACTATCAGTAGCGTTTCGCTCTTTAAGGAATGCTTCAATTCGGTCCCTGGATAATTTAATATATTCTTCATCCGTATCGTAACCGATATAATGCCTCCCATCTCTCGCCGCAGCCAGACAGGTTGTGCCGCTGCCGGCAAACGGATCCAAGATCACATCCCCACTAAATGAATAAAGTTGGATCAGTCGATGGGGTAATTCTTCAGGAAATGGCGCTGGGTGACCAATTTTTTTCGCTGAGACTGCAGGAAAAGACCATACACTCTTCGTCCAATCCAGGAATTCATCCCTATCAATTGAATTTTCCTTAGAACCTCTATCTCGCTTGAAATTGCTCTTTGAAAAAACAAGGATATATTCGTGAATATCCCGCAAAACTGGATTTGAGGCCGATTGCCAGCTGCCCCAGGCTGTAGATTGGCTGGCACTGGAGGCCTTGTTCCAGATAATCTCCCCACGCATGAGGAAACCAATTTCCATCATCAAGTCCACGATATAAACATGAAGTGGAATATAAGGTTTTCTGCCCAGGTTAGCCACATTTATACATGCTCGCCCACCAGGGACCAAAACCCTGAATGTCTCCTGCCAGACTCTCCCCAACATCTGGAGGTATTCACTCAAGTTTAGATCCTGATCATAATCTTTTGAAGCATTGTAAGGGGGTGAGGTGATCATTAGATGAACGCTGGAGTCCGGTACTTCGTCCATTTTTTCGCTGGATGTGCAGTACAAGCGATCCAGGTCATCAGTAAGAATCCTGTTTTCTACTTCATCGATATCCTGATCTCCGGGGACACCCTCGTATAACCGGCTCGCATAAAACTTCCCAGAATCATGGCTGATCCTTCCTGGTGTTCCAAAGGAGCTGGTTTCTGTATTTCGGCGCTTGGGTTTTGATTCGCTCATTCGGGTTGTTCTAACAATCGATCTTCGTAAATTCTACGAATAGTTGTCTCTATGTCAGGTTCGCGCACTTCTAAATCTCTAATCCTGTAGTGGGCTGAGAGCTGATTGATTAATTCGGAGGCGGTGATTTCCTGGCTGGAAAAATGAATGGTCATTCTTGTGCCATCGCGTTCGGTAATCGTGCCACCCTCTACGCTTACTGATTCATAGTTTTCCATAAAATCCACAATCAATTGACGTTTACCACCAAAATCTTCTTGTAGTAGGTGTAGTTTACCATCGTAGAGCAGTTTTCCATGATCGATGATCATAACCCGCTTGCAAAGTTTTTCAACATCTGAAAGGTCGTGAGTGGTTAATAAAACGGTAATGCCGCGTTCTTCGTTAATATGCTGGATGAACTGTCGGATTCGCTCCTTGGCAACCACATCCAAGCCAATGGTTGGCTCATCAAGGAATAATAGCTTTGGGTCATGGAGAAGCGCGGCGCAAATATCGGCCCTCATTCGCTGGCCTAAAGACAGCGCTCTGACTGGCGTATTCAAAAATGTGTCCAGTTCGAGTAATTCCCTAAATTCATTTAGATTTTGCTGAAAGCGATCATCTGGAATTTTATAGATGTGCTGCAACAAATCGAGAGATTCAATGACAGGTAAATCCCACCATAAAGTCGTTCGCTGACCAAACACAGCCCCAATTTCAGCAACATAATTCGTGCGGTTTTTCCAGGGAATTTGATCTTGCACGATAATTTTCCCCGAGGTAGGGACCAGCAAGCCAGTGAGCATTTTTAATGTGGTCGACTTACCTGCCCCATTAGGTCCTAAATACCCTACCAATTCTCCAGATTTGATTTCAAAGGTGATCCCATCAACTGCTCGTACCAAAGAAGATGCCCGCGAAAATAGATTTCGCAAGGGACCCAAAATCCCGCGGTGATGTTTGTAAACCTTGAAATGCTTATTAAGATCCTCGACGGTGATAATTGCTGGCATTTGCTCTAGTATCCCTGATGTCTATGAACCGGTACTTTGGTAGAAACGTAAACCGTAGTTCCAGATCACGATGGCAAGCGTAAAAACTGCCATGGCTACAAACGGCGCCAGGAATGGTGCAATAGCAGGCATTCCTAAAGGATCTGGTTTGTCGAGTATATATAACGCGGGGTAGTATAAGAGGAAGATTGCCGGTAAGATGAACGTAAAAAAGTTGCGGATAATATCCGGGTAGATACTCATCGGATACTGGATCATCTCAGTCCCGCCATAGGTGAATAGGTTAACTACTTCCAGGGATTCGATCGTCCAGAAGGAAAGCGTTGCGCCGATGATGAATAAACCCCCAAAGAAGATCACCAGACTGACAAACACAATCGGTATCATCGTTATTTTTATTGCCGTCCATTGAATATCCAATTGAGTTAAGGCGATCAGCAGGATAATTGATCCCTGGATTATGCGACCCAATCTGCGCAAGATGAACTGTGATCCAAAAATCTGGGCGATGAGGTTCACAGGTCTGAGAAGCATCTGGTCGAAACTGCCTATCCTAACCCTCTGACCAAAATAAGGTGGATCGAACCCGCTGAATATCATGTCCATCGTTCCAAAGGCGGTCTCCGCCATGCCAAACAGAAACGCAATTTCGAAAACAGTCCACCCGCCGATATTATTAAATCGCTGCAAAATAAGGGCGACTGAACCAAAAGCAAGAACGGTGATTAGGGCTGTGGCGAGAAAATCAAAAAGGAAGGATACCCGGTATTGCAGTTGTCCCCGTATGTTTACAGATATTAATCGCCGGTAGATATCGATCGAATACCACATATTAGCCACCCAAAATCTCCAATCGACGAACGCCTGCGCGCAGCGCGATCATGCTTGCCAGGATGAGCATCAAGATCCAGGCAACTTGGGCCAGGATAATTCCAACTAAAGCCTGGCCGTCTACCAGGCCGAGATAAACTTCAACGACGGCGTTGATCGTGTATGGGAATGGCGTCAGGTAGCATAATTTAACGAACCAGGGCGGGAAGAATCGCAATGGAAAGAGAAAACCTGACATGTACCAGGAGAGGATGAAGGCGAGCCGTGCGATGCCAAGTGCATTTGGTGTCCAAAACGCAGCCAGGTTGACCAGAAATCGCCAGGAGAAACTGATCAACCAGGCCAGGATCAGGACCATGAAAAATGCCAACCACTGGGGCATCGATTGAGGGGTAGTGATATCGAAGAAAATCGCGTAAGCGATCATGATCGTCAAGCCGCGCAGAAGAAAGCTGGCGAAAGCCCGTCCCGTATCCTGTGCTAACCAGAAATTGAAATAATTCATCGGTTTCAACATATCTGAACTGACTGCCCCAGTGTAAACTGAGTTCATGACTTCGAACCAGGAAAATAAACTTAAGAATGCAATCGTGCCTTGGGTCAATCCAGTGTAGGTTATAGCATCGGTGATAGTCATGCCGGCGATTTCTGAATTGCCATGAAATAGGGCGATTAATACTGAAGCCCTCAGCATGCCAAAAAAGAAGTTTGTTGCCAGACCAGCTAATGTTGCCGCGCGATAAGTCAGCTGGCGCTGGAATGCAAGTTTGCTGAGTTCCCAAAAGAGGCGCATGAAAGAGAGGAATCAGATGAAATGGGGGTGGGAATTAGGCCCGGATCAGGGATCAAATGCACGTAAATGGAGGAATATTGAATTAGTTTACCATAGCCACTGTACCTGGCGATTCAATGATATTCTTTCAAGACGTACTTTCAATTCATTTACCAGCTTTGCCTGGACGACTCCTGGTTGACCAATCCCAGTTTGATTTATATAATCGATAAATCTATGAATATTAAAGAACTAACCGGTGAAATGCACAAATTTGTACGTGCCCAGGGCTGGTATGAGCATGACAGCCCCAGGCCTCAAACCCTCCGCAACCTGGCAATTTCCTTGTCCCTGGAAGCGGGCGAGGTGTTGGAACATTTCCAGTGGAATGATGATCAACCAGACGTGGATGAGCTGGGCGATGAACTCGCCGATGTCACCCTTTACCTCCTACAGATAGCCAGTGTAGCCGGAATCGATCTTGAGCAGGCTGTGATGAATAAACTTGATCGAAATTACGGCCGAAGTTGGGATGGATAATCTCTAAATGAATATAACTGTGTTTGGCGGCTCGAGCCCGGTTCCGGGTGAGACAGCTTATGAACAAGCCTACGAATTGGGTAAACTGATCGGTCTGGCAGGATTTTCTGTCCTTACCGGAGGTTATATCGGTACGATGGAGGCAGTATCTAAGGGGGCAGCCGAGACTGGTGGACATGTGATTGGGGTTACTTGTGACCAAATCGAAGCTTGGCGAGCAGTCTCACCGAACAAGTGGATACAGGAAGAACTGCGTTTTGCTACCCTCGAAGAAAGAATGTATGCATTAATCGAGAATTGCGATGCTGCCCTGGTTTTACCCGGAGGGATCGGCACAGTTGCAGAATTCGCTGTGATGTGGAATCAGATTCAAGTCCAGGCAATCCCTAAGCGACCGTTGATTTTTGTCGGTCAGATTTGGCAAGAAATGATCGACCACTTCTACGAACAACTTGGTGAATATGTCCCGGAAAAATATCGCTCAATGGTCACTTTTTCTCCCGATGTCGAAGGGGCGTTCCAATTATTGATTCTCCACTCAGAGTCGAAGTAATTACTCGAAATTTTTATTTTGAGGATTGACTGAGGACCATGCCTGCAATCCAACCAGGTCGTTTAAAAATCCAAGCCGCGGAATTGACCCAATTTGTTGGCGATCCCGACAAGTTTTGCCGCGCCTTCCATTCGTTTCTTGACTTTTATGCAGACCGAACATTTCGATCAGGTCAGGTCGGTGAGCCTCCCCCGCTCATGCATGCTTACCATGTGCCCGCGCCTGTGTTGCCTGCTGTTGAGAAGGAAATGAACCAGTTTTCCATAGATAGCCGGGAGCCTGCTTTGGAATTAGCAGATACTTTGTGGATGGAATCAATCCTGGAATTTCGATTATTGGCATTATCCTTGGTGGGACAGGTATCACCCAAACCATTTCAAGCAATTATTACGCGTGTAGAACTATGGGTGACCTCAACTTCGGAAGAAAGATTGATCAAAGCAATGGTTTATTCTGGACTGGTGAGATTATTAAAGGAATATCCAGGTGACTACCTGGAACATATTGGGACATGGCTCTCATCGGAAGAGGTGCGATATAACCGCCTCGGTTTATTAGCAATTCCACCCCTTTTGGAAAGCGGCAATTTTGAGAATTATCCTCAACTCTTCAACCAGCTCGGAAAGTTGATGCGGGCAGAAATGACTCCATTAAAGACTGAAATCCTTGAAATAATTGAGGTTCTCGCTCATCTGGCACCTGAAGAAACTGCCTATTTCTTAGGGCAAGCAAAAAAAACTGCGGGTGAAAATGCTTCGATTAGCTGGTATATAAGAAATAGTTTGAGCTACTTTCCAATCGATACTCAACCATATTTGCGAACAGTCCTGCTGGAAAGTTAGCTTGCCAAAACGGGGAATTCCAATTTTTTAGACTTCTCTGGTATAATCAGCCCCGCTGACTAGCCCTACCAGTGGTAGGTAAGGAAGCACTACTGGTACGGAGACCTGCAGTATTTTTTATTATCACTAGGAGTTTGCAGACGTCATGAGCATGGACAAAGATTCAAAAAAGACAGTCATAGAGGAGTTTTCCCGTCATCAAGGAGACACGGGTTCTCCTGAAGTGCAGATAGCATTATTAACAAATCGGATTAACTATCTTACCGACCATTTGCGGACGCATAAACACGACGAATCGTCAAGAAGGGGATTGTTGAAGATGGTTGGTCGTCGGCGAAGGTTGTTAGCCTATATACGAAAGAAAGATTACCAGCGATACCAAGCATTAACAGACCGTCTGAACATCCGCCGGAAATCATAGTCCCTTGCCGAGTAGATGGCGAGCAGGTTCCCATCTACTCTTTTTTTGTATCCTAATAATTTTGAATTTAGATACCGAGAGGTTTGCAAGACCGCCAGGGGATACACAACTGCGGAAGTGTTTCTACCAGGAGTGAATTATTAACTAATCCAACCGCCGGGAGGTTGGGAATTGGAGACTGCTGACAACGGGTTAATCTTCAAACGTTGCCCACAGCTTCCAGTCCCTGATCCCTGGTGATGTAAACAAGGAGCAAACATGCAATCAGAAGTAAAAAGTTATACCACCATGGTTGGTGACAAAGAGATCACCGTGGAGACCGGGAAATTAGCCGGACAGGCAGGCGGCGCTGTGACGCTGCGTGTCGGAGATACCGTCGTTTTTGCCACGGCAACGATGGGTAGAGAGCCCCGCCAAGGGATCGATTTCTTCCCATTGACAGTGGACTATGAAGAACGAATGTACGCCGGTGGGCGGATTCCCGGATCTTTTTTCCGCCGGGAAGGACGTCCCAGTGAGGAAGCAATCCTTATCGCGCGCTTGACAGATCGTCCAATTCGACCTTTGTTCCCAAAAGACATGCGCAATGATGTCCAGGTAATCCTGTATTCGTTTTCAGCGGATACAGAAAACCCAATTGATATCCTGGCCGTAAATGCAGCTTCGGCTGCCCTGATGATCTCAGATGTCCCTTGGGGAGGACCAGTTGGTGCAGTGCGGGTTGGGCGCATCAACGGAGAGTTTGTCCTCAATCCAACCTTTAATGAGAAGATCGAATCCGATTTGGATTTGCGCCTGGCGGGTACACGAGAGGCCATCTTGATGGTTGAATGTGGCGCAGAATTCATTTCGGAAGATGTGTTGGTAGCAGCTTTAGAGCACGGTCACCAGGCAATCCAGTCGATCGTCGATCTGCAAGAACAAATGGCGTCGGAACTTGGTAAACCGAAGCGCGATTATCCTAGCTTTACCTTGGATGAAGGCCTTAAGAATTCCGTTTATGAGCGGGTTATACCAGGTCTGGAAGAATTATTCAATCAACCTTATGAAATTTCCTCCACATATGGCGCCATCGACGAACTACGCGCTTCTGTAGTTGATGAGCTTTCAGCAGAAGATGAATCCTTAGCTGGAAGTATTAAACAGGCATTTGAGCAGGCAGAGAAAGATGTCGTTCGAGGACGAATCCTCAAACAAAGCGTCCGTCCAGATGGACGCGGTCCAACCGACCTGCGTCATATCTGGAGTGAAGTTGAAGTGAGCCCCCGGGCACATGGATCAGGTTTGTTCACCAGGGGCGAAACCCAGGTTTTAACCCTGGCAACCCTTGGAACCCCCCGGGAAGCTCAAGAACTTGATACCCTTTCCCCAGCAGAATCAAAGCGCTATATGCACCATTACAACTTCCCTCCATTCTCAGTCGGTGAGACCCGCTTTTTGCGAGGCGCTTCACGAAGAGAAGTTGGCCATGGTGCTTTAGCAGAAAGAGCCTTGATTCCAGTCATCCCCGCAGAAGGAGAATTCCCCTATACGATGCGTTTGGTGTCGGAAGTATTGTCATCAAATGGCTCCACCTCGATGGCCTCAGTTTGTGCTTCAACCCTGGCTTTGATGGATACCGGGGTGCCGATCAAGGCTCCTGTAGCTGGAATTGCGATGGGGTTGATCAAAGGTGAAGGCGATGAATATGCAGTTTTAACTGATATTCTTGGTATGGAAGATCACCTGGGCGATATGGATTTTAAAGTTGCCGGAACGAAGGATGGGGTTACAGCTCTGCAAATGGATATCAAGATTAAAGGCATCACCCCCCAGATCATGGCCCAGGCGCTTGAGCAAGCCCGTCTGGCTAGGCTTTCGATCCTGGAGACGATGCTAGCAGCTATCCCCGAACCTAGACCAGCCCTTAAACCACATACACCACGCATAACTGTGGTTCAAATTCCGGTGGATAAGATCGGCGCAGTGATTGGACCCGGCGGAAAAACGATCCGCAGCATCCAGGAAGAGACGGATACACGTATCGATATCAACGAAGATGGTTCAATCTTCATCGCAGCCACCGATGGGGAAAGTGAGGAGATGGCTCGCGACCGGATTCTGGCTCTCACCGAATCGGCAGAGATTGGGCGCATTTACACTGGACGAGTTGTGCGGGTAACTGATTTCGGCGCCTTTGTCGAAATTCTACCCAACACGGATGGCCTTGTGCACATATCTCAGCTGGATAGTGAACGGGTGAACCGGGTGGAAGATGTGGTTCGTATGGGGGATGAGATCACGGTTATGGTTACCGATATTGATCCGGCAGGGAAGATCCGTCTTTCAAGACAAGCTGTCTTAGAAGGTTGGTCCGCTGAAGAAGCCAGGCAGAAAGATCGGGCCGGCGGCCGGAAAAGCTCCGGTGGTGGTCAGCGCAAAAACCGGTACCGTGGTGGCAAGAAGGGTGATCGAGGATAAGTTTTATTCTTAATATTGACCTGGAGCGTTTCTTTGAAAAAAGAAGCGCTCTTTCTTTTGGGATTGAGGCATGCTACCTTTGCTCCGAAGACCTGCTGAATGCCCTTTATATTTTCTAATCAGGATATAATTACTCCAATCTTAATCTCATTCGGAGCTTTGATTGGAATCTGACTTTATCTAACAACTGTTCACGGTGGAAGCGAGCAATCTTCTGAATGGCTTGATTACTTGCCGGTAGAATAATTGATTCAAGGCAATTAGGTATTAACAGATCCTTAATGTAACTTTTATCACCGCTCCCGCATCAGATTAATGGGTCATTTGTCGAGTGATAATGGTTGCCTGTAAAATGAACCTACGGCTATAATACCTTTATCGTAATCAACAGGAGCGGTGATGGATTTAAAAATTAACAATTCAATCGCAAATCCCACTGGGGGAAGTGAGGATAATGAGGAATTTGTCAGGGTTTTAGTTATCGGATCTGGTCCAGCAGGATTATCCGCTGCGCTCTACGCTGCCCGAGCTGATTTGGACCCTATTGTTCTGACTGGCATGGAATTGGGTGGTCAAGTCTCGTTAACCTTTGCGGTTGAGAATTATCCTGGGTTTCCAGAGGGAATTGGCGGGATGGAAATGGTTGACCTGTTTCAGAAACAGGCACAACGTTTTGGAGCGCGGATGGAATATGATCTGGCTTCTGAAGTAGATTTTTCTGAACGACCTTTCAAGGTAAAAACCCAGAATGGAAAATCCTATTTGGCTGAATCTGTGATCATCAGCACAGGCGCCAGTGCTGTCCATCTCAACGTTCCAGGAGAGGAGGAATTTACTGGTCGCGGTGTATCATATTGTGCAACCTGTGATGGGTGGTTCTTTAAAGAAAAAGATGTGATTGTTGTTGGAGGTGGGGATAGCGCAGTCGAGGAGAGTCTGTTCCTGACCCGCTATGCCGATAATGTCACCATCGTTCACCGGAGAGATGAATTGCGCGCTGGTGCAATACTTTCCGATAGGGCGAATGATAACCCCAAAATTGATTTTTCCTGGAACACCATTGTTAAGGAAATTTCGGGGAATGGAGCGGTTCAAACGGTCAAGCTGCAGGATACCCAAACGGGTGAAGAAAGAGAACGGGAAGTAGATGGTGTCTTCATTTTTATTGGACACTCACCCAATACAAGCTTATTCACGGATCAACTCGAGATGGATGAGAATCGGTACTTGATCGTGGATAAATTGATGCAAACCAATATCCCAGGGGTATATGCTGCTGGAGAAGTTGCCGATCCTCACTTCCGCCAGGTGATCACCTCTGCTGGAATGGGCGCAGCTGCAGCCATCCAGGCAAACCGCTTCATGGAAGAAAACCCCCTGCCAGAAAAGTCCCCCTCGTGAAGTTCCATCTGGGGGACTTCTATATCCATACGGGAGAATGAAAATGAAGAATAAGGTCTCGATAATCGGTGCTGGAATGACCGGCGCCACAACTGCACACTGGCTCGCCGAACGTGAACTTGCGGATTTGGTCCTGGTAGATATTGTCGATGGGATGCCGCAAGGCAAAGCCCTTGATCTCCAAGAATCACTGCCGGTAATTGGCAAAGACGTCGTCGTGACGGGGAGCAATTCCTTCGAATCGACAGCCGGTTCAGATATTGTGGTCATCACTGCCGGGCTCCCTAGAAAGCCTGGAATGAGCCGGGACGACTTGCTCTCAGCTAATGCTGAGATAGTAGGTAATTCAACCCGCGAATCGCTAAAATATTCGCCAGAAGCCATCATTATCGTACTTACAAATCCTTTAGATACGATGGCATACCTGGCAATGAAAGTTGGAAACTTGCCGCCAGAGAGAATAATTGGGCAAGCCGGCATCTTGGACTCCGCTAGGATGCGGGCCTTTGTAGCGATGGAGTTAGGAGTGAGTGTTGAAAATATCCATTGTTATGTATTGGGAGGACACGGGGATGACATGGTACCGCTCGTGCGCCATTCCAATGTAGCTGGTGTGCCCTTGGCTGAGATATTACCTGCTGACCGCTTGGAAGCCATTGTTGAACGGACCCGGAAGGGCGGCGGCGAGATCGTGGGCCTCCTGAAAACCGGCAGTGCTTTTTACGCCCCAGGTGCTGCTGTTGCCCAGATGGTTGAGGCGATTTTAAAGGATAAGAATCTAATTGTTCCTACAGCAGCGTATATGCAGGGAGAATATGGGCTTGAAGATATTTTCTTCGGTGTTCCAGTCCAGTTAGGTCGCCAGGGCGTAGCCAAGATCATCGAATACCAGCTCAATGAACAGGAACAGGAAGCCCTGAAAACCTCCGCCAATGGCGTGAAGCAGACCATCGCAGCCCTTGAATCGCTGGTGAGTTTTTAATCCAATTTCACAAGGAGATTTTATATGGGATTGAGAGAAGATTTCGCGGCTGAACTACCCGCCTGGAGAGAAAGGGTTTCAAACCTGATTCAGGAAAGCGCGGATGTGAAAGTCGATGAAGTGACTATTGGTCAAGTATATGGTGGTATGCGCAATATTAAGAGCCTGGTGACTGATATCTCTTACGTAGATCCGGGAGAAGGGATCCGTTTTCGAGGCTTTACTATTCCCGAGGTTTTGGAGATTTTACCAAAGCCAGCTGGGTGCCAGATGCCTTATGTTGGAGGGCTGTATTATCTGTTTTTGGTCGGTAAAGTCCCCAATGAGGATCAAGCGGTTGATATCGAAAATGAATGGAAGAGTCGTTCGGAAATACCCTCATTTGTCTTCGATGTGCTGAAGTCTATGCCGCGCGATTCACACCCTATGATGCTGTTCTCAACTGCAATACTTGCGCTGCATCATGACTCCGTGTTCGCCAAACAATATATGGAGGGGATGACGAGGGATGAGTATTGGCAGCCAATGTTGGAAGACAGCTTAAACCTGACTTCCAAACTTCCTGCTATTGCGGCGTATATATACAGTTTGAAATATAAAAATGGTGAGTATGTAGCTCCGAGAAGCGACTTGGATTGGGGAGCAAATTTTGCCCACATGATGGGGAATGACTCAAAAGATTATGAGGAGCTCTCCCGGCTTTACTTCATCCTGCATTCTGATCATGAGAGTGGGAACGCCAGCGCCCATGCCACTCATCTCGCTGCCTCAACTTTATCAGATATTTACTATGCCCTTTCCGCCGGATTGAACAGCCTGGCAGGTCCATTACATGGTCTAGCAAACCAAGAAGCGTTACGCTGGTTGTTGGGCATTTATCAGGAATTTGATGGCGTCCCTTCTAGAGAGCAATTGCGCCAATTCGCATGGGATACTCTCAAACGAGGTCAAGTCATACCTGGTTACGGTCATGCTGTTTTACGAAAGCCAGATCCTCGCTTTACTGCTCAATTTGAGTATGCACAACGGAATATGCCCGAGGATGAGATATTCCAAATCGCCCGGCTGGTATTCGAGGTTGTCCCCGAAGTTTTAATAGAGCAAGGCAAGGCAAAAAATCCTGCTCCGAATGTAGATGCGATCAGCGGGACGTTGCAACACCACTATGGCATTAAAGAGTTTGACTTTTATACAGTCATGTTTGGGGTTGGGCGTGCTTTAGGTGTCTCCGCCAATGCAGTCTGGTCTCGTGCACTTGGCCAGCCGCTTGAGCGTCCGAAATCCCTCACTACGACCATGCTTGAAGACATTGCGAAAGAAGCTGGCCAGTAAGTCATCTCAAAGTTACAATTCAAGGTATCAAAAAGGTGTCCAACTTCAAGTTGAACACCTTTTTCTTACATGCGAAGAGCTATTTTCAATAAATTATGGTGTCGGCGTGGCTGGTTCTGGCGCTGAAATACTACCAGTCCACATAAATACCCGTTGGTCGCTGGCCGCGCCAGCTGAATCCCACACTGCATTTCCATCCTCATCCGTGCCAGCCTGCCTGGTGGTCATGACCCACCAGCGATATAAGTGGGCCTCACTATCCGAGGAACGGAATGTGGCTGGGACGATGAACTTTGTGTCGGTGACGTAATCAACAAGTCTGCGGCTATCTCCGTCAGTGAAATCAACTATGGTGATTTCGTAGGCTTCATTATCAAGCAGCGTACCAATCGATGCCCATTGCAAGGTCACCGTATCTCCAGATTGAATGAACCGGGCGCCATCAGGGGGTAACAGCAGGTTAGGTGCGCTGTACGGAGGAGGCAGTGTAGCAGTCGGAGTCGGTCCC
This sequence comes from uncultured Anaerolineales bacterium, assembly GCA_937968125.1. Taxonomy (GTDB): domain Bacteria; phylum Chloroflexota; class Anaerolineae; order Anaerolineales; family UBA4823; genus PFL25. The sequence continues at coordinate 5,278 of CALBUI010000140.1, read as the reverse complement.
GGGGTCGGGAATCGCTCACAGAGGGGGATGATCAAAGTCATACCAGAGAACACGGTCTCAGAGCTTAACCCATTATATTCTTGCACTACTGCCATGGGAACGCTGTAGCTGTTGGCAATACTGCTCAGCGTATCGTTTTCTTGTACTTCATAATTCACCTTCTCGCAAGCTTGTTCAGTCGCTTCAGATGAACTTAGCGTCGAGGTCGGTAAGGCGGTTGGCGTAGATGTTGGTTGCGGAATCTGTAATTGTTGTCCTTCTACGAGTGTATTGCAGTCGGCAGGTAAATTGTTGAGTAAGACGATGCTTTGGATGGATACGCCGAATGTGAATGCGATCCCTGCACAAGTATCACCAGCTACGACCGTGTAAGACATCGGAGTAGGGGTGGGCAACGCCGTGTCAGTAGGAACTGGAGTTTCTGGGGTTGGGGTTATTGTGGGTGTGATGGTTGAGGTTATTGTGGGAGTGATGGTTGGTTCAACCACTCGACCAGTCTCCTGGAGGGCAAAGAAGACGAGGATTGCCCCTATTCCAAGGAAAAGAGCTAATAGAATCAAAGCAATAGGCAAACTCAACGTGATTTGGGGCATGCGACTGCCCTGGATATTTCTTGATTTGCCCGCAGCTTGTTCCGCCCCCGATAAATCGGTCCCGCATACTAGACAGCGAGTTGCATCCTCACTTACTCGAGTACCGCAGGTTGGACAGAGCTTGGTCGGTTTTGAGGGAGATTCTGAGGTCATAAGCAGTATAAATGCCAGAAGAAATCTGGCAGCGGGGATTATACCAGCCTTTTATCCCCTATGTGTAAAATTTCTCATAAGGTGAAAAATTTCTAAATTTGCATCGAAGAAGATCGAATACTTCCACGTGGAACCCTTGGTGTTGGTTTAAATATTGGACATGGTATACTGCGGCGGAGATGAAGTCCCACAGTGTTTATCTCCATATCCCCTTCTGCCGTCACCTGTGTAGTTATTGTGATTTTAACACTTATGCTGGATTGGAGGAACACATTCCGGCATACATCCAAGCGCTTTGTACAGAAATAGAATTTGTCGCAGAATATTGCGAACAGCAGATTCCCGTGCATACCATTTTCATCGGGGGCGGCACACCATCAATCCTTCCAGTTCGCGAATTTGGAAAAATATTTCAAACAATTAGCCGGGTTTTCGATATTCAAGAACATGTAGAAATCACCATAGAAGCCAATCCGGGGAGATTAAGTTACGGGTATTTGAAATCTCTGCGAGATTTGGGCATAAATCGGCTGAGCCTTGGGATGCAATCCGCTATACCAGAAGAATTACGTCTGTTAGACCGCCAGCATGATAATTATCGAACGGAAAAAGCTGTGAATGATGCTAGAAGGGCGGGATTTGGGAATATCAACCTTGACTTGATATTTGGAATACCAGACCAAACTCCATTGAGCTGGCAAATGACTATGGATCTAGCTTTGTCTCTTAATCCAGACCACTTTTCACTCTACTCTCTTTCCATAGAACCCGGAACCCCACTTAATGACTGGCTTGGAGAGGGCCTCATATCAGAACCAGATTCGGATATCGCTGCTGAGATGTATGAGCTGGCGGAAGCCAGGCTGCATGAACATGGTTACCAGCAATATGAAATATCAAATTGGGCCCGGAAAGGTGATGGACTTGGTTTAATGTCCTGTCAGCATAACTTACAATATTGGCGAAATTTGCCTTACCTGGGATTTGGGGCGGGAGCGCATGGTTATGCTGGAGAAAATCGTACTGTGAATGTCAGCAGACCAGACCGCTACATAGAGAAACTTCTCTCATCGGAGGTGGACAGTTCACAAAATGACATCTCGTATCCTTCAACACCTGCGACAACCAGAGTAACCGTCATAAGCCAGGCTGAGGAAATCAAAGAAACCATGATGATGGGATTACGATTGACCGGTGAGGGCATCTCGAGAAGAGAATTCCATTCTCGATTTGGAACTTCGCTGGAAGAGGTATACGGGGGTGAGATTGAGGAATTGTTGGGGTTAGGACTGCTTGAATGGGATCAAGTAACATCCGAAAGATTAAGGTTGACCCCAAAAGGACGCTTATTAGGAAATCAGGTCTTCCAGAGGTTCATTTGAAGGTTGTCAAAGCTCCCGGCTGAGCAAACGATTGGCTAAAGAGATGAGCTGCTCGCCAGCCTGTCCTTTTGGATCCGCTTCCGTAAGGGCGTTAAGGGCTTTGTCTGTCATCTGGCTGGCAGATTCTTGTGAGAATTCACGTGCCCCCTCGTTCTCAAGCAGACTAGCTATTTGCTTTGTTTCTTCAGCTTGAATCTTCCCCTGTGCCCATCTGGCAGCAAAGGTCCCACCCTGGTCGAGAGCAAATATCACCGGTAAGGATTTTTTCCCGGCGATCAGATCACTCTCGTTGGATTTTCCGGTGAGAGCTGCATCTCCCCAAATACCCAAAATATCGTCCTGAGCCTGGAAAGCCAAACCCAAATTGAAGCCGAATTCGCGGAACGAATCACGCCGCTGCTTTGAAACATCGGCTACAATCGCGCCCAGCTCTGTACACGCCCCAATAAGAGACGCTGTTTTCCCGCCTACCATCTGCCAATAAGCATTCAGCGGGAGATAATCTTTTGTTTCGAATGCCAGATCTAGGTATTGGCCTTTGGTGAGCTGCAGGCAGGCCTGGTGCAGCGTGTTTGCTGCCCGGGTGGTAATCTCAGGTGAAGTAGTCTCTTCCAGGCGCAGCAGAGAAAGGTGAGCAAGGGTAAACATTGCATCACCCGCGTTTATTGCCTGTGGGATACCCCAGCGCCGCCAGACTGTCTCACGCCCCCTGCGCAGGGGACTGTTATCCTGAATATCATCGTGGATGAGGGAGAAATTGTGCACCAATTCTACGGAGGCGGCAGCTGGTAGGGCGTCTTTCCAATTACCGCCTGCCGCGGCGCAGGTCAGAAGAACCAATAAAGGCCGGATCCTTTTTCCACGCGCTTCAGGACCTGCCCCCTCGCCTTCCCATCCCAGGTGGTAAGCCAGCATGGAATAATACTGGTTTAATTCAGATTCACCCGGATCGGCGACCGATCGGTGCAATTCATTTTCGATCGCCTCGAGCATTTCTTGGGTCTGCATATGGTCATTCATTATTCAGCTTGGTGGTTAATTCCATTTAAGACTCATTGAGAGGTATATTTCTCAAATGATTCAGATCCTTTGCCCCGCAGGCGAACATTGCTACCTGGATCTGATTTTGGATCAAGCGGATCGTATCGATGGTTTCGCCTGCTGATTTTTTGGCAGCTTTCAAAAATGGGCTGGCCATTCCTCCCAGAGAAGATCCCAGGGCAATACACTTGGCAATGTCGATACCATCTCGCAAGCCTCCTGATGCGAAAATCTTCATCCCAGGAGCAGCAGTTCGAATATTGGTAATTGCTTGAGCAGTCGGAACCCCCCAATCCAAAAAGGCTGCTGCTAATCGGGCTTGGTATTGGTTTTCCGCCCTATGCATTTCAACCTGAGTCCAGGAGGTACCTCCAGCTCCGGCGACATCAATTGCGGAAACACCTGCTGCTTCTAATTGGCGGGCTGCATCTTCAGAGAACCCCCAGCCGACCTCCTTGACGATGACCGGAACTGGAAGTGCCCGGCATACAGTCTCAATCTTTGAGAGTAAGCCTGCAAACCGGGTATCCCCTTCCGGTTGAACAGCTTCCTGTAATGCATTGAGGTGTAGGATCAAAGCGTCTGCCTCAATCATGTCTACAGCTCGTTGGCATTGCTCAATCCCGTAACCATAGTTCAGCTGAACGGCGCCCAGGTTGGCCAATAGCAAAACATCCGGTGCATACTGGCGAACCTCGAATGTGGGACTCAGCTCTGGATTTTCAATCGCGGCTCTTTGTGAACCAAGGCCCATAGCAATGCCCGTTTCTTGTGCAGCTTCAGCCAATATCTGGTTGATTTCACCAGCTTCTTCAGTTCCACCGGTCATCGAAGAGATCAATATCGGCGCGCTTAGCTGGCGCTTAAAAACATCTAAGCTTAGGTCAATGTCTTCAAGATTTATCTCTGGTAAAGCCTGATGGATGAGGTGGTAGTTCTCTAAACCTGAAGTGAGGCCGGACCGAACGTCTTCTTCTAAATTTATGCGGATGTGGTCAGCTTTTCGGGAGCTGGTTTGCGTAACTTTTGGCATTAAGCGGTGTTCCAGTGAATTGAATGTATCTTACCAGCCTGGATCAGGGCTGTCAATACAAGCGGGCTGCCACGAAAATTTTTGGTTTTTGAGCCTTGACAGATGGGACGGTGAGGATACAATAACCGATATAAAATGCAAGGAGGTTTTTCAATGGCAGATACCTTTGAGGCCGTAAAAGAAATTATTGTAGATTTACTGAATGTGGACGAAAGCAAGGTAACGCTGGAAGCAAGGTTCCGAGAAGATTTGGAAGCTGATTCACTCGATCTGGTTGAATTGATTATGGCTTTTGAAGACAAGTTTGGTGGGGAGATCTCAGATGAGGACGCACAACAAATCAGTACTGTTGGAGAAGTGGTCAAGTACATAGACGATCACATGGTGAGCTAGTTGATCAATCTAGATCCACAACAGGCGCGGTCAAATCCGCGCCTTATATTTAATTAACTTCTTCTAATCGAGATTGATTGACAAGGATAAGTATCCATATATATTTGGGGTTGCTTTGCGTACATTTTAAGATTTGCTAGGGAGGAGTTGGGAATAAAGAGAATAAATCTACTACATATTTCAGTCTTGGTTGTGTCAATATTAATTATTTTATCCGCCTGTTCACCGAGCAGGGTTTCGGTAGAAGAGTTTAATAAGGAACATGGGATTAACCCAACAGCTACTCCTGAAGAGGTTCAAGAGACAGAAGATATGGCAGAAGGGGAACCTGATACTGAAGTTAGCGATGTTGAAGAAGCTCCCGTTGTTGCCGATGTCACAGGTGCTGTCCCGGAAGACGTTCCAGTATTCGATGACGCTTACCGCTTAATTGCTGGGAGCTCAGGTAAAAATGTTGTTTACCAGGTGGACACAACGATTGAAGAAGTTGTGGCTTTTTATCAGGAAGAATTACCTAACTTCGCCTGGGAGATGGCCGGCCCGCCAGATAATCAAGTTGCAACAATCGCCACCATGCTTCGCGAGAACGCGGCTGGTGATCGTTTAGCGATCAACATGCAGCGAAATGAGTTGGGTGGATTCGTGCGGGTAACAGTAACAATCTCTCGGGCGGATTAATTATC
>CALBUI010000139.1 GCA_937968125.1 uncultured Anaerolineales bacterium | reverse complement strand
TAAATCTTCGTCAATCCCATTAAAGCGGATTTTATGGTGAGCCAAATTGGTCTGAAGGATTTTTTCTTATTCACCTTCCTGATATTTGTATGTCCTTTATAAAATACTCCTAACATTCAGTGCTGATTCGGAGCACCTCCCCAATAATTAAAGGAGAAAATTATCCCGTATAGTTCTTCAACCTGGGATTGAAGATAGATTTCATTTCAAATGAGATTGATTTATGGAGAGCACTATTTTTTTTGTGGAATGGTAAAATGGAGAATATTGACTAACGGAGTTCCTGAATGAAGCTCATCATAGCCATCATCCGTGATGAATTGAGCGATCCGATCTTAGAGTGCCTTATCAAGGATGAATTTCGTGTAACCCGGATTGCTTCTACCGGCGGTTTTTTGCGTCGTGGAATGACAACTTTGATGATTGGTGTGGAAGATGAGAAAGTCGATCAAGCAATTAAATTGATCGGTGAGGTTTTCGATCCAACTGCTATTCAAAAGTCACATAATGTAACTTTGTTTGTATTAAAGGTGGATGAATTTCTCCAAGTTTGACTGTTACCTTCTAATTCCTTCTCATCTCCCCCGATCAATATTGATATTCTTCATTCTTGAAATTTCTCTACCCGGTATGTGAATACTTCAACGCCGGGCTCCTTCCAACAATCTGCCGCTGAACCCATTTTTCTGCATAACATCTCTAGGAAATGCTCTACATTGGGTACTTTTTTCCACACCTGGGGTAGGAATGTCGCTCTCCGGATACCTTTCTGCAAGATGACCCCATCCACACCGGGACGAATTTGTGAAAATAAACCTTCAGGATCCTGGGAAACAATAAGTTGGGGAGCAGTCAATCTGGAAATTTCGATGGTAATTTTATTGACTTCATCTTCATTGACAGGTGGAAACCGGTAATCCTCCATCGCTGCAGCGACAGTATGCACCCTGACATCTTCTGCTAATGGTCGCTTTGCCTCTAAAGAACCAATACAGCCGCGCAGTTCACTGTCCCTGGTAAGAGTAACGAAAGTAGCTCCTGGTTGGGATAATAAATCAGGTAAATCATCTAAATTCAATGGCTCAAGGGCATTTCCCCGAACACCTTCATTGAGAGCTTCCCTGGAAAGTCGGAGCAATATTTTCCGCTCATCGTCTGGCAAACGAGTTTGTCGTTCTTCCGGGGGAAAATCTACTTCCATATCAATAATCCTCGTTGGTGTTATTCTTGCAACATGTGGTACTGCTGGTCAAAATACAGCAACGGCCTACCGCCATTACCGACTTTAGCAGCAACTACTTCTCCGATGAATAGAGAATTCGAGCCAAAATCATAAACATCGGTTAATTTGCAATCCAGGAATGCCAGGCCACCTTTCAGAAATGGTGAACCAGTGACCATTGTCCAGGTTTCTAGGTCATTAAAACGGTTCTCTGTATCAGGAATTTCTCCAGCGAATATCTTTGAGATCTCTTGTTGAGTTTCGGATAATACTGTGATCCCAAAAATCGACGCACTAATTACAAAATCATGTGTCCGGGAATCTTTCATAAGAGATATAGTAACCAATTGTGGCTCAATGGAAACTGAGGAGAAGGAACTTACAGTCATCCCATGAAAAACACCATCGTGTTTCGTCGAAACAACACTGATTCCGGAGGCCCATTGGCGCATAACCAGACGGAATTGATCCTGCTCATTTGGCATTATGAAAACCTCTAACAATAAGAATTTGCTTAATGAATTTGTCTGACACCAAAAAATTCGCTTCCATGATACATGTCGTGGATGAGGACGTCAAGAGAGAATACACTCAAGTTTGGACTAGAGTTCGGACAAACCTATTTTGGATGTCATTGCGAGCGTTTTTTGCGAAGCAATCTCATCACTGGGAGATTACCACGCCGCAAGGAGAGCGCTTGCGGCTCGCAATGACAGACACTTGGGTTCTGATGTCCGATTTTTTGTCCGAAGGTCAGAGAATACAAGATATAATTTTACAAATCACATCCTGAAATTTAAGGGAATCTTGCTGGGATAAAGGGAAATTATCGCGAAGATTCAAAACAATAAGAATTGACACCTTGCTTATCCAAAAACTCTTGCTTTTCAGTAGGGTTTAAGGTACTATGGATTCTGAAACTGATATGGAATCAAACGAATCAGGACCAAATTCCACTCCAAATCGTCCCCAGCGTGGAATGTTTTACCAGCTTCAAATTGTCATTATTGTCGCTTTCATCTTGGCGACATTATTTACCGCCTGGACACCCGCCAGTTTACTTCCTGGTAATCTGAGCGAAAGATTTGCTCAAGTGCTGGCATTTCAAGCTACTGAAACTGCCGCCTTACCAACCCCAACTGCAAGGCCTCGCCCTCTAATCGGTCTGGTCGTCGGACATTGGGATGACCAGACCAAAGATCCAGGTGCGGTATGCGCGGATGGATTAACAGAAATCGAGGTCAACCAGGCAATTGCTACCCGGGTAAAACAAGTATTAGTAAATGAGGGTTTTGACGTTGACCTATTACGCGAGTTTGATGAAAAACTCCAAGGATATCGTGCCTTAACCTTGGTATCAATCCATGCTGATTCGTGTGAATTCGTCAATGATGAGGCTACAGGATTTAAAGTCGCGGCTGCCTTGTCCAACCAGTACCCCGAAAGGGCTTCTCGACTGACTGCCTGCATTATTGATCGATATGGACAAGCTACTGGTCTGGCTTACCATTCCAGCACCGTAACAAACGACATGAGCAGCTATCATGCCTTCGATGAAATTGAGAACAACACGAATGCAGTCATCATCGAAACTGGTTTTCTTAACTTGGACCGGCAGATACTAACCAAAGGTCAAGATCTAATTGCCAAAGGAATTTCGGATGGCATCCTGTGCTATATTCGCAATGAAGATCTCTCATCAAACGATGCACCATGAATCATCAATCGCGCGAATCTAAGCAAATTATCAAGGAAGCCTATCAAGCTCTTCAAAAGGGGGATCGAAGAACTGCGCGCCGTTTAGCGGAGCAAGCAGCTGCTTTATCTCCTCAGCAGGAGGAACCCTGGCTGCTGCTAGCAGCTGTCGCCAGTCCAGAAGCGAGTCTACAATATTTAAATAAAGCTTTAGAAATCAATCCACAGAGTCAAAGAGCCCGGCAAGGTATGCACTGGGCAATCCAAAGGATCAGGGAGACACCACCAACACCGCCGGTTCGTCATAAAGTGATTGTGGTCAAACCCACTCCTTCAGCATTGACTAGAACCAAACCCCTGCTCGCTAATTCACTGATCCCGCTCGTACTGGTTCTTCTTGCAATTACCGCAGCATTTTTCGCCTGGTATGGGACGCCAACGATTTCACAAGCATTCTCTTCAGACAACCCAATCACTGTCGCTCAAGTTGATGTGGCGAAAATTACTCGCACGCCTACGGCGACACCAACTTACACTCCTACCGCAACATTTACACCAACACCTACCCCAACTGAAACTCCAACCCAGACACCTACCAATACACCAACAGAAACTCCAACTGCCACACTAGTTCCTACCCAAGCACCGACAGATCCTCCACCACCTCCCGCTGCATCGAATTTCCCAGGATTGCCAGATGGGGTTGACAAAGGTGAACGCTGGATTGCAGTCAATCTGACCAATCAAACTGCTTCGGCTTATGAAGGCAAAAACCTGATCCGAACTTTCGTCGTCTCAACTGGAACCTGGCGCACCCCAACAGTCCTGGGAACTTTCCGGATTTATGTCAAATACCGCTATGCAGATATGGCTGGTCCTGGTTATTACCTTCCAGATGTGCCTTACGTTATGTATTTTTACAAAGGTTATGGAATACATGGTACCTATTGGCATAATAATTTTGGGACGCCAATGAGTCATGGTTGCGTTAATTTCACCATCAATGATTCGGGCTGGATCTATGATTTCGCCTCAGTGGGGACGGTTGTTTTCGTCCATTATTAAGTAGGATCAAATATGGATGACTTAGATAAAGTACCATTTTCTCGAAGAGAATTTCTGAAACTAGGCAGTTTGGGGATCGTTGGTTTATTTTCGCAACCACTGCAAAAATTCCGGGACATTTACCCTGACCTGTCAGGCCGTGTGGCAGAATTGAAATCGACTGTTTACGATCGTCCCTCATTAGATGGAAAACAAGTAAAACTATATTGGCGGGACATGATTTTGCCCATCACTGAGGTCACTGTAGGTGACCTTGAACCTCAACATAATCGCATCTGGTATCGTGTAGGAGGCGAAGGTTTCGTTCATTCCGGTAGTATCCAACCCGTAAGAACCCAGCTTAACCAACCAATCGCTGACATACCCTTTGGTGGTACCTTGGTTGAAGTTACAGTACCATATACCGATGTTCACTGGGGGCCAGGGAAGAACAATCTTTTCGCTTACCGGTTTTACTATAAAACGACTCATTGGGCTACAGCTTTAGTGCATGATAATCAAGGCAATCCCTGGTACCGGATTTTGGAGGACAAGTGGGACTTAACTTTCTATGCACCTGCTAAACATTTACGGGTTATTCCTCAAGAAGAACTCACTCCATTGTCTCCAGATATCCCTGCCAGCGAGAAACGCTTAGAGGTTCGGTTGGGGAATCAGTTGATGATCGCCTACGAACTTGATAGACCTGTATTTATGGCTCGCGTAGCCAGCGGTGCTGAATTTAGCAATGGTCGTTTCTTAACCCCAATTGGACGCCATGAGACATATCACAAACGTCCGTCTCGCCACATGGCAGCCGGAGATTTGGCCTCGAATGGCTACGATTTACCAGGTGTACCTTGGATTTGTTATATCAACGAAAAAGGCGTCGCATTCCACGGCACCTATTGGCATAATGATTATGGACGGCCGCGCAGCCATGGTTGTATCAATTTAACACCAACAGCTGCCAAATGGATCTATCGCTGGACACTCCCCTCTGTTCCGCCTAATGAGGATAAAGTTTACAAGAAATACGGCACCCGAGTCGATGTAGTAGAATAATATTCTAAGGAAAATTATATGACTCGGCAACCTTTATTTTCAGGACTTGTCTTCGATGAGAATGACAATCCAGTGGACGTCACCTATGTCGGTGACGAACCATTTTACGTAGTTGATGATGCAGGTTTTCTCCGCCATATTCCCTCTGAACAGGTTGATCGTCAGGTACTTGAGGCGATGAGAGAATTGATTGATGGTCACGAAGATGCTCTCAGCGAACAGACAGCGAAAATGTTAGGTCAAGAGGATATCTTTACGATGGCCATGATTGAATCTCAGCTGAAGAATATTGATAAGCAATTCGATTCTCTCTTTGAAACTGGAATTCCCGAAGAAGGTCGCGCTTACATGGGGATGATGGGATTTCGGATCACGATAGATATCCATGGGGATGTACTAAATGTAGATCAACCAGGGATGATATCTCCAGAGGATGAGGAGTAGAACTAAATCGAGTCTGGCGGTATCCCACTGGTAATTTCCTTGCCTTGCGATATTGAACTGCGATTATTCTCCCCGTAAAGACTCTAACTCAGCCACAACAATATCGTGGGCGATTTGTAACGCATCAGCTGGATCAGCCCCCTGTTCCATTACAGACAAAAGCGCGTTATTGACAGGATCCCAGTAGACATTCATTTCTAGAATCACTGGGAACACCGCGCCACCACCGAAAGTTTCCATCACCTGCATCTGTAAAGGATCAGATAAACTAATCCCAATAATTGGGGGAATGAATCCGGCCATTGATGGATCGGCAAATATCTCTTGTGACTCTTCAGTCAATAGAAACTCCACAAAACTCCAGCATATCTCCAATTCGGTTTCGGTCGAGTTGGTGTTCAAGTATAGGTTTTCTGTCTGAACATATCCCGACAGCGGTGATGGCCATGGATCGATAGCTAAGTTGTCTGAACCGATCGCCTCAGCGAACGATGAAGCATTCCACAGACCTGCGATGACAATCCCAGCTTTATCCTGGAGGAACAGATTTACATCATTGTCATTATTATTCTCAACAGGTCCTGCTTCTTCGAATCTTTGGATAAGTTCCAACCACTCTATACCCTTATCATTGTTAAACGCTGGATTGCCTTCTGAATCCATCAATTGACCACCAACTCCATCTAAATGGCCACCTGAGAAAAACAATCCATAATCCAAATAAGCTCCTACCACATCTCCGGAGGTTGACTCTTGGGAAAAATTTATCATTTCATCAATTGTAGAGGGGGCAACAGGAATAATGCTTTTATTGCGGAAAGGAACTACACCAGTAGTGTTCAAAGGTAATCCCACTAATGCACCAGAATACTGAAGAGAACCTAATGCAACAGGATTGATTGTGGTGAGGAATTCATCACTGGTAAGCCCGGATATATCTTTAATGAGATCAGAACCGAATAAGGGTGGTCCCCAATCAAATGCGCCAACCAGGATACACGGACCTCCCCCATTTCTGGCAGATGATTCATATTTGTTGAGGAGATCGTACCGTGGTACGTAAAGGATATCAAATTCAACTTGTGGGTGCTCTTCTTGGAAATTTTCGATAACAGCACTCAAGCTATCCATCTCGTTTTCTTCAAACGAATGCCAAAAAGAAACCTGACCAATAAATTCATTTTCGGTTTCTTCAGTAGGTGAAGGCAATATTGTTGGAGATGGCTCAATAATCGGCTCCAATGTACTCACCTGCGTCTCTGTGGATTCGGAGTCTGCTGGCGCGCAAGATTGAAGAAGTAGAGCTGATAAAACCAAAATACTTAGTAATGTAAAGTTTCTATAAAAAATGTCTTCCTCCGTGTAGCAAACTCTGATTGACAAAAGATCTTGGTATCTAATTTTAGCCACATTAATTCTAATATCAGATTAATTCTATTTTGCCAATAAGTAATTTAATATTTTACTCTACCCAATCCCCAGTATATTTCGAACAACATCCTTCGTTTAAGATGAGACTACCCTTGATTATCGTTTACAATATGCAGCGGGGCTCGAAGAAGATTCAATCTTGTAAATTCCCCCAAATTGGGTGATCATGCCTTATAAGTCAAATTTGTTTCTTCCTCATAGACGATTATTGCATGGTGTTGAATTACTCAAAAAAAATCTAGTGATCATATCCCAAGTGAATTAAATTCACTTCAAAAGGCATTGAGATTTTACTCGAAAGTGTTCGGGGTAAAAATATTCTAATTCGATACTAACATGATTTCAGGTGTATTTGCTGCATCGATAACTCCACTCAATCCAGATTACTCGCCTGATCTTGAGTCTCTGCCCCTCTATTTAAGTCATTTAGCCGAGCGAGGGTGTCATGGGGCGCTAATCTTGGGCACTACCGGAGAAGGGCCATCTTTTAGCCCTGATCAAAGGATAGAGATATATCGATCTGCCCTTGAGGTCCGGCAACAATGGCCTGAGTTTCAACTTCTGGCTGGCACTGGCACACCCAGTTTAGAGGAGACATCAAATTTAACACGCGCAGCTTTCGAATTGGGAATGGATGGAGTAGTTATCCTACCGCCATTCTACTTCCGGAATTCAGGCGATGAGGGTCTGTTTACCTGGTATTTAAATATTTTGAGAACCTCTGTTCCGAGTGATGGTATCACCCTTGCTTACCATATTCCAGCAGTATCTGGTGTACCCCTATCAATCGACCTAATCTCTCGCTTACACGATGCTGCACCAGATAAATTCGTTGGGCTAAAAGATTCTTCAGGTGACAGAGCATTTTCTTCGCAATTAGGCGAACATTTTGGAGATGATTTGCTTATTTTTACTGGAAATGATCGCTTATTTACATTTGCTTTGCAAAATCATGCTGTCGGCTGTATCACTGCCCTTGCTAATCTTATTTCTCTGGACTTGAATGATTTATGGAAAGCCAACCGAACTCAATTACCAGCAAATCATATCCAAGATAAGATTAGTTCTTTCCGTGGAATTTGTGATCAGTTTCAGCCATTCCCATCGCTAATCAAGTACCTGGTGAGTAAATATTACGATTTTCCTCGCTGGCCGGTCTGCCCTCCTTTAGTAGAGCTTTCAAAAGATTCTGAAGATCGGGTATCCGCATTGCTGGATTTAGCGTAAAATTGCCCAGAATATTGGTTTTAATTAAGAACAATGACTGAGAACAATTCACCCACACCAGATCAAGCTCAACCAGAAAATAGTCAGCGAATTTCGAGCCAGCAAGTCTTCCTTATTGGTTTGTTGGGTATTGTATTTGTCATCGTCATCGTCATTTCAATTCTGATCTTGAACAGACCTGTGACAACGCCCGAACCAGCCTCAACGGAAGTCCTAGCCGCAGGCGCAACTACCGAAATCCTTCCTTCTCTGACAATTACACCTTCGATTACCCCCAGTCTAAGATTCACATTTACACCAAAACCAACCCGTACAGCAACCATTGCGCCAACATCAACGGGCACGCCGCTTCCTACATTGATTCCATCCCTGACCCCCGCATTCCCCAGCGAACACAACGACCATTACAAACTCGTTTTCTGGACTCCGGAGCTGGCTGACCATCTGATCGAACTGCTTGAGGTTTACCCGGAAACTTTGTCTAGTTTTGCCCGTGGAGAAAATAACCAGGGCTTTTATGATGCATTTCAGTATGCATTGTTCGCCCAGAGAGAAGCTTTGCTCTATTTCCCAACTGCTGCCGAAGCCCAGGGATGGTCGCGGGGAGTAGCCTACAATATGGCGAGAACTGGTGACTCACAAGCTGGTGATATTTATGCTGCCCTGATAACACAAGATTTAAACAGAGGCAACATCACATTGGATGAGCTCCCATTTTGGGGGTTAGATTATGAACCCATTGTGATTATCGAAGTCATTCACTTAGAACCTGAAAGTGGAACCCTAAGTAGAAGCCTGGTAAAAGTTACTGCAGATGAAAATGGCAGCAGTTACTTCTGGTTGGTTGAAGAAGAGAACGGGTTTGCTTCACATCCTTTGACCAGTGATTTTAATTTTGTCCAGCCCAGTGACATTGAACATTTCATTGTTGAATTACCCGGCACGAGTTATCAGGTTGTGGGTACCTTTCCAATTCGTGTCTTCGATTCCATCCACTACAAATTACCACAGGTGTTCAGTTTACTCCAGCAACCACATGTTGAACTCGAATTTGAAACTGTCTTCCCACCAGCAATTGGGCCAGATTTCATCAACAATTGGGAGCCAGCTGAATCTAATGATGATCTTCGTTTTTTGGATGCAGTTTTTCCTGCCTGCCCAGTCAACGTAACCCATGAATATGAATGGAATAATTCAGCTTTTTCCTTCCAGGGAGATAGTTACCAGATAAATCCAAACTCAGAGCTGCTCAGTTTCTGCGAAATTGTGGTCGACCACTCTGCACTTGTTTGGGGGATGGAGCCAACAATTCAGATGATGGAAACTCTGCTTCCATTCTGGCCACCAGATCAAACCAGCACTGGTTCTGAGTATCCGAATGATGCACTTGATGAATGGCTTTATCGGTTGAGCATTTATCATGGGATAATCGC
>CALBUI010000138.1 GCA_937968125.1 uncultured Anaerolineales bacterium | reverse complement strand
TCGGTCGCGACATCCAGCGCACTACTAGGGCTAGGGAGATCGTTGATTGCACTGGAGATGCTGACATCGTGAGGATGTTAGATTTAGAGGTTCTTAAACCACGTGCCTCCCAGCCTGGAGCGCTCCAGTACAAGATAGAAGGCATTGAGTACGAGCAGGTTTGGAAAGAAGAAGTGCAGACACTTTATGACGAAGCCATGGAAAGTGGATATCTACAGCGAGGTGATTTCGCATACCCGAATATGGAGCCCTTTAAATACTACCTTGACCACGGCGGGCACAATGCGACCCATATCTATGATGTGATCACTCATGATGCTGATGGCCAAACACGGGCCAATATTGAAGGACGGGAACGCATGCTGCGCATGTTTAAGTTCGTTCGAAAATCAATCCCCGGCGGAGAAAGGGCTGTGCTGAAGATGATGGCTCCTTATGCCGTGGCACGAGAAACTTTCCACGCTTTGGGAGAGTATGTGATCACACGAGAGGATTTCATGAATGCGGTTGATTTCGAGGATAAGGTATGCAACGCATTTAACTATGTCGACATGCACAGCCAGGAATCCGGATGTGAAGTCACATTCCTTGAATCCGATGAACTACTGCCCAGAGTTCCTTTCAGGGCACTTATACCAAAAGACAGCAGGAGGATAACAGTAGCGGGGAGAAATGTATCCGCCAACCGGGTTGCCTTTGCCGGAATCCGGGCCCAATGCACCTGCATGGCTATGGGCCAGGCAATGGGCGCAGCAGCTGTCCTGGCAGTACAAAGAGATATTGCCTCCCGGGAGGTCACCAGCCAGGATATTGTCGCTTTGACGGTTGAGCACGGTGCAGTCCCTGTCTAAGATTTTCACATAGCATTCATAAGATCCCGCAACTTATGTTGCCATCATTTGGACATATTGGGGGTAAACTTCCGTAACAATCTCAACTGACTCCTCCAAGAGGAGTCCATATCACATCAGATAGCATCTCTCAAAATCGCAATTAAGCGAGACAAAACCCGTTCTAAATAAGTTTCAATGTTCTCAAGGTATGAATATGGAAATCATTAGTTACAGGATCCCCTATTTATCTGTTATTTTTATTAACAATGTCCATTTCATCAAGTTCGGACAAACCTATTTTGGATGTCATTGCGAGCGTTTTTTGCGAAGCAATCTCATCACTGGGAGATTGCCACGCCGCAAGGAGAGCGCATGCGGCTCGCAATGACAGGCACTTGGGTTCTGATGTCCGATTTTTTGTCCGAAGGTCAGCCATTTCCTGTTGACAATGCTTGTGAAATATTGTATTATTTGGCTGGCTTAACAGACAGACCGGTCTGTCCTTTGCCGACCTGAATAATCCAAATATGACTCTCAAAAACCAGATCGTTCACGAATCTCGCAAGCTTTTTTCACTCAATGGGTTCCTCGGCACCGGTATCAATGACATTATCGACGCTTCTGGGACCTCAAAAGGAGGTTTCTACAACCATTTCGCCAGTAAAGAGCAGCTTTTCTTTGCAGTCCTTGCCGAATCGCAAAACCTGTGGAGGGAACGAGTGCTATACGGCATTAAAGATATTGATAGCCCAACTGAAAAGATTATCGCAATCCTGAAAAATTACAAAGATCGCTACCTCAAAGATGCCAGGAATTTCCCCGGTGGCTGCATCTTTATTACGTTTTCCGTCGAGTTGGACGATACCCGCCCCCACTTGATGAAGGAAGTCAACAAAGGTTTTATTGGTTTTAAAAGACTGCTTTCCAGGTTGTTGGATGAGGCAAAGGAAACCAACGAATTATTTCTAAATACCGAATCGGAGACCGTGGCTGAAACAATATTTGCCGGTATGCTGGGTGCTTCAGTCTTGTATGGAGTAGATAAGGACGAATTGACCCTCGACCTGTCGATTAACTCACTGATTGATTATGTGTACCAGCTCAGATACGAACATTTTCAAGAACAGAATTAATAATTGTCTTGGACCTCACCGAGTGGTGACATAAACAAGACTCAATATTTATAGGAATTTCACACCAAGTCGAGAGGAGGTTGATAAGAAGGAACAGCTGGAATAAGGATTGTGAAAATAGGATCCGTATCTAGAAATTTCGGACAAACTGTTTCGGAAGGAAATATCCATTCAATTCAAGGAGAGGACTATGGCCACTGTACAGGAACTAGAACAAGGCTTGAATAAGTATTTTCGCCCGCTCACCTTTCCCCTGGCGATTAAGATGCTCGAATCGGAAGATGAGATCCCGGAGAGGACTCGCCGCCCGCTAGAGCACTTGGGCAAGAAAGTTGCTATTTGCCAGGGAATCGGCATGGCTCGCAAGTATGGCTGGGCTATCGCCATGGGCAGAGAGGACATGCAGTGTTCTCTAGGCGCCGCACCTTTCGGGTTCTTCAAAGATATCGATTTCTATAATGAAGGCAACCTGTCCGCCGGGATGTTCACCGGCTCCACGGATTTGGGAAAAACCCAGGAGGATTTAGTTGACCGGTTCGGTTATGGTGAATACAAATACATTCTTGTTTCTCCCCTTCAATTCACTGCCTTCGAACCAGATTTATACATGGTTTATGGTAATCCTGCCCAGATCATGCGTCTAATTCAGGGCACTTTGTACAACGAAGGAGGGGCAGTTTACTCATCTGCCATGGGGCGTTTGGGCTGCGCCGCGATCATCACCGTGATTAAAGAGGACAAATGCCGCTACATTGTCCCAGGGAATGGCGACCGCATTTTCGGCATGACCCAGGATTACGAAATGGCATTTTTCATCCCCCCCTCAAAGGTTGATAACCTGCTGGATGGTTTGCTCAAGACGCACAAAGCCGGCGTACGCTACCCGATCACCAGCTTCTTCGATTTCGAAGGCACATTCCCACCTTCGTACCGCGAGCAAATGAATATTTGGGAAGAGGCGGGTGAACTATGAGCCAGGAGTATACCGGAAAACAGAGAGTGTCCGCAGCATTCAAAAAGACCTTTACCGATAAGGATCCCGAACTTGACCGTGTGCCGGCCTATATCTTCACCGGCGCCTGCAACGCCAAGCTGATCGGGGCATCGGTCAAGGATCTACTCAAGGATCACAAGGTTTTCACCAAGGCTCAAATCGCGGCCTACGAACGCTATAAACCAGACATCATGATTATGATGTGGGATTTAAGCATGGATATCGAAGCCATGGGCAACGAGCTGCGCTATCCAGAGGACAGCATGAGCGTTGTGGTCAGCGAATTCCTTGAGGATAAGAGCAACTTCAGCAAGTTAAAGGTGCCTGATCCGCAGAAAGACGGCCGTATCCCCGGATACCTTGAAGCCTGTGTCGAACTGAAAAAGGCGGTCACGGATGCCCCAGTTTCAGGTGTCATCGCTGGACCCTGGACGATTGCCATGGGATTGCGCGGTGCTAACGACCTGATCGTAGACACCAAGATGGACGCTGATTTCGTCCATGAGCTGATGAAGATCAGCACAGAAGCGACAAAGTCATTCACTGAAGCGCTCAATGAAATCGGTATTGGGGTTGGTTATTCAGAAGCACCCGCCTCGTGCAACTTGATTTCGCCGGGTATATACCGTGAATTTGTGTTTCCGTACCACAAGGAGCTGGTTTCTTATTTCAAAGAGCAGAAGATTGGAGTTGGCATACACATTTGTGGAAATGCAAATCCGATCCTGGATGACATGGTCGCCACAGGTGCCAGCAATATCAGCGTAGATTCAGGTACAGATCTCGGAAAAGCAGCAGAAGCTGCGCGAGGTAAGGCTGTCCTTATTGGGAACGTACCCACCGAGTGCTTCCTGGCAGAGAGTAAGGATGTCATGAAAGACGCCGTGAAGGAATGCCTCGACCAGGTCGTGGATGACAGCGGATATATTCTAGCGCCGGGCTGTGAAGTACCGACTATCGCTCCAGCGGAGAAGATCGACTGGTTCATGGAATTAGCCAGCGAGGTTGGTTCATACCAATAGTCGATAGAAATATATTTTCAGGTCTTACCGTGCTTCTCGATTCGGTAAGATCCAAATCAAGTCCGTACATCATGAGGTGATACGACATGAGACTTGAAGGTAAAGTGGCCTTAATCACTGGTGGTGCAGCAGGGATCGGCAAAGCTACTGCTGAGAGATTCGTGCAAGAAGGCGCCAGGGTCATCATTTGTGATGTTAATGAGGTTGAAGGGCTGCAGATAGCGGATGATCTTGGGGAATTCTGCCATTTCTATAAAGTCGATATTTCGGATCGTCAAAGCGTTCAAGATTGGATAGAAGAGGTAATCGCGGCATATAAACGGATCGACATCCTGGTCAACAATGCCGGCATTCTTCGGGATGCCACCTTGGTCAAGGTCAAGGACGGCGAACTGGTCAAACAGATGAGCGAGGAACTCTTCGATGCAGTTATCTCCGTGAATTTAAAAGGGGTATTCAACTGCACGCAAGCCGTAGCACCGTATATGATCCGCCAGGAGGCTGGCTCGATCATCAACGCATCTTCAGTTGTCGGGTTGGATGGGAATTTTGGTCAAACCAATTATGTGGCTGCCAAGGCTGGCGTGGTTGGCATGACGAAGGTCTGGGCCCGTGAACTGGGTCGCTATAACATCCGCGTAAATGCAATTGCCCCGGGGATGATATTGACCGAAATGCTGCTTTCTATGCCGGAGAAAGCGCTTGAATCATTCAAGCAAAGAGCTTCGATAAAACGGCTGGGCACTCCAGAAGAGGTCGCTAATCTCTACCTGTTCCTTGCCTCGGAAGAAGCCAGTTATATATCTGGGACGGTAATCCGGGTAGATGGAGGTTTAGTAATTGGGACCTAGTAAATGTGCGGGACAAGTATGGAGCTTGGATAGATGGAGCCAGTAGATCCTCGGGCAATTGGATTTTCTGCAGAACGGTTGACCCGCATCAACAACCTGATGCTGCGTTATGTGGAGAGCGGAAAACTGGCTGGGATTGAAACCTGCGTTGTTCGACGTGGTCAATTGGCACACCGAGAAACTTTCGGATTTCAAAATCTCGAGACGAAAACACCGCTCTCAAAAGATTCGATTTTCCGCATATATTCTATGACCAAGCCAGTTGCATCAGTGGCATTGATGATGCTCTATGAAGAATCGCTCTTCAACCTCACCGATCCGGTCAGCAACTTTATACCCGCATTTAAAAATGTAAAAGTCCTGGGGGCGGACGGCGCGATTGAAGAACCAATTCGTCCCATTACTGTACAGGACTTACTGCGCCATACAGCTGGAATGAGCTATGGGGGATATGAGGAATCACATTCTCCCGTAGATAAGCTGTATGATGAAGCTGATTTATTCAATCCCCAGCTTACTATTGCAGAATTTTCAAAGCGCATTGCCAGCCTACCGTTGATGTACCATCCGGGGAAAAAGTGGCACTATAGTATATCCATTGATATCGCCGGCTACCTGGTTGAAGTCTTGGCGGACATACCATTTGGGGATTTCTTACAAGAGAAAATATTTTCTCCACTGGGTATGGTCGATACCGCTTTCCAGATTGATCCCGCCAAGTTAAGTCGTTTTAGCACCTTGTACGGGATAAAAGGGGATAGCCAATTTGCAGTTCTGGACCTGCCTGAATCGAGCGAATTTCTTCCTCCTGTGGCTTTGCATGCTGGTGGTTCTGGCTTGGTATCCACAACTGATGACTACCTGAAATTTGCCCGCTGCTTATTGAACAAAGGTGAGTTAGACGAAGTACGGCTGCTCGGACCTAAAACAGTTGAATTAATGACCTGCAGCCACTTACCAGGAGAGCTTCTTCCCATAGCCTATGAAGGCTCAGAACCAATGCTGGGTATGGGCTATGGTTTGGGATTTGGCGTGATGCAGGATACTGCCCTAGCAGGGATGATGGGTTCGGTGGGTGACCATGGCTGGGGAGGTTATGCTGAAACTTATTTCTGGATCGATCCACAAGAAGATTTGATCGCCATCCTGATGAGCCAGTACCAGCCCTCACAAACTTACCCAATCCGCAAAGAGTTCCGATCCGCGGTTTATCAGGCTCTTATTAGTTGAGGAACATATGACTGAAAAACCTGAAAAAACTAAAAATAAGAAACCCAGGTTGATCAGCTTCCGCATCCGGAAGTCTCCATATTTCGAGGCTACCGAGCGCTACGGGTGCCGGGCATATACAACCTACAATAACATGTACCTGCCCCTGGTCTATAAAGACCTGGTAACTGATTATTGGCATATCAAGAAAGGGGTGACTCTGTGGGATGTCGGCTGTCAAAGGCAGGTGGAAATTACTGGCCCAGATGCTTTCAGGTTTCTCCGCCATTTAACTCCCAGGAATTTAGATGGGTTTCAGATTGGACAATGCAAATATCTGCCGCTCACTACGCCGGAAGGGGGCATACTTAATGATCCGGTTTGCACCCGGATGGGAGAGAACCACTTCTGGCTCTCTATAGCCGACCGGGATAT
>CALBUI010000137.1 GCA_937968125.1 uncultured Anaerolineales bacterium | reverse complement strand
ATCACAAATTACAAATCATCATCTTGTTTCTTGAATTGGGAAAGCAATTCTTCCCGTTCCGTTACGACTTCTGGGGGAGAATCCTTAGGCAGCAGATATGTTCCAAGCAGCAGCAAGATTCCCAGGATTGTAAAGATGGCTGCAGGTACCAGGATCGATATAACAATACCGTTCACCACTTCTTGTGACAATTCAAGCAGGCCTAGTTGGACGAGTAAGGGCGGTAATTTATAAACGCTGAGTGGTATTGGAAGGAAGCGGCCCAGGCTCAAATCCATGGTCAAGAATAAGATCAGCAAGATGATCAGGCTGATCCCCCCTGTGGCCAAGAAGGTGCCGCCCCACCAGCGGAGAAAATCATTGAGTGATCTGACAGCAAAGGCGGTTACTAACAGGAGAAAGACGATAGGAACCAGCGGACTCCAGGCGATCAGCGTATTGGTAAAGCGTAAGGCCTCGATAAACTCTGGTAATTCTCCCGGACTCAACTCTTGGGGGTTGCCAGACGTTGAACCTTGCAACATGGCTGCTGGCAAAGAGAACGAAATCTGGTCTGGTACGTAAGCCACCGCGGCGGATAGGATTGTTTCGACTACCGGATTTAGTTCGGAAATAATGTTATCTGGTGGCTTGCAGAGCAGGGTATCAATTTGGGTCTCTATACCCAATCCCAACTGCAGCAGCCCCATCACCTGGTCGAAAGAACAATCCGGTTGCGCGTTGAGGATTTGGTTGAATGCCTGGACACCTTCTTCGCCAGCTAAGCGGTTCTTAAGCTCGCCAATCGAAATCGTAATCGGTGTATTCAGTGGATCTGGAGAAACTAGCAGAATCTCGAAAAATTGATCCAGAACGTTCTCGGTTTGAGTTTGCAGCCAGGCAGGATTGATCAACCCGGTGAGGATGGACTCCCATTCCTGTTGGGTGAACAGCAACAGATATACAGGCGAATCCGGTCCAGTGACTCCTTGGGACAAGTTTGTAGCCAGTTGCTGAGCGATTGTTTCCGGCAGCCGCTCATAAATACCAACATCCTCGAGTGCACTTTTGTAGAAATCTGGATTGAGCAATTTTCTCGTTGGGAAGAATGAGAAGACCAACACAATTGAAGAAATTACAAACAGGCCAGCGAAAATCCAGGCAAAGATATTAAGGATACTATTTTGTTTCTGGGATTGTGGTGAGAAATTCAAATTTACCTCGAGAAAGTAACCGTTAGAGATAGATATTTTGGTTCTAGCAGCAACCAAAAACTTTTCTACCATTTTACTTTACGAATCCCGCGATTTTTATGGAATTGAGAGAATCCCAATCAATGGGGGATAACTGTTGATTGGTTGAAAAAGTTTCGGATGGATTCATTACCGAAGTATATTTTTCACCTTGGGAGATCTATCCCAACAGCTTTCGAATTGTTAAATAAGAAATCTGACCACCGAGGTGTCTGGCAGCCAGATTTTAATTAGAATATGCTCTGAAAATTACGACAGGTGGATCAAGATTCACCTTCGAGTCCGGTATACAATCCGATCATGTTGCCGGTAGGATCGGCGAAAAACCCAAACCAACCGGTGTTGGGTATCTCGGTTTTTGGTTGGACAATTTTCGTGCCAAGGGATTCGGCTTTGGCAAGATCTGCATCTATATCGGCGGAACCGATATAGACCACAACACTTCCCGCCGGATTGGTGTCAGTTACCGGGTTCAATCCCCCACCGACAGAATTTCCAGTGTCGAAGGTGGCGTAATTCATATCCGGAAACTGTTCGAATTTCCAACCGAAAAGATCGCCGTAGAACTTCGCCGCGGCCTCTCGATCCTGAGCGGAAATCTCAACATGGACGACGCGATGTTCTGACATAGCTGTATCTCCTTATATGTAGTTGTAAGGTCTGATTGGTAGGATAAAATTGTAGCACAAACGTTCTATATCGTCAAGGGGTTTCACCCACATGTTAGGACAAGAGTTCGGACAAACCTATTTTGGATGTCATTGCGAGCGTTTTTTTGCGAAGCAATCTCATCACCGGGAGATTGCCACGCCGCAAGGAGAGCTCTTGCAGCTCGCAATGACAGACATTTGGGTTTTAATGTCCGATTTTTTGTCCGAAGGTCAGGTTTCACCGACTGGTGACCAGGAGGGATACCAATCATCCGCAGGATGTTGGGTCAGGTTAACCAAGTTTGATCCATTGATGTCCAAGATGTAAATTTCATCGTTACCATCTCGATCCGATACGAAAGCTATCTGGCTGTCATCTGGTGACCAGGTCGGCATGGTATCTTTTGCCGGGTTATTTGTGATCTGGAACTGATCGTAAGTATTGAGATCTAAGATAAATATCTCGTTGTTCTTATTGATGTTTTTGGTAAAGGCCAGATACTGGCCGTCATGTGACCAGGCTGGATGGGTATGCGAGATCGATTCGTTGTTAAGCTTTAGTGTTTCGCCGGTCTCGGTGTCATAGACATGCAGTTGGAAGCCCGGTAACCGGCAGGCAGAACTAAAGATCAGGTGACGGCCATCCGGTGACCAGGTTGAGGAGTACTGCTCTCCAGCGATCGTATCGAAAAGGTCTAGCATGTAATTTCCATCTCGAAACAAGAGCATCGCAATCTGGTGGAACCCGCTGATGCAGTTCCCACGTGGAGCGAAGCGGTCTGTATACAAGGAAAAGGTTTCTCCATCTTGGTTCCACCTGGGGGCAAATTCATCATCCCGGCTGTCTGGCAGGTCTTTGATCAGGTTTATCGGGGAAGACCCATCTGACCCCATGACAAAAATATCCGAGCTGCCATCTCGCCTGGAACGGAAGGCAATTTGACTTCCATCCGGAGACCAATCTGGATCCGCATCGACCTTGGGATGATCCGTTAGTTGAGTCAAATCATTGCCATCCGCTTGGATAAGGTAGATATCCCAATTGCCCGACCTGTCCGAAGTGAATACGATGCCAGGTCTTGGTTCTGTTGGTTCGAGATCTTCAGGGGAGGAAGGCCCTCCTGAACAACTTGTCAGGAGGAGCATCGAAAGATATACCAGGCCGATAACAATAATCAATCGTAAATATCGTCTCTTGGCTGGTAAATCCTTCATATAGTAATTACAGCTGTTGCAGAAGGAGGGTTCACAGGTTTTATGGAGTTAGGATCACACTTTCAACCCGGCTAGAAAACCATCCACCGCTTGATTGAATATCTGGGGTTGTTCCAGATTTGGTAAGTGACCGGCATCTGGCACAATTATGAACTGGGATCCTTGAATCGCGGCATGCATCGCTTCGGCTTCGCTGGTTGGGATGATCTGATCGTCCGCACCGTGGAGGATCAAAGTTGGAACAGTGATCTTATCAAGAGTTGGCGTTGAGTCGGGTCTGGATTTCATTCCCATTAAGGCAGATATCAATCCCTCGGGTGTTGTTTTTTGCATGATTCCTTCAACTTGCTGGACCAGGTCAGTTTGCTTTTGGTAAGTCGTTGGGGACATCGCAATGGGCAGCATGCTTTCAATTACCGGTTGGGTGCCCTCGGTCCTTACCTTCTCTGCAGCAATGTCCCGGTTCTTTTTGGCTTCTTCAGCGTCAGCACCCGATCGGGTGGCGACCAGGATTAATCCGGCGACCAACTGCGGATATCGGCGGAAAAATGCAAAGCTAACATAGCCTCCCATCGAGAGACCACAGACTGTCACAGGCTGCTGCACCCCCAATTTCTCAAGGACAGATGCACAATCATCAGCCAGCACATCCATCGAATACGGACCCGGTGTTGGTGGAGATTGACCATGTCCGCGCAGGTCAGGTGCGATAATCTTTGAATTCCCGGCGAGGATCTCAATTTGCGGCCGCCACATTTCATGATTAAACGGGAAGCCATGAATCAGGAGCAAGGGTTGCCCCCTTCCGGCTTGCTCAACGAACAACTTGGTGTCTGATAAATTGACTCTCATATAAATGCGCTCCTCCGACACTCAGCGGTCCGCGATTTCCATGGTGGATGCGAACAATTTCAGCGCGTCGATGTGTTGGCTGGGGGTATCAAATCCAGCTTGCATCGTATTGAATGATACGTGGCTTGCACCTGCATCCTGCCAGCCATTGAAAAGCTGCTCCCAGGTTTTGCGGCCTTCTCCCGCGAATCGTATCCTGGGTTCGATGCCAATTTCGGATCGAGTCCGGCCGGACTGGTTGAGGTAACGCTCGAGTGTGTCCAGGGCTGCCTCTGCGTCTTCCGCTGCGCGGTAATTGGGGATCCAGCCATCTCCTATTCTCGCAATACGGCGCAAAACCGGGTCCGCGTGTCCGCCGAACCAAATTGGGATCGGTTGTTGAATTGGTAGTGGATTGATACCAGCATCAGGGATGTTATGCCAGCGACCTGCGAACTTCACTAAAGGCCGGGTCCACAACTGGCGCATCAAGCTGACCTGTTCTTCGATTCGGCGACCGCGATCATGAAAATTCTCGCCTAGTGCAGTATATTCCGGCTTATTCCATCCAATGCCGACTCCCAGACGCAAGCGCCCGTTGGACAAGGTATCCAGGGTAGCTGCTTGTTTAGCTGCTAAGACAGTCTGGCGTTGGGGAAGGATCAGTATTCCTGTAGCAAATTCCAGGCTATCTGTCACCGCAGCCATATAGCTAAACAGCAAGAAAGGGGATAGAAATGGGTTAGAAAAATCGTAAGGTCCATCCCAATCTTCAGCTCGGTTTGGATTTACGCCCAAAACATGCTCATACGCCAGGACGTGAGAATACCCTAATCCTTCGGCTGTTTGTGCTAAATCGCGAATCGCTGGTGGATCATGGCCGAATTCCGTTTGTGGATATACAAAACCAACCTTCATTATCTTAATCCCTTCTTGGTCAACCAGGATTTTATTTCTTCTCCGTGCTCGGTTTCATGATCAATGCTGTCACCGGCGATCCATTCCCACAGCGGTTTGCCATTCAGCGAGCTGAAACGATTTGGATCAGTCAATTCTACTTTTGAGAGTTCCTTCACCCGGCGGATGGTCTGATTCCGAACGCCTAGGAAATCACTCATCACCATTTTCAATGAACGATCTCGGCTTTCTTGATACCAGCGATCGTTGGTATCATCCACCGAGAATTGATCGAAATGGGCGGTGGTTGGTTGGATTCCTTTCCCAACCTGCCAGATCAGTTTGATGATTTCCGCTTCCCACCTGGTCAGGTGAACCAGAATATCTTTGACTGACCAGCTCCCGGTCACTCCAGGCTGCTCATAGTCTGCCTCCGGTATTCTATTGATGATCTCCAAGAAGTCAGCCCTGCTCTTCGCTAACTTGGAGATCAGATCCTCCTTTTTCATTTGTCCTTCAGCAATATTCTAAATTTACTTGATTTGACTAGAAGTTTTCACCAATCAGGAGATGTTTTCCAATTGGGATTTTATCTTGGCAGCTTTTTCTTTATATTCGGCTAATTTTTTTTGTTCCTTTTCAACCACATTGGAAGGAGCTTTTTCAGCGAAAGGACCAGCCAATAATTCTTCCAGGCGCTGAATCTG
This sequence comes from uncultured Anaerolineales bacterium, assembly GCA_937968125.1. Classification (GTDB taxonomy): domain Bacteria; phylum Chloroflexota; class Anaerolineae; order Anaerolineales; family UBA4823; genus PFL25. The sequence continues at coordinate 1,875 of CALBUI010000137.1, read as the reverse complement.
ACTCGTGGATTCAGCGAGCTCTTTTTCCAAACGAACTCGTTGCTCTTCTGGATCGACCATATCTGCCAGGGGTAAATATGCCTCAACTGGGCCAACCACCAGGGCGACTGTGCCATCCGGTTTGTCATCCAGGTCTTCAAGGATGGTTGTTTTCTGGGGATCTAGCCTGGCCAGAGAGGCGATCGTAGTTGATTGTCGTTGGAGTACTGCTGTGCGTTCACCTCCAACGAAAGTCGCCGGGATAGATACCTTAGGATTGACGTTTTTTTCGGCGCGCAGGTTGCGGATGGCGCGTACTAATTCCATAACCAGCGAAAAATCTGCAATAGCTTGATCATCCAAAGGGCTTGTAGGTTGGGGCGTTGGCCAACGAGCGATGATCAGAGCTTTTTCCCATTCACCTCCGTGGATGGGATTTATCGGCTGCTGAAGTTCCTGACTGGCTGATTTCAAGTGCCCCCAAATCTCTTCTGTAACGAAGGGGGTAAATGGGTGCAGCATGCGCAGACAGGTGTCCAGAACCTGGACCAGGTTTCGGGCTGTGCTGAATGCCAGCCGATCACTCTCTACCAATTGCAGCTTGGCGATCTCCAAATACCAGTCGGCAAACTCATTCCAAAAGAAATCGAATATCTGGCGACCGGCCTCACCATATTGGTAGTTCTGGAAGAGACGCTCAACATCCCTGATCAGGATTGAAAGACGGGCCATGATCCACTGGTCAGCCAGGCTGGGAATCGGCTCGGTCTCATCGATCGGAACATTCAGATCTTTTACCTGCTCGAGGGCTCCGAGAACGAAGCGGGCCGCATTCCAAATCTTATTGGCAAAGTTGCGGTTTGCCTCTACTTTCTTTATGCTCAGGTTCATATCATTGCCTGGCGTTGATCCCACCAGGAGGGTGAAGCGCAGCGCGTCGGTGCCAAGTTCATCCATAACCACCAGGGGATCGATCACATTTCCATAAGACTTGCTCATTTTGCGACCATTTCCATCCCGGATCAAGCCATGTAAATAGACCGTGTGAAATGGGATCTCGCCGGTAAACTCGAGGCCGTCCATAATCATGCGGGCAACCCAAAAGAACAGGATATCGTAACCGGTCTCCATTACCGAGGTAGGATAGAAATATTTGAAATCGGGGGTATCCTCCGGCCAGCCCAAGGTGGAAAATGGCCACAGACCTGAGGAGAACCAGGTATCCAGGACATCCGGATCCTGGACGATATCCTCACTACCGCACTGGGTACAAGCTTCTGGATCCTCCCGGGAGACGATCACCTCACTACAATCCTGGCAGGTCCAGACCGGGATGCGATGCCCCCACCACAGCTGGCGGGAGATGCACCAGTCTTCGATATTTTCAAGCCAGTTGTAATAAACTTTCTTGAACCGATCCGGGATAATGCGGATACGGCCATCACGAACAGCCTCCAACCCAGCTTCTGCTAATGGCTGGATGCGAACGAACCATTGGGTGGAAATCATGGGCTCGATGATCTCTCCGCCGCGTTGGGAGCGGGGGATATTCATCATGTAAGGTTCTTCTTTGATCACCAAACCTGCTGCTCGCATGTCCTCCCAGAGGTTCTCGCGAGCCGCGAACCGATCTTGTCCTGCGTAAGGCCCACCATGCTCGTTCACGCTGGCAGTTTCATCCAATACTGAAACTACCGCCAGGTTGTGCCTTTCCCCAATTTCATAGTCATTCGGATCATGACCTGGGGTTATTTTCAACGCGCCTGTGCCAAATTCCTGGTCGACATACTCATCCGCGATGACCGGAATCTGTCTACCTAAAATTGGGACGCGTACCTCACGGCCAACAAAGTTCTTATAGCGTTTATCTTCTGGATGGACGGCCAAGCCGGTATC
>CALBUI010000136.1 GCA_937968125.1 uncultured Anaerolineales bacterium | reverse complement strand
AAATGCAGCCTGACCTGCGCCTTGCTGGCATTCTTCTTGAGCAGTTTACGGGCCGCCTTTTCGACTGCCTTTTCCATTGATGGGTGGTTGGCGCCGGCTACGGCGATCACATCGAAATCGCGATCTTCAAGGATGCTCATGGACTTGAAAAGCGGCGGGATGGTGCCTTGGTCATTCAGTGCAGTGGGGTGATCGTAGAACTGATCGTTCTTCTTATAGATCTTCTTTTTCTTCCGGCCCCAGAACATGGGGAAGACGAGGGATAACTGCATGAGGACCTCCTGTCAGACCAAATGATTTACCAATATAGAAAGAACACGACCAGATGGCGAGATTATTCTGAGGGTTGATGATTGATCGGTGGTGAAAAAAAGCGGTGGGAGCCAAATTGATTCCTGGTCACGCGATCCCCTGTGCGCAGGAAATACTCCAACCCCTGTCCAACCTGTTGGAGATATACCCCCAGCAGCCTGGCGTACTGGTCGACCTTTTTCTCCGGCAGCTGGTCGGTGAACTGGCGGATGGTTATCGTTAGTGAGCTGTGCTGATCCTCACCAGGATTTATCCGCCAGATGACTTGATAGCGAAATTCCATATCGGCGGTCGCGGTGAGATCGTATCCAATGCCTTCATACCAGGCATCAAATTCACGTACCAGGACCAGTCCGCTGTAATAATGAATCACATCCCGCGAACCAACCCCAGGCCAAATCTCTACAGGGTTGCTCTCGCAGAAAGGATGGAAATCAACCAGGTTGCCGGGTTTTGAGATTAAATTCCAAACCTCTTCATCCGAGACGAACAAGGACTGTGTGTGGGTGATTGGTGGGCCAAGCAATTCTTCAATTTGAGACAGTTCTGCCATGTAACAGCCTCCTTATCCAGGAAGAGAATAATGCCAATACATTCATGATAAACAAAGGATTATGATTAATCGTGTTCAAAATATATACCTTAGAATAGTCTGGCCTACTCTAATTATATGTGCTTTTGTAATAATTCCACTGATGAATGATCCTGGTCCTGATGGGCAAAAAACTCTGAATTTTTGGGATTGTTATGAAAGCCCCAATCACACATCTTGTCTGGTATGAGCAAATGCTCAAGTCAGTTTCATTTATAATTTGATCTGACCCCAAATCAGGTCGGACAATGATGGCGATGCAGATTCCTCCAATTCCTACCCCTAGTTCTCATAATAGCTTAGATCACCGTGGATGAAAACATAGACACAAATGTCGAGGGGGAAGAAAAACTCGAATTCAAGGTCGCCTTGCCTTTGTTCTTGATTGTGATGATTGACGCTTTCAGCGTAACTGTCATCCTCCCTTTACTCCCTTATTACGCGACTGCATTTGGCCTCGATATCTATGTGCTCGGTATATTACTAGCGACCTCGCCAGTCTTAGAACTGCTCAGTGGGCCGATGTACCGGGTTGTTTCAAAGAAGTTAGGTCGCCGACCGGTGTTGATAGCCGGTCAGGTGGGTACTGTGGTTGGGTTCTTGTTATTAGGGGCAGCCACGACGGTTTGGATGTTGTTCCTGGCCAGGGTGCTAGATGGTATCGCAAGCGGGAATATAACTGTTGGTCGCAGGCTGATCCGCGATTCCCTGACACCCAGTACACGCACACATGGATTTGGGCTGGTCGAAGCTGCGTACAGCCTCGGATTTTTAGCCGGACCGCTTGTCGGTTTCATCACCCTCACACTCACTAATAACGATTACCGGATGATCCCCTACGTTGCCGCGGCAATCTCCCTGGCGGCTGTGATCCTGAGCTTATTCCTGGCCCAGGAAACGCTGCCGACAGAAAAACGCCGGTCTAGTGGGCTCAGTACGTGGGAGCGGACTAAACAAAGATTGGCTCCGCTGCGAAATCCAATGGTCTTATTTGTCCTGGCATTGTTCTTCCTTGTCCAGTTCACTTATATTGGTTTTATAGAATATTTTGGATTATTTGCACTTGAACGGTTGGGGATGAATGCATTCAGCACCGGAGTTATTTGGCTGCTGGGTGCGTTAATTGCCATTTTGATTGATGGGGTGATCGTGGGGAATTTAAGCCGCAGGTTTAATGAACGCTGGCTGATCCTGGTTGGCCTGGGGATGCTCTGCGCAGGCGTGATTATCTTGGCTACGACACCCAATGTTCCAGTGGTATGGTACTCACGCGCCGAGATTCTCGCCGAATTGGTATTGGAAGAATCAATTCTTGGTGAGATGCTGGTGGTATCCGGTTGAATTTCCCGCAGAGGGTGCAGCGGGGTGGTTGGGTTTTGGATGGTTCCTGCTGGCTTTGATCCTGATTATAGTCGGTGGAAGTATGTTGATCCCAGCTATTAAAAGTGTATTGACCGGTGGCCAATCGTATTATGGTGAGAGTGGTGTGCTGGCGGTGTCCAGAATTATATACAAAGCCGCATTTATCATTGTCTCACTGTTATTGGGGTTGGCATTCTGGCAGTTTGGGTTCTCAACTCCGTTCTTGATTGAAGGCGCGGTCTTAGGTATCTTTTTGATACTTGCTTTTCTATGGTTTAAATCTGATCCGGCTGAAGAGCAATCAATTTTGGATGATTAAATTTCTTGACCGGCTTGGAGGGGTCAGCATCGGGAATACGCCGGGCAATACCTTGAGCGAAATCGGTGGAAATCTCGATCAATCATTCTATACTTGATTATAATTAATACAATAACCATCAATATTCATTAAAATGGAGATGAACCATGGCAGGCATTGAAGGCGATGTTTGGAAGCAGGAGCACGATCATTCGAAGGAACCACATCGAGAACCAGGGCCGATTAACCTTAATCGCTATGTGATCAACAGCAGCGCTCATGCCGGGATTGCCAGTTTTATGAATTGGCCGGTTTGCCTGAATCCGGAAGATTTGAAAGCTGGCGATGTTGATGTGGCTGTGATTGGCGCTCCTCTAGACATGTCCGTTGGTCAGAGAGGTACTGCCTACGGCCCGCGTGCCCTGCGCACCGCAGAACGTTATTTACCAGGTGGTCCATTGGCTGGCGCAGTGTTGACCCATACCCACGTGATGCTAAAGCCCTTCGAAGTTCTCAACTGTGTCGATTATGGTGATGCCAATGTCGATCCTTTTGACATCGAGGCTTCGCATGACGAAATCCATAAACGGGTGCGGGAGATCGTGGATACGGGCGCGTTCCCAATTGTACTTGGTGGTGACCACTCGTTAATGCGCCCGGATGGGATGGCAATGGCGGATGTGTATGGAAAAGGAAATGTGGGCATCATTCATTTTGATGCTCACTATGACGCCAGCGAGAATCATTTCGGACATAACATCACCCATGGAACCCCGGTGCGACGGTTGATCGAAGATGGACATATCGACGGGAGCAACTTCATCCAGGTTGGCTTGCGCGGTTGGGCGCCCTGGGAGGAGGACGTGGAATGGATGCGCGAGAAGGGTATCCACTCGCATTACATGGCTGAAGTGGAGGCAGATGGATTTGAGGTGGTGATGGAGCGAGCCATTAAAGAAGCAACCGATGGCGCGGAATACCTGTATATCTCCTTCGATATTGATTCTCTGGATCCAGCCTATGCTCCCGGCACCGGCACGCCTGAACCGGGTGGATTAACCACACGAGAAGCTTTCCCCATTGTGCGCCGGCTGTGCGCGGAAGCCAACGTGGTCGGCCTGGAGCTGGTCGAGGTTGCTCCTGGATGGGACCCGGGCTACACTACTGCGCTCAATGGTCTTAGGGTGATCCAGGAAGCCATCACCGGGATGGCGATGCGCAAGGAAGGCATCAACGAAGCGCACTACCTGGATAAGCGCACTTCAGGGCGCGAACTAATAGATGGGAAATCCAAAAAAGGTGAATAGAGGTCAAGTTCAAATATTAATCTGTGCCTGGATTTCGATTTATAATTTAGATAAGTGTGAAACGTGAGATAAAAGGAGATACAAAATGGCTGAAACAAAACGATTGACTCGCTCGAGGACAGAACGCTGGGTAGGTGGAGTGTGTGGAGGTATTGGGGAGTATTTCAACCTTGATCCTACGATCATCCGGATCTTGTTCGTTCTACTGGCGCTGATCGTGGGCGGTGGCCTGCTGATTTATCTCATTCTGTGGTTAATCATACCCCAGGAGCCGGAGACAACAGCAGTTGTCGCAGAAGAGGCGCCTGAAGAAGAGGGCGAGTGAGTATAAGACGAATCGAAACGTCTTTTCACGATCCAATTGAATAAAACTGTAGATTAATTTATTCCAGGAAATCTCTCCAGCAGCAGATGTTCGTATGGGAGTAAATTTATCGCGGGAATAGTATGAATCGATTCCGAGCGCGTTTTGGAGATATAACAAGATGGGACTGGATAAACAAGCAGCTGAAGTTGTGATCATTGGCGGTGGATTTGGGGGATTAGAAGTCGCCAAAGGACTTAAAAATGTACCGGTGCAGGTTTTTCTGGCAGATCGCAGGAACTATCACCTTTTTCAGCCGCTGCTGTACCAGGTGGCGACCTCGGTCCTGTCAGGTGAGAAAATTGCCTCACCGATACGGCATGTGCTGAGGGGATATGATAATACGACAGTTGTCCTGGCCGAGATCATAGGAGTGGATTTAGAATCCAAAATTGTGTATGGCTCCAGGGCAGGGAGACATTTTGATTATCTGGTGATCGCGACTGGGCTCGAACAATCCTATTTTGGACACGACGAATTCAGGGCTAATGCACCGGGATTGAAATCACTGGATGATGCATATGAAATCCGCCGGCGAATCCTGATTGCCTTCGAGGAAGCGGAGTTTGAAGAAGATGAAGCTTCAAGGCAAGGAAAATTAACTTTTGTTATCGTGGGTGGTGGACCAACTGGGGTGGAGTTGGCAGGCTCGATCATAGAAACAGCCACTAAAACGCTGCCCAGTGAATTCCGGCACATTGATACATCCACGGCGCGGGTCATCCTGGTGGATCGCGGTACTCGATTGCTGGGTGGGATGCCAGAAGAGATGGGAAAGCGCGCCATGGCGGATCTCGAGTCGATGGGAGTCGAAATCTGGTTGGAACGGGGCGTCACCTCAGTCTCAGAAGAGGGTGTTTTCATCGGCGAAGAATTCGTGCCGGCCGAGAATGTGTTTTGGGCGGCTGGCGTGCAGGGTACTGCTTTAGCCGGATCGCTGAAGGTTGAAAGAGATCACATGGGTCGGGTTATGGTGGGGGAGGACTTATCGCTTCCAGCACACCCGGAAGTGTTTGTGATCGGAGATGCGACATATGTAGTTGATCCGCAAACGGGAAATCCGGTACCAGCAGTGGCACAGGGGGCGATCCAGATGGGTCAATTTGTTGCCCAGATGATCAAGGATGAAGTTGAAGGGAAGGGCAATGCCCGGGGAGTGTTTCAATACAAGGATAAGGGCTCGATGGCGACAATCGGGCGGGGGAAGGCGTTGGCATCGATCAACGAGCGCACCTTCAGCGGGTTGTTCGGCTGGCTGATGTGGGGAGTAGTGCACATCATGTTCCTGGTGGGTTTTCGCTCGAAAATGGTAGTAATGATGGATTGGGTCTGGAACTACCTGGCCAACGAGCGCGGGGCGAGGACGATCACGGGTGATCCGGAGCTGAAGGTGAAGGAGGTGAGGGGGATTAAGATGGGGGATAAAAAGGAGAAAGTTCGCAAATAATTACGCAAACTTCATCCGCCGCATCGTTTGAGCGTTAACAGCCACGATAACTGTGCTGAGGGACATGAACAACGCACCCAGAGCAGGTGAGAGCAGGAAACCAAAGGGCGCTAGTATGCCGGCTGCCAGCGGCAAAGCAACCACGTTATACCCGGTAGCCCAAATCAGATTTTCCCTCATCTTCCGAAAACTGGCGTGGCTTAAGGAAAAGATATTAACCACGTCAGACGGATTATTTTTGACCAGGATGACATCGGCTGACTCAACGGCGACATCCGTACCGCTGCCGATAGCAATGCCGACATCTGCCCGTGTGAGAGCAGGTGCATCGTTAACTCCATCGCCAACCATGGCGACAAGCTTGCCTTGACCCTGTAATTCAGCCACCTTCTGATCCTTGTGTTCCGGCAATACTTCAGCAAAGTATTGGTCAATTCCCAGTTCTTCTGATACCGCTTTAGCAACTGCCTCACTATCACCGGTCAGCATGGCGACTTCAATCCCCAATTCATGCAGTTTATCGACAGCTTCCCGACTATCTTCCCTGATGACATCAGCGACAGCGAAGCTGGCAACCACGGCTTTATCGAATACCAGATTTACTACACTCTGACCTTTTTCTCCGGCTTGGGTTTCAAATTGGACGTTTTTTTCAGGGAGTTTTATTTCCAGCATTTCGAGCAATCTAGGCCCACCAATATAACCAGTCTGCCCGTCCATTACCCCCATCACTCCCCGTCCTTTTATGGCTTCAAATTCTGACACCTCGGGGACACGAAGTTCTCGTTCTTTGGCTGACTTGCGAATACCACGGGCGATGGTATGTTCTGAATCGCCTTCAATTGCGGCAGCCATTGCAAGTACCTGGTCTGCCTCCCAGCCATCTGCCATGGCGATATCCACAACGCCAAATTCTCCCTTGGTTAATGTACCCGTTTTGTCAAAGATCACGATGTCAATCTCGCGCGCTTCTTCAAGGGCTAGACGGTCTCTGACCAGAATGCCGTTTTTCGCACCTAAGGATGTCGTGATGGCGACGACGAGCGGGATTGCAAGTCCAAGAGCATGAGGACAGGCGATCACCAGGATGGTGGCGACACGGGCGATGACTTCCGAATTGAAGCCAATGGCAATCGTCCAGGCGATCCCGGTCAATAGGGCGAATCCGACTGCGATATAAAACAACCAGCCAGCAGCTTTATCGGCCAGGATTTGGTTGTCGGACTTGCTCCCCTGGGCTTCTTCGACCAAGCGCATTATCCCTGCCAGAGCAGTCTCATCCCCTGTGGCTATAATTTGGACCCGGAGGCTGCCAGCGCTGTTGATCGTCCCGCCAATAACGCTGTCCCCTGGTATTTTCTTGACTGGTTTTGATTCACCAGTGATCATGGCTTCGTTGACATCCGACTCCCCTTCGATTACGAGGCCATCTGCGGGGATGCTGCTTCCAGGTCTGATTAAAACCAGATCGTTGGTTATTAATTCATCCGTCCTTACTTCCACTGTGCTGCCATCAGGTTGGATGCGCTCAGCTGTGTCCGGCATCAACCTGGCCAGCTCGTTAAGCGCACCGGAGGCCTGGCGGACGCTGCGCATTTCGAGCCAGTGACCCAACAGCATGACATCGATCAGGGTAACCAACTCCCAGAAAAACGTCGGTCCAAGGGAGAAGATCAATGCGGCCAGGCTGTAAAAGAAGGCCACACCGATTGCCAGGGTGATCAGGGTCATCATGCCAGGTTGTCGATTGCGGATTTCAGGTCCAGCCATACGGATGAAGGGCACACCACCATAAATGAAGATCACCACTGAGAGGACCGGGGTGATCAGAAAACTCCCAGGGAAGGTCGGCATACTGAAGCCAAAAAAGCCTTGCACTGCCGGGCTGAACAACAAAACGGGAATTGAGAGCAGAAGACAGATCCAAAAACGTTTGCGGAACATCTCCTCGTGTCCGCGATGATCTACGTGAGCAGCATGGTCCTCATGCTCTTGATGAGAATCTGCGGCTTTTGTCATTTCGTGATCAGCATGACCTTCGTGGTCCATAGATGAAGATATAGGTGGAGATGTGACGGATTCGTGATCAGCATGCTCTGAATGACTCTCATGCATCTCCATATTTCGTGGATGTTGGTGATTGTGTTCTGGCTCCATGTTGTGATCATGATTTTTGTTGTGGGCGTTATCCATGTTTCACCTTCTTTATACCTGCTAATTCAGGCTGCAAAAAACCTTGCAATATGTTCATTATTCCTGCGAGTTATTATCCTAAACCGAATTGTACAACTGTACTAGCGCACTTTGGCGGAGAAGAACATAGGCAGAATGGCGCATACTGACAGCTACCCCCAGATATCAGCGAATTGCTCTCCTACTTTACTGCCACGCCCGGTTCTTCATTAAACAAGCCTGTTTTTATGCGGAAGGGGATCAGCATCGGTACTTTACTTTGATAGGAGCGATAAGCATCTCCATATGCAGACACAAGATCTCGCTCTTCGAGAAGTATGGCGATGATCACCCAAATTGTGAAAATCAGATTAAACAGCAGACGATCCAAAGTCAGTTCAGGATTAGACCAGATCATCAATAATGAGCAGAAATACAGTGGGTGACGCATATATCGATATGGACCCCGCTCTGTGACTAATGAATTTTTAGACTTTCTATCGCGTAGATCATCTACCATAGACTGAACTCTGAAGTTGACGAAGAACCCAAGCGAAAAGATGGTCCAGGCGACTCCGGCGATCGCTATGACGAATACCCCGCGAAATAATAGGCGCAAAAAACCTTGAGGTGAATATATGGTGAAGGAAGCTTCCTGCCAGAAAATGATTAAAACCAGCACTGCGATACCCGAGGCAACTGCATAGAAAGCCCCGTAATAGGGGGAGGGCAGGAATGTTTTAAGCCATTGGCGAAACGGTCTTCGAGCCATAAGGCTGTGTTGAGCAAAAAACAGTAGACATAGAAATGTGTCGAATATCAACACCTGAAAGTTGCTCAGACCTAATTTCAGGAAGTTAACTGAACCATGAAACAGAAACGCCATAAATGTTAACAGGCCGCCACCGCCAATTAGTGCGGCCAGGAAAAGCAGAAAATAGTTTAACGGCCTGCTTGTTCTCATAACTATCTCGATTCAAACAACATAATCAATGTCGTATTTACAAAATCCGCTATTTCGGGAGGAAAGAAGACACTAAAATGTGTGATCACTATCTCAAGGATACGTTGCTATGCATTCTTCAAGGCTGCAGCCACGCGCTCCAGTTTAACTCGTGCCTCCGCAGCGACATCGCAGATCCTGTCGTCGGTAGAGAAGGGTGGCATTCCCAACATTACATCTGGGTTGATGATGTCCACTTGCGATCCACCTTCGGTTTCCTGCACGGTGACATTGCAGGGTAATAGAAGACCAACAAGGGGGTTACTTTGCAACGTTCGGTAAGCCAATGGGGGATTGCAAGCCCCCAGGATAATATAAGGGTGGAAGTCAGCGTCCAATTTTTCCTTGAGCGTAGCCTTTACGTCAATCTCGGTCAGCACGCCAAAACCCTCGGTTTTGAGTGCGGCAGTCACTTTTTCCACTGCAATTTCATATGGATCAGCCATAACTACTTGAAAAGATAAGGTTTGTGTCATGAATGCCTCCTAAATAACTGGGAATTGGATAATTCGATTCCCCTTTGTGCTTGTATTGTTTCAGACCAATTTGGTAAATCACGGCATCTGAATAACAGCTATCAATTGGTCCTCTAAATCTTTACTTGATTGCTCTCCCAAACCTTTCCAAAGAAGTTCACCTTGCTGGTTCAAGATAATGAAAGCAGGGTGACCAAGCAAGTTGTATGCCCGATAAGCTGATGTTCCCTCAGGGGAAAGGGCATCAATACGGCGAAACTCGATCTGGTTTTGATATTTTTCTGCCAGCCCATCCACGACAGGCTCCATTCTTGCTCAAGGGGCTCAACCCTCCTTATAAAAAATCATGAAGGTAAGATTATCTGAAGTTGGTGCTTGGGGAGCAGCACTGCCGCCTCCGCATGCACTCAATGGTATTACCACCAACAGCGAGACCACGAAAAATAACTTGATTAATCGCATCATATTATTCCTATGGCATTTTGCCTTCGAGTATATCCAACAAAGTAGATTACTCGTAGGGCAAAATGACGGATTAAGATATAGGCAATTTTGCTTATTACTCATTTGGGTACGATAATAAGTGTGGGGGATAACCGACAAGCTTTAATTTCATAAGATTGCAAGCATTTTCATTGCCAAAAACTGGAGGCAAAAATCGATTACTTGGAACTAAAAACAAAATGAGATTCACATACTCTTATCAAACCTTGGATCCTTGATCTTCTCATCTTTGGTACTCCACATTCAGATAACAACGAGTGTATGAATTTCGTTTGAGTATCGTTGAGAATATCTTCAATGCGTTTTTGGTTTATCCATCAATAGAGGCGAATTTGTTCTGTGATGTCAAATACTCCATTGAGTCTCTTCGTTGATGGCTCAGGTGGTTGCTCTTGATGAAGGTGTCAGCGATATGATCACATCGGCATTTGCATTGCCTGCCGGCTAAGTCCTCAACTTCAGCAGGAAACTGTCGTATGGTCAAGTGCAGTATTTCCCATTTGGCACATCAGTGAATAAAGTCACTTCAATTTTAAATTAAAACCGGATGATTTTACTGTATAATCGGATAAAGTTTATATTAATTAGCCATTTTGTGGGATATTTTGGGTGGTAATCTGATAAATTCAAATACTTGTTGTAGAGGTTGTGGCCTGTTGTAGCCAGAAATAATTCATGGGTGGGTTATTAAATTATCTCTAATCACCCAGTAGAGCATGAGAGGAGGTGATTTTTATTAGAGGTTCGTAATAAAGTTGAGAATAGGATTTAGTCATATAAAACAAGTTAGAACGAATAGCCTATCATGGTATCAAAAAGCCGAAGGAGAAATTTGAAACATGTTTCGCAAAAAGAAGCTCGTTATAACATTTATGTTGGTCACGCTGGCACTACTTGTACCAGCCTTGGCGCTGGCAAGCCACGGTGGTAGCGATTCCGACGAATTGAATGTAGTTGGCCAATTATCGGCACCAGCCATGGGTATTCCAGGTGGTGAGAACGTCACCGATGTCTGGGCTTATGGCAACTACGCATATCTAGGCACGTTCGATGACATCGTCTGTTCGTTAGACTTCACCGGCGTGCATATTGTTGATATTTCCGATCCTGCCGATCCATACAAGGTAGGATTCATCCCAGCCAAGCCAGGTACTCGCAATAATGATGTCAAGGTTGCCCATCTCGAGACGCCCTATTTCAACGGTGAGATCCTGGTCGCTTCCAATGAACCTTGCGGTTCGCCATTCCTGC
>CALBUI010000135.1 GCA_937968125.1 uncultured Anaerolineales bacterium | reverse complement strand
TCGACCTTCCAGGCTTACGTCCAAAGCATTTCGATCTCTCCGGATGATCCAAAGGTAATTGTGGCCGGCATCGAACTTGGGGCCGTGGTGCGCAGCCAGGACGGGGGCCAGACCTGGTCGGGTCATCGCAAGGGCGCCCTGCGTGATAATCACTCGCTCACCTTCCACCAGACGAATGGGGATTGGCTTTACCAGGCTGGTGGATCGGGAGGCGGCGCCTCCTTCAGCCAGGATGGCGGATTGACCTGGCACAAAAACAAGCATGGGTTGGCGAAAAATTACGGTGTGGAATGTGCCGCCGATCCCCAAAAGCCGGAAGTGTGGTACGCATCCGTCGCCCCAGGGCCAGGTAAAGCCTATGGGGTAGAAGCGGAAGCATATCTCTATCGCGCCTCTGGAGGCGCGGAATGGCAGCCGATCGGCTGGGAGTCACATCCGCTGAGCTCGATGCCGATCGCCCTGCTCACCTCCCCAACTGAAGCTGGGCAGATCTATGCGGGCTTGACCAATGGCGAGGTCTGGCACTCCGAGGATTACGGCGACAATTGGCAGCAATTACCCTTCAATTTGCCGCCCATTCGCAGATCGATGATCATGATCGAAGCAAGTGATTAGTTTGCGGCGCAAAACACAATTCAACTGCTCAAGCCGCCGTCCTCCCGGGTCAAGCCTGGGACAGGCTCGGCGGCAAGGATGCCTCCCGTAGCACTAAAGTTGAGTTTTGCAGCAGGTACTAAATAGGTGGAAATGGGATGGAGAATAATCTCACACAGCGAAAGAAGTTCCAAATCATGGAAGAAGGATTGATAAACGTGGATTTGAAAGCCGGGGTCCTGGCTGGAATCGTTGGCCTGCTGGTGTTCCTGGTCATCCACCACTTCTGGATCAACCCTATCTGGTTCATCCTTCCGTTTGGTTTGATTATCGCCGCGTTAGGAGGCCTGGCGGTCGGTTGGGCTTATCACGAACTTGCTCCCAACCTGCCACCCGCTCCCTGGAGCGCTTTAGTTTTTGTAGCATTAATTGCGATCGTCCTGGCCCCCTCTATCATCCTGGCCGAAATCCGGGAGCCGCTTTTTACAATCTCAGGCGCTGATGCGACCCTGGCGGTGCCCGTATGGCAAGCGGTTGTAGTTTTTATCCTGGAACTGCTGGTGACGGCAGCTCTGGTTGGTGGATTAGCGGGCTGGCTGATTGGGCGCACCTCCCGGGCAGCCCTGGCTACAGCCCTGGCCGGGTTTATCTTCGCCTTGGGTCCCGGTCACAACATCCCTTTCTTAGGCAGCACACCCGGTACATTGAAAGGGATCATGATTTTATTGGCAATCATCCTATCCGCAACGATCGTATTGGTTGGGTCCTCTACCCTGATGGGTGGGTGGGCAATATCAAATAATGAACAGGAGTAAAGATAATGAATGAATCTGCATTTTTCCGCTTTGCTGGTTACTCGGCGTACTTCAACGCCACGGTTTTTGTACTCAGTTTGATCGCCTTGATGATATTTTTCAGCATCGGCGGCATCTGGGGCAGAATCAACGACAGCCTGAGCGTGATCTGGATGGTTTCTTACATCCCCCTCGCGGTTGCCTTGTACCTGATCACCCGCCCCATCAATGCACCAGTAAGCCTGGTCAGTACCATCATAGGTGTCGCTGCTATGCTCGCCTTTACAGTTATGCAAACCATGTTGGTAATGGGTCAGGTGCGTTTCGAACAAACCTTTTCTGCGGTGCTTGCCTCGACCGCTGTCGTCGGTCTATTTGTGTTGACCCAAGGCCTCCTAGCCCGGTCAGGCAGCCTCTTCCCGCCAGGCTTAGTTTGGGTCATGGTCATTTATGGCCTTGCCTCGGCGATTGGAGCTGTGGGATTCCAGATCGGGGGCGAATCGCATCCCCTGGCGATGATCGGTCTTTTGCTCACTGCCATCGCTGGGCTGGTTTGGGTAATTTGGTTCGGCCGCTTATTGCTCGCAGAGACCGTCGCTGCAGCTTTAGCAAGTTCTGCATGAAAACGCGTTGGCAGTTCAACATCTGCATTTTTATGTTCGGAGATAAATTATGATAAAAACTTCCCGGATCGTTTATTTCGCGGCTTCCGCGCTCTTCATGGCCGGTGTTGCGGTTCAGGTCTTCCTGGCAGGCATGGTGGTGGTCGCATTCCAGATGGGTTGGTCAAATCACAGGGATCTGGGGCATACCTTAGCTTTACCTATATTGGTCATGCTCGTGTCTGCTTATCTGGGTCATCTGCCGCGCAAGATGAAGTGGCTGACCTGGCTGCTCTTTGCAGTTTACGTGATCCAGGCCGATGTGCTCATATTTTTGCGAGGCTCGCTGCCGGTTGCCTCCGCTTTTCACCCAGTGCTGGCTTTGGTGGATGTCCTCCTGGCTGCCATCCTGGTCCAACAGGCCTGGACCTCGGTGCAAAGTACTCGCCAGGCTACCAGCCCGACCGCCAAACTAGAACAACTAGACAAAATCGGTCTATAATAAGCCCATGCGCCGCTCAATTGCCTCTACTGCTACCGAGACCACCTCTCGTGCGGTTTGGACTCCAGCTTCCCTGGCCTGGGGATTGGCCGCGCTTTCGATCGTCATCATCCTGGCCGCCTTCTGGGCCGCGGCCCGCTATGTGATCCTGACTGGCGAGTACCGCACCTTCCTGACCCACCAGGCGATCACCCCTTTGCTCACGATTGCCTTTTCTGCGGTCGGAGCGCTGATCGCGGCGCGGGTTCCTAGGAATCCCATCGGATGGATATTCCTATCAGTCGGCATCATTTACGCGCTGAACGGCCTGGGATCGATGTTGATGATTTACAGCTCTGCAGTATTTGGAAGCGGAATCACTCCTGGATACCAGGTTGCTGATTGGCTCACCAACTGGCTGTGGATGCCGGGAGTTTTCTTGCCAACCACAATCGTCCTGCTGTATTTCCCAGACGGTCGTTTGCCGTCATCTCGCTGGCGCTTCGCCAGCTTTGCGGCAATTCTTGGACTCGTGATCATGATCCTGGTAGCCATGCTGCACCCTGGACCTATGGATCAGATGGGCCTAAGGGAAAACCCATTTGGTGTCCCGGCGCTGGCACCCTATTTGGAGATTTTAAACAATGTTGGCTACCTGCTGCTGACGATCGGATTCTTCGGCGCAGTGGCTGCTACCGTGGTCCGCTTCCGCCGATCAAGAGGCATCGAACGGGAGCAGATGAAATGGCTGGTTTATGCCTTGAGCCTGATGGTGGTTGGCTTCCTGCTGGCATCTGTACTTTGGTATGTGGTCCCTGAGAGTCTTATGGTGGGTGATATCAGCATCATTGTGACAGAACTAACCATCCTGGGAATCGCCATCGCGGCCGCGATCGCCATCCTGCGCTACAGATTGTATGATATCGACCTGATCATCAACCGCACATTAGTCTATACTACCCTGACGGCCGGTGTGATTGGCATTTACATCCTGGTGGTGGGCGCCGTGGGGGTATTGTTCCAGCAAGCCAGCAACCTGTTCATTTCCCTGGTGGCGACCGGCCTGGCCGCTTTGCTGTTCCAACCCTTACGTGAGCGTCTGCAGCGCGGCGTCAACCGCCTGATGTACGGCGAGCGTGACGATCCATACGCGGTGCTTTCCAGCCTGGATCGCCGCCTCGAAGAATCTCTCTCACCCGAGACGACATTGCCAAACGTGGTTGAGACAGTTGCCCAGGCTTTGAAGCTGCCCTATGTAGCCGTTGAGCTGGCTGACCAGGAAGGCTTCCGTCCGGCCGCCTCTTATGGATTATCACCAACGCGCAGGGATCAGCACATCGCTCTTCCGCTGGTATACCAAAATGAACGTGTTGGTCGACTGGTCCTATCCCCACGCAGCGCGGGTGAATCGTTCAACCCAGCTGAGAAGGAATTATTAGTGGATATCGCCCGCCATGTCGGCGTGGCTGCCAACGCCGTCCTGCTGACCGAGAATCTGCAGCGTTCCCGTGAGCGCATTGTCACCGCCCGGGAGGAAGAGCGCCGACGTTTGAGCCGAGACCTGCACGATGGTCTCGGCCCGCAGCTGGTCAGCCTGGGTTTCAAAGTGGAGGCCGCTCAAAACCTGCTCGGGGAGGATCAAGAGGCAGTCGGCGAACTGCTTCAACAGCTCAAAGCACAGACGAAATCCGCCCTGGGAGATGTTCGCCGCATTGCTTATGACCTGCGTCCCCCCGCTCTCGATCAGCTCGGTCTGGTGCCGGCCATTCAAGAGCACATCGCCTCTTTAGAGCTGCCGGGCGGCTTAGAGATTAGGCTGAAATCACCGGATGAAATGCCGGCCCTCCCCGCGGCCATCGAAGTGGCGGCTTACCGCATTGCACTCGAAGCCGTCACTAATGTCATCCATCATTCCGGCGCCAGCCGCTGCACGGTGGACCTGCAAGCGGACGGCTGGTTCGAGATCGGGGTTAGCGATAACGGCAAAGGCTTGCCAGAGCATTTAATCCCCGGGGTGGGGGTCCGTTCAATGAGGGATCGGGCAACTGAACTTGGCGGTACTTTTTCCATCACGAACCTCCCGGATGGTGGTGCACAGGT
>CALBUI010000134.1 GCA_937968125.1 uncultured Anaerolineales bacterium | reverse complement strand
ATCTTGATCAATCCCAAAAAAAACAATCCAGATGCATACTCCAAGCGAAATGAACCTTGCGAATTTTGAGCAATATTATCAATGTATTGTGCACCAGACATATAGGATTTTCCAATTGCTGCACCAGTTTCAAGGACGCCTGGACCTTTCAGGGTCAGGTTGTAGAAATAATCCTGGTTTGTACTTGTCTTTAATGGAGGGAAGGTGAAAGTGTAAAATCCTGGTTCATAGATATCAGAAATTGGTAATGAGGATGCTCGCACCGGTTCAGTAGCAGTTTGATCGCTGAATAATTCGAGGTGAATATCTCCAGATCCGGTTTCAATTGGTTTGAGGAAAATCGATACACCTTGAAGACCATCAAACCGGGCGAGGAATGTTTGCCCAACTTGTTTGTCCTCTCCAATTCGAACGAATTCATTCCTGGTAGATTGTTCATTTCTAGATAAAGAAACACATCCAGCCAAGAGGATTGAGAAAATGAAGAAAACCGGTATCTTCAGCTTGGAAAAATAGTTCCGGGGGATGAATTGAGAGGTGGGATTGAGCAATTGATTATTATTGGTTTGAAAATGCTGCGATCTAGCTCGAGATTAAAAAATAACACTACTCATCTAATTCTTGACGGCGCAGGCGGTACAAAATCTCTTCTAATACTTTGCGATTAAAGCCGATTAAATCAGCCACCAGTCCGATTAAAAATATTTGAAAACCCACAATCAACAACACGGCAGAAAGGATCAGGGATTGAACATGGCCCGCGCCTTGCCCAATCACGTAAAAATATAAGAATCGCCCTGTACCGATCAGACCTGCCAGGAGAAATACGAGACTGATGAGTGTAAATACCCTTAATGGTCGATACATCGTGTAGGCGCGCATGATGATGGACCCGGAATTCGCAAGGTAATCGGGAATCCCGCGCATCAACCTGGAAGGCCGTACCTGTTCATTGGTGTTCACAGGGATATACTCAACCGCCATATTTCGTGCACCTGCCTGAATCAATGTCTCCAGGGTATAGGAGTAATCATTCATCACCAGGGTGCGCAAGGCTGCCGCCCGGGTGAATGCGCGAAATCCACTGGTGGCATCTGGTGTATCAATACCTGATGCTTGGCCAATTATCCAGCTGCCAAACCTTTGCAGAACTCTCTTGGTAGGAGAAAAAGTTTCGAGACTGGCAACTCCACGGTCACCAATAACGATATCTGCTTTTCCAGAGAGGATCGGTTCGACGAGCTGCGGAATATCCTCAGCACTGTATTGGTTATCTGCATCGGTGTTGACGATAATGTCGGCGCCATTTTCCAGACAAGTTTCTAAGCCGATAGTGAATGCAGTTGCCAGACCAACATGGTGGGGTAATGTGATCACATGGTGAACTCCGCTAGCTCGAGCGACCTGCGAAGTGTCGTCCGTTGAACCATCATCAATAACCAAATATTCAAGTTCATCGATCCCGGGAATTTCTCCAGGAAGTACTTGCACAGTTTGGGGGATATTTTCTGCTTCGTTTAAACAGGGGATTTGAATGATTAGTTTCAATGAAATTCGAGCACCAGATGTAATTCGTGAACTTTGGGACGATCAGAGAGAAGTATACCATCGATAGAATACTTCCCTTTTTGTCCCATCTAATCAGATGCCAGTCGAAATTTGTATAGTTAATGGATAAATGGCAGGAAAATCGGTAGGAATTTACTTACTTTTAACTGGTAGGAGACGATATTTCCGGCAATGGCACCCTCAGTATGGCTGACCCTCAAGTAGACCTGCCCATCCCTATCAGATTTCCAGATAATTCTAGCTATATCGCCCAAATCTGGAGATTGGGTGCTCGAAATTAGAGTTGTACCATCTGAGGCGAATAATTCAAGAATTGTTCCGGTCACTTCGGACAGGGGAGTGCTCTCAATCAGGTAGCTTTCTCCTGAAACGGCATTGAATTTCACCCAATCTTCATCATGCAAGCGATCGCTCGATAATGGATTACAGAAATTGTGTGTATCTGCTGTACCCGATGGATCAACTAGATGTGCAGCTGCAGGGGAATTATCATTCCCAGAGGCATCCCACTGATCAGGATTTGAGCAGAGAATGGATGCTGAAGGGATTTCCGTTATGGAATCAGCATTCCCGGGAAAAGGCTCTTGATTGCCAGCATAGTCAATGGCTCTTATGCGGAAACCGTATTGCACCCCAGGCTGCCCGATGAACATTCGATCTGTTTCTGTGCTGGATGGATTCGGGTTGATGGCTGACCAGCTGCCATTGTCTTTTTGTGATTGCAAATTGTAAGTGTCAATACCTGAAAGGTTGTCTGTGCCAGTCCATTCGAGTAGGATTGCGGTACTTAACTGAATTGAATCAAGGTCATTGAGATCTGAAACCGGAGGAGTTTTGTCTATCCCCAGTTCCCAAGCACCTGTTCCAGTCCAATTTCCTGCCCAATCGTAGACATTCGCGAAGAAAGCTATATCCTTTTGTTCAGCCAGAGCCGTTGTATCAAATTCAATTTCCCATCCATCTGATCCATCTAAATCGGATCCGATCACCTGCCAGCCCGAGTTCTGCCAATCTCCTGAATGATATAAAAATTCAACCCGACTTACGCCGCTGTTTTGGTCATTTGCAGTGACTGATAGGGTGAAGTTCTGATCATTCTCCAAATATGAACCTGATACCGGAGAAACAAACGTCCCTTGAGGGCTGGCATTATCCTTCGTCAAAGTCAGATTGTAAGTGAAATCTTCTCCGCCATGGGTCGGGTGAGACCAGAGTCGAGCCCGGACATAATAGATCCCTGAACGATTCAGATGGTACCCCAAATGGGGATCAAATTTGACACCTAAAATCTCATCGTCATGGTTGGCAAGAGTAGACTGCCCATCGTTGTCTAAGAGGAACAGGTAAAGATCTAGAAACTCAACCGGGTTATTTTGCGGGGTATCAATGTCAAGAACAATGTGGTCACCAGCTTGACCATCAAATTTGAAGTAATCAATATCACCTGATGGACATATTTTGTGGGTCAAGGTCTGGCCAAAATTAATGTGGTTTGCTCCAGCAGGTATATTGTCCGCGTCAGAGCATAACGGTAAACTCGCCTGGACGACTTCTACGTCATCAACCAACCAGCCTTCATGATTATCGTTTTTCAAATCGTCAAGAGTAGCAAAATGAAACCTGATCTGAATTGTTTGGCCATCATAAGTGGATAAATCGATCGTCTCCTGCAACCAATGATTCGCTTTATCATCCTTCAATTGAATGATATTTTCAAATGGCCCACCGTCGGCAGAAATTTGAATCCATCTTTGATCCCAATTGGCGCCATTTTCTTCAGTATCGTAACGGTACCAGAAACGCAAAACATAATTATTGTCTGAAACTGATATAGGCCTGGATGTCAAATCCCCATAATTCGGAGCACCTGAATCATAGTTGAGATTGGCTTGAGATCCATAATACCAACTATGACTTGAACTGTGAGATCGATCTTGATCTTGCAGCAAATTCCATAACCCGGATGAATGCCAATTTCCCGATCCACTTTCCAGATCATCAACGAATGGAGTTGAAGAGGAAGGAATTCCGGCAGGTGGAGCAGTGATTGAGAAACCAGAAGGATCACTCCAATTAGATTCACAAGTTGTCTCTGGACAATTACGCGCCCGAACTTTCCAAGAATATGCTCCCTCAGGAAAACTACTTCCAGGCAGCTGCCATTTAGTTGCTGGCAGCCAGTCAGAGTTGATATCACCACCTGGTCCAGAGAGTAATACTTGAAATTCGGTTCCGCCGCCTGCATCCCGCCAGGAAAAACTGAGTGATGCTCGGGAGGCAATATCTTCTCCATCTCCAGGCGTTAAGAGAATGTTAGGTACCTGAGGTGGATCTGTGCGGTACGTAACTTTTAATGAAGTGATCTCATTACCGCCAATCTGGTTATCTTCTAAATCGCCCTCGTTTCGTACTATGGTCTCGCTTCTGCCTGTGAAATTGGTTTCACTGAAAACCTGGGCGATCACATTTGAGCCAACTTGGATTGATTCGATTGAATTGCTCGTGCTGCTCAAATCTGTGTAGCTGCCCCAATTAAGAATCTGGCACTCACCACGATAATCAGATTCTGTGTAGACACCAACCTGGTCCGTACCTGGTTCACAGGCAGGAGCGATGGAGCTGCATTCATAATCCTTAATCAGGTGTGTAAGCCCTGGTAAACCTTGAGAATAATTCCCAGAGTTATCCTGGACTCGTATTGCCAGACCCACCGGCCCATTGGGGATATTATCTGCACACATATCCCAATCTGTGGAGAATGCTATATCAGTCATAGCCGGACCCACATCATGCCAGGCATCATCGAAATATGCGATAAGTTGAGTATTGTTTAAGCCACTGTCTTGATCAAAAGACCAACCTTCAACATGAACCGAAGGTGTGCTCACCAATGTCCCGGTTGTTGGTTCGAATAAATCACCAGTAGGAGGATCTGTATCACCGGGATCACCATTATTAGAAACATATGCGTTACGAAATTTTTTGCAAACGTCTCCAGGTCGGGTGCAGTAGGCCAGGTCGCTTTCCCGGCGAGGGCGGCCGCCATTAATATCTACATCATCAAATGTAATATCTACAGAAGTACCCCAATAAGAATTCGGGTTGGTATGTACATGGTAATGTAGGTGGTGACCGGTACTCTTCCCGGTGTCGTCAGCAATGCCTATAAATTGGCCTTGAGGGACATAAACCCCCTGTGTTCTTAATTCGTTGGGGATGCTATTCTGGGCAAGGTGGAGATACAACTGGTAAGTTGTTGGCGAAGTGGAGGTATCTTTGAGCACAATATAATTCCCCATATCACTATCATCGCCATTGGGGACATCCCAGCGAGTACGCCAGACTGTGCCGGATTTTGACGCTCGCAGATTGTACATTGTTTTGTGTATATAGAAGTCAAAAGAATAATGACCGCTTCCTGATGGAATGTATTGATCATGACCGGTACTTTGAGATAAGTAGACAGTTTTTCCTGCCTCCCATGGGAGCAGGTAGCCAGAATACGTCGCTTGTGCCGTCAGTTTTTCTGTCCGGTACATCTCCTCGTAGGAAACTTTATACTCATCAGTCAATAAATCCTGGGGAGCAGCATTTACCAATTCAATCCACCCTGGATCGGAAGGCAGCGTAATCTCCCACTCTGTTCCAGTCCAGCGGGCGAATGCCAATCCTGGCTCAGAGGGTAACAGTTCGCCAGTCTGTGGGTCGATCATTTCAAGGTAAATAACCCCCCAGGTTCCGTCTTGCGAAATCTGAACATCGGAAATCTGGACATCATTGACAAGATAACCGAGGACAAATTCCCTCTCCTTGTCGATCGCTTCTTCAACCGCATTTTTGATAACTTCCACATCTTTTTCATTTGCGGGAGGAGTGGGTGATGGTGGTGCAGCCGTTGTAGATATTGAATAAAGCGTTATGAGGATCGAACTAAATATCAGGAATAATAGAATGACGAGTTTGCGATTCATGATGGGTCCATTTTATTTCAGAGAAAATACAAAGGTATAGAGCTCCGAAAAGGATTATTCTTTTAAGTGGGACGCACAGTTAAAGTCCCATACTCATCCAATGACCAGATTTCACTTGCGAATCGTTGGATGAAATATCTATCATGAACAACTGCAAGAATTGTGCCGGGATACTGGCTGAGAGCTTGTTCGAATCTTGCTCGAGAGGGGATATCCAAGTGATTGATGGGCTCATCAAGGAGCAAGAAGTCACATCCTTTTGCAACCAGCAGCGCTAATTCCAACCGAGACCTTTCCCCAAAACTGAGCTCTCTGACTGGGACTAATACTTCATCCCCAGTGAACAAGAAGAAATGTAAAAACGAGCGCAAATCAGTCTCGGAGCCAGGAGCGTGAGCCTGGATTGTCTCGAGGGGATTCAGCTGATCTGAAAGAAATTCTTGTTCTTGGGCCATATATCCAAGGCGAACTGTACCACCTAAACGCACTGCTCCAGATATTGGTTGAATATGACCAGCTATTGTGCGCAGTAACGTGGTCTTACCGCTCCCGTTGGGACCGGTTAATGTAATCCTTGATCCAGCCTGAATGTACTGATTTAAGTTTATGATCAGGGGGGAATTTGATTCGTATCCAACAGCCAGATTATCAAATTTCAGGACATCTCTGCTCTGATGCTCTTCTTCCTGAAATTTAAGGTTCATCTGCCAAGATTGTTTCGGTTTATCAACTCGTTCATCAGAATCTAGATACCTTTCAAGCTTCTTTTCGCGTGACTTAGCTTTTCGGGCTACTTTTTTCGCATACCGGCGAACGGTTGGTTGGCGTGAAGTTGTAGTTTGCTCGACGTGAAATGCCTGCCTCTTAGTCTGGGCGATGTCTTGCCGAATTCGGTGGACTTCATAAACCTGATCGCGATAAGCTGCAAGTTGCTTTTCCTCTTCCCGGATGTATTGGTCGAGATAATGGCTGTAATTGCCGCGATATTCTTTAATGGTGTGTGTCTCTGGATCAAGATCAATTATGCGATTGACCGTATTATCCAGGAATGTGCGATCGTGGGACACAATCAGCGCTCCTCCGTTAAATCCATTAAGCCATTTTTCAAGCCATTCAAGCATACGAATGTCTAAATGGTTTGTTGGTTCATCTAATATGATGAGATCCGGATCTTTCATTAGGAGTAATGCGAGCCCAAGGCGAGTTTTTTGACCGCCGCTCAATCTAGAAATTAATGTATCTTCAGGGATCTTTGCCAGGTCGAAGGATCTTAGAATAATTGATGGATGAACTCGAGGAGCTTGAAATGCTTCAATCTTCTTCAGTGTTTCATCAAATTCATTTCGCAAAACCTCGTTATCTGGTTGCGAAACGATTTCCGAAGCCAGGGACTCAAGATCTCTTTCATACTTTTCGGAGCTGCCACCTACCTCAGAGACGAGTTCACCAATGCTTTTTTTCTTTTGGAGATCTAACGCCTGAGCTAAATAACCGAGTTGTAAATCATTTGGCTTACGCGTGATGGTCCCTTGATCTGGCTCAATGTGACCTAGAATAATTTTTAGTAATGTGGTTTTCCCACTACCATTAGGTCCAATCAGACCAACCCGGTCAGCTGGATTGATGTTAAAAGAGACATCTTTTAGGATTATTTTAATATTAAAACTTTTTGAAATATTATGGACAGTCAGCATGAGAACTCTCAATAGAGAATAATTAAGCCGGGGGCAGCTGCCACCGGCTCGGATAGATCCGTGATCAAAATCCCAGAAATGCTATTGATGTTCCCTAATTCTCGATCATCCCATAAACCTTCGAAATATGAAGTTGAACCAAAATTATACCATTATTGGTTAACAGTCTTGTGGATAGCAATGAAAAAAATAGGTGGAACTTGGGATTATTGCTTTATTCATTGACTCAATGTAATATTGAAATGGTATTTCTGAGGAGCGGAAAACCTTGAATTCTAAGTATAAAATTCGTGCGGTTCTAGTACTTATATTATTATTGCTCATCCCATCAAAAGAAGGTTTTGGCCGGGAAAATGCGAGGGATCAACTGCAAAATGAGATCTTCCTCCCGATCATATTCAATACCCTCGTCAACAATATTCCACCAACGCAGACCCCTCGCCCTACCCAAACGAGAACGGCTACTCGAACAAGAGTTCCTTTCAGATCATCGACTCCTAGACCGACAGCAACTCAAACATCGACGCATACCCTCACTCCAACTGTCACCCAAACCCCAACCTATACTGCTACTATTACGCTAATTCCATTTCCACCGGTCACAATTCAGTATCCAAGCCAAACACCATCAATCACCCCCTCCCCGACTAGAACTTCAACAACAACACCTAGTATGACGCCTGAGACTGGATTGCTACCAGGAACACCTCCAAATACCCGGATTTTGTTGTTTTTTATTATTGTGCTTTGGATCGCTTTTGTTATCTGGCTTTATTATTTCTTTAAAAATCGCCGATAATCCCCAATTCAATTTCGCGATTAACTTTTAATTAATATTAAAAATACTTACTGGAAAATACCCAAGAATAATCTTTGCTCAGGGTATTTCTGAGGCCGATATTTTGTCTTCAGGATTCACTCTATCAATGAAGCCCAATAGATCTTGATTGCTGGGAATGTCTGACATAGATAATCCATAATGGATATATCGGATAATTCCTGGTTTATCTATAATTGCTTGAGCTGGCATACGACCAAATTTAAATATTTTCACCTGCTGACCATAAAGTTTGAGAATTTTGTGACGAGGATCTGGAAGTCCAGTGAAGGGTAGAGAATTTTCTTGCCAGTAGTCCTTGAATTTTTCTGGTCCTTCTGGTCCGATAACAACCACTTCAGTATCTCGTTTTAGATATTCCGAATAATCCTGGCGCAACTGCGCCATATGCTTGCGGCAATATGGTCAGGTGAATCCCCGGTTGAAAACCAATAGGATATTCTTATCTTGATTGAATTTTGAAAGATTGAAATGCTTGCCGTTAAAGTCTGTTAAAGAAAAATCTGGGGCTGGTTGATTCAGCAAGTTAAGGTGGCTCATATTTTATTTTCTATGATGACAATTCATTAATATATTACAAAAATATTGTTCACAATGCTTCAAATTCTCCCAAGTAGAAGATTTTACTATCAAATGTGGTTCGTTTGACTTCTCTTCACTAATCAATTTAGCAGATTGAAAATGAATAGGTCAAATAACGAGGATTTGGTACATTAATACTCCGGATTACACTAATTCTAGTGTATACTTTGCCCCATGTACGCTGAGTTCCCCCAACCTGTTTCCCCCCAGCCACAGCTTTTTCTCTTAGAAGAAAGCATCGGAACAATAGAGCTTTTCCCTGCAGTTTGGGGTGCACTGGAGGATTTAACTAAAGAAGAAGTAAATATTCGCAAATCGGCACTAGAAGAATTAATTGAGCTCGATGCAGCCCGTTTTTCTCCAGTTGTCTCATACATACTTGTAACCCGGGTTGTGGAACCGCATGTAGAAATTCGGGCGAAGATTATCGAAACTCTTGGAAGTGTACTGCTCCCAGATAATAAGGGTTTCCCCGCTCCAGAGGATGTTCGCAGCAGTCTTTATCATTACCTGTCCAGCTTCCGGACGCGCCAAATTTTTGCATTGTTGGAAGCCTCAGCTGAATTCGAAATAATCGAGGAGCACGTGGCCAGATTGCTTAACGTATGTCGATTTGCTGGTAACCATTTAATAGAGCTGGTGATTGATCCTAAAATTCCCTTAAAAGTGCGGAGGCAAGCTGCACTTATGATAGGTAATGTCGGATATTTGGACACATTGCCTGCTTTAGAAAGACTGGCTGGTCGATTGGAGGCCAGGAGTGCAGGTCAATCATCGATGAATTTTGTCTCCCAAACAGAGTCAAAGGATTCAGAATTACTCCCAGATTTAGAAGAGGCAATTAGAGTATTAAAAGCTCCATAACCAGCTAAGGTTCTTCTCTATTCTGAGAGAACATGATTGCAGTTCGGACAAATCTTTTCCCCTGATTCGATTACATATCCACAATTCGGGCAAGTATCTGGTTGAACATCTCCTAATGGTGCACCACAAGCAATACATCTTGGTTCACCAACCGGATTCGCAGTTTCACAAAATTCACACTTCATGCGGCGCAATCTTTCGGAGAGTTCGAATGTTGCCCCCTTCATTTGGGCATAATTCTCAATCACCTGCCAGACTTGATCAGAGATTTGAATGTTCTCGACATCCTGGGCAATATCATCCAATCGATGGATCAGATTAAATGGACTGCGCCATAAAGACAAAAGGGTTGTACCAATGCTGGCTGCAATCCCTAACCATGCCTGTTCGCCGACTTGAACGGCAACTCCATCCTCCACCGGCTCCAGGTATATTGTTAGCGCAGTTGATCCTCCAGACATAGGTCTGGACAAAGTCGCTATTTGAACAATGACCTTGCCCTTTTTAGAAAATTGTTGAGCACGGAGATTCCCGCGGTTAAATTGGGCGACTAATGCTTGCCCGATTTCTCGAGTGGTGATATTCCCATGAAATATCCTGCGATCCATATCTTAATCGCTCCTGAGAGTGGCATTTATGAATTACAGAATAGATTATAATCTTGCATCTTCGATTGTGGAGAATTAATCCTTCCGCGCATGAATAGAAAAAGAATTGGTATCCTCTTAATCATCAGTATCTCGATGGCTGTTGTTATCTCTGTTTATGGGGATATCTTCGAGGGGAGTGTCAATGCGCAAATTCCAACCGTTTCTCTGCCAACAGTTACCGGTTCTCCACAAGGACCTATCGTAAGTGTGCGCAGAGATGCCGATCAAGATAGTATTAACGTTCGTTCAGGTCCCAGCGCTAAATACGATATTATCGGAGTGTTAATAGTTGGTCAAACTGTGCCAGCCAGGGGCCGAACACCAGGCGGTGATTGGATCCAGATTTTTTATCCTGGAGTACAAGACAGCACAGGCTGGGTATATTCTCCACTAGTATCAATCTCTGGAAGCATACCAATCGTTGAACCTCCCCCAACACCAACTCCACGAACAACTCCAACCATCGATCCAACCCTGGCCGCGCAGTTCATCATTGAATTGCCGCCAACCAGATTACCGACTTTTACCCCTCCGCCACCTTTGGTGATACCAACCTTTGAGAATGAGGCACCCCAGTCCGTGCCCGGTGGTATTCCTATAGGTATCGTTATCATTGGGATGGCAGTTCTAGGAGTATTTGGTACTCTAATCTCGTTTCTAAGGGGGAGATAAGAAAAAGGACGCCGAATCGGCGCCCTTGGTATTTCCTGCCAAAAGATATTTACTCAGCAAATGATTAGCAGCTGCACCCTCCACCTGCGTGTGCATGTGATCCAGCCTGATCTTCACTAGTTTTGAACGAGCTACCGCAACCACAAGTGGAGACAGCATTCGGATTCTCAATCTTAAAGCCGCTTCCCATCACCTCATCTACGTAATCAACCTTTGCACCATCAAGATAGTTGATTGAGATCTCGTCGATGACGAGTTTCACGCCATGCTGCTCGGTTACTATATCAGTTTCGCGGATATTGTCTTCAAGAGCCATTCCGTACTGAAATCCCGAGCATCCACCGCCAGAAACGAAAACCCTCAGAGCCATATCATCTAGTTCGCGTTTAGCGAGCAGGTCTTGTACTGCATCAGCAGCGGCAGGGGTGAGATCTATTTGAGCTGTTTGCGTCTGTTCTAGAAGGTCCATGTTTACCTCTGTGTTTGAGTATTCTAATTTAGACCAATATTATCGAGTAATTCTAACCAATTCTGCTGTTTCCGTCAATGGATGGATTTATTCTCAAATCTGTTATTAATCATTTTCCGAATGGGGAGAATAGCAGGTGGGTGGTCATGTATTTGGTCCATAAAATTCTTATAAAAATGTTAGAAGAAGTAAAATCCGAGAAGAATAGCCGTTAAGGTAACAGTGATATTGTCGACATCTCGCAAGGGAATTGTCTCAACCAGTGTTGCTGCAATGGAGATAACCAGCAAAGCTGGGAGCAAGATTAAGATTGTTGTCGAGAAAATCCCAATCGCAACATATAGCATAAGAATAAGTAGGGAAAGTAGAAAACCACCAAGGAACATTCCAAAGGAACCCATCCAAGTTTTTTGGTGGTTCCAAGGGATGCGAGCACGACCAAACCTGCGGCCTACGATGTCTGCTAACCCATCTCCCCCACACATCTGCATCAGGGCAACGATGCCAATTGGTGAATCGTACCAGAACAATACTGTGCAAATGACAAAGATGATTCCATAAAATAAGGGACCTCGCAAGATTTCTCTCGGATCTCCTGAGCGCGACATAGCCTGGACTGCAGCCTCATCTCTAATCACGCCAATCCCAACCAGGAAAAACTGCAGGGTTATCGCCAGAGGAACCAATGCAGCGATATAGCGAGAGGTGGATGTGTTTGGGAATAAGAGCCAGCATAAGACGAATAAAGGACCTGTACCGATGTGGATGATTTTCCGGCTAACTTGACTGCTGATCCACCCCCGATGGGCGGCGAAATCATTACCTCTCAACCAGATCAGGATGAATGCAAAAGTAATAATTAATGCAATGAAATCACTATTCAACATGGCTCACCAGGTGCAATCGAAGCAAGTATTGATATTCATCTTTTTCCCCACATATTTGTACATTGTCACTTTGGAGAATGGCTCTCCAAGAATGCCATCATGGATAGACCAGGAACGGAGCCGGATGCTGGAGGAGTGATCTGACTTTCGAAATGGGCTCGAAGAGTCCAATCTGCTGATCAGATCACCAGAGGCCGAGAAACCGGATTGAATCCGTTTCATTAATTTGCTCCCTTGTTGATACGCAAATCCATAGTGTTCAAAGATTACGGCATTGTGATAATACAATGGTTCAATAAAATATATATCATGTCTAAGACTGGTAATGAATTCCTCAAAAGAGATTATGGCCTTTGATAGCATTCGCAATCCGCGACGGACCTGACCGGGCGCCAATCCAGCTTCCATCGCTCGGATCTCAGCCTCAATATTCCTGGATTGGGTTCCAAAAACAGTTTTCTGACCATTAGGGAGCTGATCGACATCGAATCTAGGGGAGGTCGGATCGTTGAGGATATAGAGAAGCACATGGATTTGCCCGTTCATTGTGTCTGTCAGATGTCCATATTGGATTGGATCAGGGAACTCAAACTGGTGCTTTAAAGACATTTCCACAGTTGGACGCCCTGAGGCATACTTAAATCTGAGCAAATCATTCCCGGAATTGTCACGGAAATCTGGAGAGAGATTGAATAGGTCTACCAGACCTTTAGGGATTATGCGTGCATAGACGGCGCGCTTTTCTGCTTCCGATAATTTATTTATCCCCGCTATGGAGGAGGGAGACATGATTACCTCCGTTGTTTATAGCGTCGATCGAGCTCCCTTTGGGCATCACGCTTGGCGATCTCTGCCCTTTTATCGTAGTGCTTTTTGCCCTTAGCGAGCGCAATTTCGACTTTTGCCTTCCCATCTTTCAAATAAACACGTAAAGGGACAATCGTGGTCCCTTTTTGGCGGACACTCTCAAACAATTTCTTGATTTGCTTGCGGTGCAGCAGCAGTTTACGAGGGCGCAAAGGATCGTGATTAAAACGGTTGGCTTGATTATAAGGAGCAATGTGAGCATTTAACAACCAGGCTTCCCCGCCCTCAATGGAGACATATGCCTGGGCGAGGCTCAGCTGGCCGGCTCGGATGGATTTTATTTCGCTTCCTTTCAGCACAATTCCAGCCTCAAAAGTGTCCAAAAGGAAGTATTCGTGCTTTGCTTTGCGATTATTCGCGACAACTTTAACTCCCATATGTAAATTTTAACACAATCATGATTTTAACAACTTATCCATCCATTAAGGATCTTATTGCTGCTTCCAAGAAGTAGTCGACATCCGATTCATCTTGAGTGATGCGAATATCAGGTTCGAGTCCACCTTCACTTAGGGGGGGATCAATGCCTGGTATCCACCATTTTGCAGCGGTAATATGCAAGCTTGATCCATCATCGAGGTCAAAAATCAGCTGAATGGTGTCTTTTCCAAACGTAGATTCTCCGATTAATTGAGCTCTTGAATGGATTTGCAGAGCTCCGGCAATGATCTCTGCAGCACTAGCCGTATTTCGATTGATTAAAACCACTAAAGGAACATCAGTCAGTGGACCAGGAGATCTGGTCGAAAAAGTTTCAACTTCTTCGCCGCGATACTGCTGCTGGAGGATAATCCCATCATTTAAAAACAATTTTGCCGAATCAACTCCAGCGGTTAATAAACCGCCACCATTGTTGCGCAAATCTAAAATAAAACTGTTCGCACCTGCCCCTTGTAATGCTTCTATTGCGTTCCGTATTTCATTTGGAGTGGTTTCGGCGATTATATTGACGTTGATCAGGCCGATAGAAGGATAATTTTGAATGGTTCGCCAGGTCACTGATGGTAAGTGAATCTCTTCTCTTTTGATCCTGAATTCGTGAATTGTGAAGTCAGGCTCACGAGAAACGACAAGATTGAGCCAACTTCCTAACGGACCACGGAGTTCTGCCTTGATATCATCAATACTTACTTCAGCGGTTACAACGAGACCATCAACTGATACTAATTTGTCATTGTTGAGAATGCCTGCTTGAGAGGCAGAGCTATCAATGATTGGGTACACCAGGACATCCCCATGCCCGGTTCTTGACAATTCCACGCCAATCCCACCGTACCTTCCTTGAAGGTTATTGGAAGCAAGTTCATGTTGAACAGGTTCGTGAAATGATGCCTGCGGATCTCCAGAGGCTTGAAGCATGCCTCTAATCATCCCATATTCCAATTCGGATTGTTCTGGAAGGTCGACGTAAGCATGATTTATCATGATTCCATATGCTTGATCAAGGATCGAAAATATAGGTTTACTGTCAATGAAGTAGGCATTTAGAAAATATCCGGATAAAAACGCGCTGGTAAAACCAGCAGCTATCAGAACTAAAATAAATAAATTTCGGGGACGAAACATGGGAAATATCAGGTTTTGTGTAGTGGAAATTGTTCGCCTGAGTTTATCATAGGTTTATAGAGTTCATCACAAGCAATATTGCGCTTGACGGATATAAAGAAAGCGAATAAAATTCCTTGCGGTAAGGAGACGTCTCCAAGTGGAGGCGGATTTTTTTGCCAGACGAAAGAAAACGATTAAATTTTTTAGATATATTCTCCAGGTCTGTCTGAGATTGAGATCAAAGACCTGGAAATGAAGTCAGGAAGGATGATATGGAGGAAGTAGTTTTTCAAGCAAATCGACGCGAAGTTATTGGAAAAAAGGTGAAAACCCTTCGCCGAGAAGGAATATTGCCAGCGATCGTCTATGGTCACAATATCGAACCGATCTCGATTTCATTGAACATG
>CALBUI010000133.1 GCA_937968125.1 uncultured Anaerolineales bacterium | reverse complement strand
TGTGGTGTTGATGGACACTGAGGGGGAAGTGATCGATGAGCGGCGTCTACTAAACGCGGAAATGGCAGGCTATCTTGAAGAGCATGTACCCCAAGAGACCTATGCGGTGCTGGAAGCCACCCGAAATTGGCCATTCATGTACGACATGCTCTCTGAGCATGTGGAACGGGTGGAGTTGGCACATCCCAAAGAAGTCAAGGCGATCGCCAATGCAGCAGTCAAGACGGACCAGATAGATGCTGGTGTATTGGCACACCTGGCTCGAATGAACTATCTGCCGACAGCCTACGCAGCCCCCAAAGAGGTCAGAGATCTGCGGCTGTACACGCGTCATCGTAGCTGGTTGATCGGACACCGCACACAGGCCAAGAACCGTCTCCAGGCTGTGTTGGCAAGCTACAATCTGGCCTCACCAGTGAGCGACCTGTTTGGTGTCAGAGGACGAGAGTTTCTTGAAGAAGTGCTGGAAGAATTGCGTCCAGCTGCCCGTCGGGTGATCACAGACAACTTGACCTTAATCGACCGACTTGATGAGCAGATCAAGGAACTGGAACAAGAGATCCCCCTCACAAAGGAGCAAGCCCATACAATACAGATTCTGATGAGCATGCCAGGAGTAGGCAAAGTGACTGCGATGACCATCCTGGCTGAGATCGGACATATCTCGCGCTTCAACTCATCCAAGGCGCTGTGCAATTGGGCGGGGCTAACTCCTAGAGTGCGAAAAAGTGATGCGATTGTGCGTCACGGCAAGATCTCCAAGCAAGGTTCAGCTCACTTGCGTTTTGCCATGGGACAGGCAGCCATGGTTGCCAGCCGTTTCAGTTCTCGCTGGTATCAGGTGTACGAGCGGTTGGCTAAACGTTGTGGCAAGCGGGGTGCCAGGGTAGCTGTAGCTCGTCGCTTGCTGACTGTGATTTATTATATGCTCAAGCGTGATCGACCCTACCAAGAGGATTACCATCGGGGAGCCTGACGGGTTGCAGGGTGCTCAGACGACGTCTGCTGACACCGTCCCGGTGAAGAGGCCCCCGAACCAGGTCGAATTGCTATCATGTGTTGGATAACTATTGATATCCACCTGGATCGATTGATCCAGGCTGAACACGAATAGATGCATCGAATCAGTGCTAGCAATTAAGACTAGCACAAATTCTTGGCTTATCAACCTGGTCAAAATAAATTTAATATCCCATTAGTAATGAGGTAGTCTTGGAATTGACTTGTGGTCTAGCAACGCGTTATCCTCCACTTTTTCCTTGACAAACGCTTTCATAGATGCAACCCCAGTGTAGCCGGTGTACCAAAATATTAAAAATATAGGCACAGGGGACAAAATCTATATATATATGGGACCTGGTTGCACTTTACCACGATATGTACAGAGCGGACATGTCTAGTGAAATCAGTAGGTTGTGCGTTCGAATTGCAACGGGATGCACAAACCTCATGTCGTGTTTGAAATGATGTGCGTTACATGGAATTACTATTCATGTGACAAATGATATTCTTTCGAGAATCTTCAAATCATTTTTTGGTCTCAACAAATTGTGAGCGATTTTACAATGATGTTTAATGTAGAATTGGAAATTTCTGGAATCGGCTTTTACTAATTAACTTCTGTCCAGGAGCTTCTGAAACTCCTCAGTCCACCGGACAAAAGCTGTTGACAAAGCGGGTAAAATTATTCCAGGAGCTTCGTTTTAATAGTGTCCAGTGTACTCAATAAAAGGAGCAGGCTCTTGGTCGTAGAAAGCGCAATCCGGGGGTTGGCCTTTTAAGCCATTGGTTGCAGGCCCCCTGGTTTCATCTGGAGGATGAAGTTCGAGCCCTGCCGCGCTCACTCCGAAGATCCATTTCTAAGTGGATCTTTTTTTGATACCCATATACTCTTATAACTGATCTCATAGCGGTCAAGGAAGCGGGCTAGATGAATGGCTTGCCGTGCGATTGATTACAGGATGAAGGAGGCACGAGTCCCTGCATCCCGCTACCCTGCTGCCCGACCGATGCCCCATAGGGTCACCGACATCATAGGAATGAATACTTAGTTGTAAATGTACCCCCCACGTTCACTTATTGCCCCACTCCCTACTATTATTACCCCGTGTCTACCACATAGGGGTAAAAAACAGCGAATATTTAGTTTTGCTTGATTATGTGTTTGCTGCCCTTACAACTCCCCCAATCGTTCTTCCAGCACCTTGATATAGCCTAATGCCAAACAATTTCATATCCTTTCTACTACCTGAGAATAAAATTGGATGCCGAGTTCAACCTTTTCTCAACTTGTTCTTGATACCAGGATGCCTCTAAATCAGTATATATTTCTATAGCTTGATTGTACAATTCCCGCGCAGTTTCAATATCGTTGGATTCTCCACGCGAGATCAGAGCATCTCCCAAATCGCTAAGAGTGTGAGCATGATCCCAGCGATACCCTCTCTGGGAAAATGTTTCAATTAGGTCTTGATATGCATCGAATGATTCCTCCCACCGATGTTCGGAAGCAGCCAGGTGTGCAGTAACCCTTGAGATATTCATATAATTCCAGAACGGTGAATTATCATCTTCTACCAGTATAGCCGCTTCTAGATATTGGTGTGCTTTCTGGTGGTTTCTTTGAAGTGTATTTGCCAATGAAAACATACAGAGTGGTACTGCTTTACTCGCCATCCCCTTTTTCCCCAGATCGATCGACTCGTTAAGAACTTCTTCTACTTCTTGCCAATTCGCTGCTCCACCCGATCTATATATCTCAATATTTATGTCTGCGATCTTATTATAAACATAGTAAAGACCATAAAGATAACCCCGTTTCCGCCACACGATTCTGCACTCACCGAGTAGCTCTAAAGAATATTGAAACTCACCTTGTAAACCTAATAATAAGGCCTTGAACCATAGAAATCCTGGTTTTGAATATTCAGTATCAGGGTATCCAGCTACGAAATCCCCAAAAGAATGAATACCTCTTTCAATTTCACTCAATTCACAATAATGAAAATCTAACATTAGTTTGGTACCCGAATAAGGATATTCAGACCCTATATCTCCATGCTGGGTTGTGATAGCAAGAGACCGCTCGATATCTTCCTTCGCACGGAGAAGGTCTCCAGTAACTTCCTCTATGAGCCCCCCACGGTAATTTAGTGCTCGACTTTCTATAAGGGGAAAATTCCCCTTGTGAGCAAGTTCAACCGCCAGTGTCAAAGCATCCAGCGCAGATTCAGGTGACTGGGTTGGATGGCTACCCAATGTAACTAAGGTGTCCGCTTGGACTTCAATATCCTCCAACCTCTCAGCCATCTGCAATGCCTTCTGGCAATATTCCAAAGCTTCATCAGGTTTTCCATTTTCATAGTAGGTTTTCCCGGTTTCGTGCAATAACATCGCAACTTCATGACTCTCAGGTTCATCTTTTATCCATTTGAGTCCTTCGAGGCAAATTTCCAAACTTCGAGGAAAATCCTCATGATTGGCACGAGAAGATTTAGCATGAAGGCGGGCAACAATTGCCATATCCTCTAATTCCAAATTTAATTCAATGGCTTCACTCCATATTTGGATAGCTTCTTCATGGCGACCTTGTCTTTCGAGTGCTTCACCAAGACCTTCTAATAATTTAGATTTGTCAAGTTCTTCGCACTCTAGACTCAATGCACAGCGAAATTGGATTTCTGCTTCTAAATTAGCATAAGCGAGTAGAGCTTGCTCACCAGATTGAATATAGTATTGGCAGGCATCCTCCTTTCTTCCTGACAATACTAAGTGTTCAGCAATCAAACCGCTGGATTCTCCGATACGATCTCCACAATTAGTGATCAACCAGTCCGCAACTAGTCCATGATAGGTTTTGCGCAGGCGTTTGATCACACTCTCATAGGTCACTTCACGCAGCACATCGTGCTTGAAGAGATACTCTACTGCACCCACAAAAGCAGATTCTTCACGGCGATAAACTAATTCTCGATTTCGTAAGGAGGTCAATGCAAGAGAGATGCGTTGGGGGTTATCCCCATTCCCTGCTTCTGCCTGGATATAAGACACGATACGATCCCAAAACAGCCGACCCACCACGGAGGCCTGTTGGAGGACTGTGCGCTCGTGGGACGGCAAACTATCAAGTCGAGCCTGCAGTACACCTGCTAAGGTAGAGGGAACATCAACCTGCTCAAGGCGAGCCAAGTCAATTTGCCAGGTTTCTTCCTCGGGGATGACCACGCCGTCCTCAATCAGCATCTTGATCAATTCTTCCAGGTAGAAGGGATTGCCTTCTGAACCCCGAACGATCAATTCACGCAGCTCAGTTGGAATATCCTCAGCGAGTTTGAGGATTTCGGAAACCAGCAGACGGCTCTCGCGCCTTGATAACGGACGCAGTTCCAGGTGAGTGTGATAGGTTTGCCCTTCGCCCCAATAAGGTCGTCGCTCATACAGGGTTGGACGTGCTGCACAGGCAATCACAATAGGCAGTTGTGGTATTTGATCACCTAACTGGTTGACTACGTCCAATGAGCTTTCATCCCCCCAATGAATGTCCTCCAATAAGATTACGATTGGGCTTTCCTGCGACAATGTCTGGAAATATTTCTTCAAGTACATCAGACCGCGATTGCGCAGTTGCTCCGGATCATTAAGCACACCTTTCAGGTGCGGGCTGGCGTTGAAATCAAAGCCCAGCAGTTGTCCAATGATATGGGCTTTCATCATTGCATCTTCATCGTCACCAAACACATCTCCAAAACCAGTCATTATCTTGTGCTGAGCTTGCTTACCTGTATCGTAGTCTAGGATCTGAAAATAGAAGGCGAATATATCCCGCAGCAATGAAAAAGGTTGTCCTTGATTTTCTTGACGACCCCTTCCTTGGAATAAAAGCACGATTTGAGGTAATAGGTCAAACCAATTTTGGTACTCATACAGCAAACGTGATTTGCCTACTCCTGCCTCACCGCTTATAGTGACTACCTGACCCTCACCCTCTTCAATAGCAGTTAACAGCGCGTCTTTGAGGAAATCCAATTCAGTCCTTCGCCCGATCATACGCGTCTCAACACCTTCTACGCCTAAGGTGCGTACGCGAAAAGCTCTCGGCTTGATACTTTCTACCAAGTAAACAGGAACGGGTTCAGGGAAACCTTTCGCCATAATCGGTTCTTGAGATTCTACGTTGAATACACCCCGCACGTGGCGATAGGTGTTATGAGAGATCAATAGACCTCCTGGTGGTGCAGCACTTTCTATGCGTACTGCTAGATTGACCACCCTTCCCATGACGGTATCTTCCGCCTCTGTTTGCCCACCCAAAGCAGCCAGACCTGTATCTATGCCAATACGCACATGGAAATCATCAATCTCCCACTCTGAACGTAATTCTTTCGCAAGGGATTTCGCTACATCTTGGATCTCCAAACCAGCGCGGATAGCTTGTTCGGGGTCGTTCTCCCTGGCGATTGAATCGCCGAAGATAGCCTTGAAGCCATCGCCTGTATAACGGGTAATATGTCCACCATGTGACTCAACTGGGGTTGCCAAACGAGGTAAGGCATTATCCATGATATCCAGCGTGTCCTCTGGGTCAAGGTGCTGGGTCATGGCAGTCGAACCGACCACATCCAAATAGAGCAAGGTGACTAATTTACGCTGGCGGGAGCGCAACTCGTCCTTCACCTCGACAGAAGGGTGAAGCTGCATCTCAACGTCAACGAGCTTCTGGCGAATTGGCTTAAGGGATGCCTCCACTGCTTCATCACCAAGTATTGACCTTTGAGATTCAATATCAGCTATAGTTTGTTTTAGCTGTTTGATCTGTTCATCCAGCGTGGTGGACATGCGCACTCCCCATGATTAGGTGCAAGTCTACAGCAAAAAGGGTTAGTGCTTTGTTTTATTCCCCCGCGATATGCTGATTTGTAAACCCTTGCCTTACTGTCATTATACAGACATTGCTTCATGAATACAACTGATTATGAGTACGATTTATCCTACCAATGGAAAGTGAAAAGCCCACCTCCGGAGACGGGCCTGAGTTGAGTCGTGCGAACGACTGCGAAAAATAAGCGGCACGAATGCCTGTACCCCCTTGGGTACCGGTATCCTCAGGGCACCGGCATCAAGGATACGCTATTCAATTGTAAAGACCCCCCCATGTTCACTTTTGATGTCAGCCAACATCATTTATAATCTAGCGTACACCATACGTGTGGATTTTGACTTTTGCCAAATAGACGCGGACATTGCATCCATTTTGTAGTGGTCGTATGGTTTGTTATTTATTATCTTTATTTGAGCAAACACATAAAAAGAGCAGCGAATGAATGACAAAAAACCTAATATTATTCTCTTCATTGTAGACAATATGTGTGCTTGGACGTTGGGGACCTATGGCAACCCGGATGCCTACACCCCCAATCTGGATCGTATGGCGGCCCAGGGGATCCAGTTCAACAATTGTTATGGCGCCAGTGCATTGTGCTCTCCCGGCCGGGCTTCCTTACTTACCGGTGTAATGCCTTCAGCACACGGTGTCCACCTCGCACTACCGGACTCCGAGGGGATGTATCCGGAAGACTGGTGCGCTTTAGATGGATTTGAATCGTTATCCGGAACTTTGAAGGATAATAGCTATAACACGGCAATGATCGGAAAGTGGCATCTGGGAGATTATCCCACCAAACATCCCCAAACAGGTTTTGACTACTGGGTCTGCAAGGAAGATGGTCATACATCTGATTTTTGGGGCGATGCGTACTGGGAAGATGGGAAGCGTCACGTGTACGAGGGGCACATGACCGAATTGTGGACAAACAAGGCACTGGACTATCTGCAAGATCATGCGAATGACCAGGAGCCGTTCTTTATGTATGTCTCTTACAACGCACCGTACAGCACCTCCGGCTGTCTGGATGCGGAGATCAATGGCAAGGATAAGAATCCGTTTTGGCCCCGATTCGAAAACAAGGAAATGGAATCGATGCCGCGAGAACCAGTGGCACAGGAAGCGATCAGCTATGCGATGATGATAAATCAGGTCGCCCCGCAATATGGATTTCAAGAGGAAATTCGAGGCATCAACAATATGCCACGCCTCCGCAACGTGTTCTCCCAGATCAGTTACGTAGATGATGGGATCGGACAGATCATGACCGAGTTGCAGAAATTGGGACTGGATGATGACACCATCGTCATGTTCACTGCGGATCATGGCACATCTTATGGACAGAATGGCAACTGGGGAACCGGCTGGACGACGATTCCGTTCACAGGCCATCGACACGGCTGGAGCATTCCTTTGATCATGCGATACCCAGGACGCATCGCCGCCGGACAAGAGTCGGATCTTATGGTAATGCAGACCGATATCTACTCGACGCTTCTCGACCTGGCAGAAACCGACTACACACCCAACGGGCACTCTCCAGGCTCTAGCCTGGCGCCCCTACTGCGCAGCGAAAAGCTTGAGGGCGATTTTGACGCAGTATTTTGTGAGATCCACGAGTTGCGCCTGATGCGCACGCGCGAATGGCTTTATATCAAACACTTCGACAAGCAGAATGAGAACGAACTCTATGATCTACTGCGAGACCCCGGCGAACACCGGAATGTTATCTCAGACCCATCCAACGCTGATGTCCTGGCCGAGATGGATGCGGCCCTCGCCGAATTTTTCAAAGAACATGCCGCGCCTGAATACGACGTGTGGAACGGCGGCACGATGGTTGCATCGATTGTTCCCCCAATTGACGAAGCACCTTACAAAGCAGCGTATGGTGAAGATTGGAAACCAATCTTTCCGATGGAGGCTTGATTGATGTAGATGGTTAGAATAGAAGCATCAAAGAATCAAACCCAAAACTGAGTTTATGGGGCTGTCGTAGCTGACAGCCCCTTTTCGTTTGCTTGAACATGGTTCCACCTTTGAAGAGTGTTATCTAGGTTATTCCACATCTGTGAGCAAACCAATCCTCCACTGAGTATAAGGTGTGAACTGTAATTATTGAGAAGTCACACGACGCACCACACCCTGTTCCCCGATGCCCGACCGGTACCAAAAGGATACTAGTACCCCATCCGGGGCACGGGCGATAGGGATTAGGTATTCAATTGTAATGATCCCCTCTTTTGATGTCGACCAACATCATTTATAACCACGTGTCTACCGGGCGGGGGTGATTTTTACGTCTTGAAGATGGGGTTTTTGTTGTTACTGAGGGACACACTTGTCATACAACTGTCTAACGCAAAGGGCGCGTTTGTACTTGTGCAAAAACGAACTATGCAATATACTGACATTAGCTTACAAGTACTTGATGCCTCAACAATTCGTGAATTGGCAAAGGGAGTAACTTAGCCCTTTTCATCGCCCTCCTATATATAGTAGGAGGGCATTTTGTGTGTAACGGTTATATGTATAAAAGCAAATATTGTATTTCTTTATTAAGAATACGCATAAATTAATTTGCTTATCAACCCGTTTGCCCGCAGTAATAAAGTAACTGAAGTATCCATGCCTGATGCACTAAGACCACAATACCTTTCCAAAAATGAGGCGCAAGAAGATATCCTTAGGTTTCGAAGAACCCTTTGGAGTCGGCTCCGTTTTTACACCACGTTCGTGTGGCGCTTTGTGGTGTTGCAACGCCCGGAACCGCTCATCTATGGCGTCGCAGTGACGGACCGTTGTAACCTTGCCTGTCGTGGCTGCCACGTCTCCAATACCGGCCGTCCCGATATGACCTGGGATCAACTGGTCACCGCGATGCAGGATGCGTGGAACCGCGGGTTCCGCGATCTGTACTTCAGCGGGGGAGAACCCATGCTGTGGCGCGACGCAGACCACACACTCAAGGACGCGGTTGCCGAGGCGAAACGGATTGGTTTCTTCCACGTGCATATCTACACCAACGGCCTGTTTGGACTCGAAACCTCGGCTGATCTCATCTGGGTTAGTATGGATGGGTTGCCCGGTACCTTTGATTTGCGACGCGGCAATCACTTTCATCAGGTCGAACACACCATTCGCGCGGGTTCACACCCTAAGGTTGCCGTCATCTACGTGATCGATCGCTACACCGCCGAGGGAGTTGAGCCGTTTCTGCAGTGGGTGGATGAAACGAAATTCCCTATCATCGGTGTCATGTTCTACTTCCACACGCCTTACTACGGGCGCGATGAGCTATTCCTAACCGCAGAGGAGCGCGCACCAATCATTAGCCAGCTCCTAAACTGCATCCGGGCTGGACTACCGATTCTCAACTCACGGGCTGGACTGCTGGCAC
>CALBUI010000132.1 GCA_937968125.1 uncultured Anaerolineales bacterium | reverse complement strand
ATGTTAAAATGCCGGATAGCCACGCCAATCTGCGTGGCTATCTTTCCGCTTTTGGCACGCTTACGGCGTGAACTAAAGGCAATCCCGAGGAAAGGAGGCATCCCCCATGCGTTCGTACGAGCTTATGTTTATTGTCCATCCCGATGTGGATGAATCGGCGTTTAACGAATTGGTTGACAAAGTTAAAGGCTGGATAACAGATTCGGGTGGTCAGATCGACAATGTCGATATATGGGGCAAGCGCAGGCTGGCTTACCCTATACAGAAACAAACCGAAGGGCAGTATGTACTGCTCAATACACAATTAGAACCAACTAATTGTTCTGAATTGGAGCACAACCTGGGTCTTCAAGAACCAGTGATGCGTTTTCTGCTGACATCAGAAGTTGAATAATTAGGATTATTCGTGACCAAATTGATTAGAGGTTGAGAAATGAGTCGAGGTTTAAACAAGGTTATGATCATCGGCCGGCTGGGTCGCGATCCTGAAATGCGCTATACCCCCTCCGGACGTCCTGTAACCACTTTCAATGTTGCTACTACCCGCTCTTGGAATAGCTCCGCTGGAGAACGACATACTGAAACCGAATGGTTCAATGTTGTGGCTTGGGGCAGTTTGGCAGAGATCTGCAAGCAGCATTTACTCAAAGGTCAACAAGTTTATATAGAAGGTCGCTTACAAACAAGAGTTTGGGAGGATAACGCAGGCAATAAACGTAGTTCTACAGAGATCGTTGCCAATGAGATGATCGTCTTAGGAGATCGAAAGGAAAGCCTGCCAAGTGAGCACGAATCCGACGGTAATGAGGAAGAAGAATTTCCTCTAAATTCCTGACTCAAATATTAACCAATATCAACAAAGATAATTAAGTAAGAGGAGTTATTGATTGTGACAGACCAACGACCATCAAGACCAGCAAGACCACAAAGACGGCGCTACTATTCTCGCCCTCGAGTGTGCCAGTTTTGCACTGATCCCAGTACAAAAATTGATTATAAACAGGCTGAGTCAATGCGCCGCTTCATAACAGATGAGGGCAAAATTAGACCTCGTCGTCAAACTGGCACCTGTGCAAAGCACCAACGTCAACTAGCAAAAGCTATTAAACGAGCGCGCCATGTTGCATTATTACCCTTCACGGGTGAGGTTCTTCGCTAAATAATTTTTAAGAATTATTGTTGCTTTGAAAGGGGCATAAGGAGTGCTCCTTATGCCCCTTTTAAAAGCTTAGTTCACCAAAATTTCATTCACAAAGGTTTTTATGGCCAAGGCACCAGAAAAAAAGACAGTAACAAAAAAGCATTTAGCCCGAGAAGAACGTGAGCGAATCCAACGAAGATATATCATCATTGGCGCAGTGGTTGTCTTGGTGGCAGTGTTTGGATTAGTAGCCTATGGAATAATTGAATCTCAAGTGATCCAACCCAACCAATCCGTTGCCGTTGTCGGCGAAGATGACATTACTACTGGAGAATTTCAGTCCCGGGCCCGTTTTGAACGCTACCAACTTGTCCAGCAGTATCTACAAACACTACAAAATATGCAGTTATTTGGTTCTGATGAAAACACACAGGCATTTTTCCAGCAAAGTTTGAACCAGATCCAAATTCAACTAGAGCCTATGAGCCTTGGTCGGGGTGTTATGAATGCAATGATCGACGATTATATTATCCGGCAAGAAGCTGCCAAAAGTGGCACAACAGTCACCGAAGAAGAGGTAATGGAGCAAATTCAACAAGAATTTGGTTATTATCCTGAGGGAATGCCACCCACTCCAACTTTGGTTCCTTCACCACTACCAACTTCCACATTGTCTGCTACTCAACTTGCATTAGTACCACCTTCGCCAACACCGACATCAACTCCAACCATATCCCCAGACGCGACATCAACACCCACGAGTGAACCTACCCCTACACCCTTCCCAACTTTTACTCCAGAAGGTCCAACACCAACAGCTGGACCTTCACCGACACCAACACCTTATTCCTTCGAAGAGTTTCAAAAGAATTACCAGGAAGTTATTGATAGCTTCCAGAGAGATATCGGGGTCCGGGAAAAACATGTCTTGGCGATAATCGAATCTGGTATCTATCGCCAAAAAGTCTTCGATGCAGTCAC
Organism: uncultured Anaerolineales bacterium; assembly: GCA_937968125.1. Lineage (GTDB taxonomy): Bacteria > Chloroflexota > Anaerolineae > Anaerolineales > UBA4823 > PFL25. The sequence continues at coordinate 8,167 of CALBUI010000132.1, read as the reverse complement.
AGAAGATGTTCCGAACGAGCAGGAACAAGTTTGGGCACGCCACATTCTTGTTGATGATGAGGCAACCGCCATAGAGGTCCTCGATAGATTGCATGATGGAGAAGATTTTGTGGAGCTAGCTGCCGAGTATTCGACCGATGAAAGCAACAAGGATCAAGGTGGAGATTTAGGGTGGTTCCCAGAAGGACGTATGGTTCCTGAATTCGAAAGAGTTGCTTTCGCACTGGAGATTGGGGAGACAAGCGATCCTGTTCAATCATCCTTTGGATGGCACATCATTCAAAAATTAGGTCATGAGCTGCGCACTTTAGCTTTCGCAGAACACCAACAATTGCGACAGCAAAAATTCGATGAATGGCTTCAATCAGAAAGGGACCGGTTGGAACCCGTCATCTCTGATTTTTTTGAAGATCGTATTCCAACTGATCCTGAAATCCCACCCCATCTTCTCCAAAGATAAGTGAATTATCGAATGAAAAACAAAAACGAGCCTTCCAAATTGAAAGGCTCGTTTTTGTTTTTGGTGAGATCAAACAACTTTTTCGAGTTCGTCTACTTTCAGACTCAGGATTTGGCTGGTTGAATCCCTCCCCATAGTAATCCCATAGATAACATCGGCAACCTGGACCGTGGCCCGGTTATGGGTGATCAATATAAACTGTGTTGTCTGGCTCAGCTCACGCAACAACTCGCGGAAACGACCAACATTGGCTTCATCAAGCATTGCATCCACCTCATCCAAAACACAAAACGGTGTCGGTGATACCCTCAAGAGAGCAAATACCAGCGCCACTGCAGTCAACGACCTCTCTCCTCCAGAAAGCAAGGACAATCCTTGTTCCCTCCTGCCGGGTAAACGCGCCTCGATATCAATGCCGGTGTCAGTCAAATCGTCTGGATCGGTCAAAACTAGCCTTGCTGAGCCACCACCAAATAGCCTACCAAATATTTGGTGAAATTCTTCTGCTACGGCTTCGAATGTATTACAGAATTCCCGCTCCATGATCTCGTCCAACTCTTCTATCACCCGCTGAACATCTTCTGCAGCTCTTTCTAAATCCTCTACCTGGGATGTCATGAATTGATAGCGCTCATCAACTTCTTTGAACTCGATTTGAGCTTCCTGATTTACCGGTCCTAATCTTCTCAGCAAGGAACGCTGCCTGTTTAAAGCCTTTTCGGTTTCTTCGGATAATTCCTCAAGAATTGGTAGGTTCTCTACAAATCCTTCGAGGGGCAATGGTGTAGGACCTGAAACACCCTCCCGGTATTCAAATGCGACCAATCCAAAATCAGCTTCTATTTGCCTGCGTAGCGCATCGAGAGCTTCCTGTTTCCTGACCTGGGCAATTCGAGCTTGAGTAAAGTTCTGCTCCGCCCTGCTGGATACTTGACGCTCTTTTGATTCCAGTGACAACATCTTAGTTAACTTTTGTTCTATGTTTTCGAGGTTTTCTTCCAGAGGAGAAGTTTGTTTTCGATTTGCTTCAACTAGCTTGGCAACTTCTTTAATTTCCTCTTGCAGGTTATTGATCTCATTTATTGTCTGACTATGACTCACCCCAAGAGTTTGGATATTGGAATTTACCAGCTCGGATTTCCGTAGGGCATCTGCTGAAGACTTCTCCCGCTCCACTAGGCGCACCTTCGATTCTGCCAAAGCCTGTTCAACGACTGCAATGCGAGTCTTCCAGTGGGTCACTCTTTCCTGCATTTCATCGATTGGGAAATTTTTCAGCTCCTGACTCAGCCGCTCTATATCGTCGCCGAATTCTTTTTCAGACTGCTCCAGGCTGGATACCTCCTCCAAGGATAACTGAATTTGCTGTTCAGATTCTTCAATTGCCTGAGTTAGCTGAGTTAGCTGCTCAATTTGCCAGTCCATCTCTCGTTTTGACTGTTCATCTTCTAAGAGGAGCTGTCTATGCGCATTATTGGTATTCTCGAATGCATCCCCTTGCTTTTCAAGTAAATTTTCAATATTGCTTTGTTCTTCGTTCAATTTTGATAGTGTGCGATCGATTTCTGACGCACGCTCCACCACAGATCCCTTTCTTTCATTTGCCTGTTCTAGGTTTTGGATAATCTCCCTCATCTCTCTTTGGCGGCTTAAACTAGCCGGTTTAGAACCGGTGCTGGTTTTCACAGGTCCCTGGAGATAGAAGACTTCTCCAACTAACGTCACCGCTCTCATCGATTGCAAACGACCTTCCTGTTGTTTGCCATCGCGAAAATCAGATATTACTTTCCTAGCAACTTCTCTGTTTTCTACGATTAAGACATTGCCGAGTAGTAAATTGATCGCTGGCATTAATTCAGATGGAGCAGAGACATTCTCGCTGGCCAGCCCGATAATGCCCTCGTCTTCAATTTCCTGCATTGAATTTTCGTTTCCAGTTATGACGTCGAGCGGCAGGATTGCAGACTTTTCTGGATTTTGTTCTATGATGGATAATGCCTGGGAAATATCAGCTTCAGAATCCAGTACTATCGAATCGATAAATTCACCGAGCACAGCACCTATGGCAACTTCAAATTCCTCAGGAACGCGAATACTAGAACCGAGAATTCCCTTCGAACGACTAAGCCGATCATTCTTAGCCGCATCTTGTAAAATCTTTGCTCCGCTTGAGTATCCAACAAATGCTTGCTCCGCCTGCTTCAACACTTCAAGTTGGGTACTAAATTTTGATATTTGGGTTTCTATAGAGGAAATTTGATCATTGAGTTCTTCTTTTGCGAATTCCTGATCTTGAATAGTTCTCTCAATTGCTGATTTTGATTTCTCAATCTCTTTTAGAGAAAGTTCCGCTGCCGTGAATTCATTGGTAATTTTCTCAACATCTTCCGCCAGATTCTCCCTCTTTATGTTTCTCTCTGTAATAGATTGCTCAGCATGAGTCGCTGATCTTTTTAATGACTCAATTTGAGCCTGCCTTTCAATGTTACGAGAGACTATCTCCAACCTTTGGGTTGATTTCTGAACTAATATTTTCCGGTTCTCAGCAAGCAATGTTTCTATGGTGACACGCTGTTGCTTCCGATCTTCAAGCTCATTTTGAGCCGCAGCACTCTGTTCCCCGGCTTCATCCAATTCGCTTTGCAGGCGATCGACCTCCTCCTGGGCAAATTTATTACGTTCCTGGAGGAATGCAATCTCTTCACTGGAAGCTGCCAAATCTGCGCGAGATCTACCTTCTTGTTCTTCGATGTTTCGCTCTCGCTCTTCTGCAACAGCAAGTTCCCGACTTGCTTTCTCCCTCCTTGAATGAAGTTCAGTAGATTGATGATGGAATATGCTCAACTCATGGCGAGTTTTTTGTCGATTCTCACGTAAAAGATTAATTTCTGCATCTAATTGTGATTCTCTCTGCCTGATATCTTCGAGTGAGGCGGCTTGCTCCTTGGCAAACTTTTGGGCTTCAGCGAGCTCTTCTTGGGCTTTATGCCAATGGAATCCATACCATTCACGCAGTAGCTCCTTCAATTCAGAAACAGCTTGTTCGTAATCTACAGCCCGTTTTGCTTGTCGCTCAAGACTCCGCAGACGTGGACGCAGTTCTTGCAGTATATCTTCGACTCGTTCCAGGTTTCGCTGAGTATCTGCTAATCGCCGCACTGCTTCCTGGCGTCGCGTACGGTGAAGACCAATCCCAGCAGCTTCCTCAAATAATCGGCGTCTGTCTTCAGCCCTAAGTGCCAGGGCTGCATCCACCAAACCTTGTCCAATAATCGTGTAAGTACGCTCCGCAAGACCAGATTCTGATAATAATTCCGACACATCCCTTAATCTAACTCTCTGACCATTTAATAAATATTCATTTGAACCATCACGATATGCTCTGCGAGCGATCGAGACTTCAGAATAATCGATCGGCAGCCAGCTATCGCTGTTGTCAAGAATAACAGTGGCTGTAGCCATACCAGAACGGGTCCGTCGATCTGAACCAGAAAAGATCATGTCTTCCGTCTTTTTCCCCCGCAACAAGCTGTACGATTGTTCACCCAAAACCCATCTGAGAGCGTCAGTAATATTTGACTTGCCCGAACCGTTTGGTCCTACGATAGCCGTCACTGCGCCGGGAAATTCAAAAGACGTCCTACTCGCAAAGGTTTTGTATCCCTGTAGTTCTAAGGATTTGAGACGAGAAATCATGCAATCAGCACCAATTAATAATTTATCTTGAGTGATTTTATCGCTTGCTCAGCCGCTAATTTAGCCGCTGCCTGCTTGCTTTGACCAATACCTGATCCATGGACAACGTTATCGACATAAACCTCAATAATGAAGCTTTTGGCGTGATCTGGACCATAAGAATTCACGGTTTTATAAAATGGCGTACCTAAACCTTGTGATTGAGCCCATTCTTGAAGGATACTTTTTGGATCTTTATCTTTGTTTCCATGAAGTATTTTCTGAGTGGCAGATTCGAGCATCGGCTCAATGAACCTTTTGACAGTTTCAATCCCCCTGTCAATATATATGGCACCTATTAATGCCTCAAAAGTTGCACACAATAATGCCGGTCGATCCCGCCCTCCACCATCTCGCTCTCCCCGACCCAACAGCATGGCATCACCAAGTTGAATCGAAACCGCGAAATCAGCCAGGTTCTCGGTCCTGACTAAGGCAGAGCGTAGCCTGGTTAGATTTCCCTCAGGCATCTCGGGAAATCGGTTATACAGCCACGCTCCAACCAGAAAATCCAACACGGCATCACCCAGGAATTCTAGACGCTCATTGTCTTCCAGGGACTCCGGATGTTCGTTCATATACGAACGATGGGTTAATGCCCGGGTCAGAATGAGTGGATCCATGAATTCTACACCCAGACGTTGTGCATACTCTTGAGGAGCAACCTGCTTCAACTCGCCCTGATTATGTTCCACCTTTCAATTCTCCCCGGAACTCAGGGAACGGGAGCCACCCACACGGGTCGAGTGGCTTGCGCACCATCAGTTCCAATGTTAATAACGATTATTGGATATTCACTTATATTCTTTTACCACCAAAACAGCATTATGTCCACCAAATCCAAAGGCGTTGCTTACTACCGCTGAAACATTTGCCTCTCGGGCGACATTGGGAACATAGTCAAGATCACATTCAGGATCCGGTTCCACGAGATTAATCGTTGGCGGAAGAACATTCTCCCGTATTGCCTGAACACTGAATATCGCCTCGAGTGCGGCAGTTGTTCCCATCATATGTCCGGTCATCGACTTGGTTGAGGAGATGGGTATCTCGTAGGCCAAGTCACCAAAGACAGATTTTATACCCTTAGTTTCTGCAGGATCATTGAGTTGAGTTCCAGTTCCATGAGCGTTGATATAGTCGATTTCATCCGTATCGATTTGAGCGGTGTCCATGGCAATTTTTATCGCTTTTGAACCCCCAATTCCACCTTCGGAAGGTGCCGTGATATGAAAAGCATCCGCAGTAGAACCATATCCAGCCAGCTCAGCTAGGATATTCGCACCACGTTGGATAGCTCGATCTTCTCTCTCAAGAATCATTATTGCAGAGCCTTCACCTATTACAAACCCATCTCGAGAGATATCAAAAGGTCGCGGAGCACCTTTTTCGGTCGGATCAGACGTTGACAATGCACCGAGTCTGTCAAAGGCAGCAACAGCAACCTCGGTTACTACTGCATCACTACCTCCCGAGATGGCTGCGTCGATCACACCAGCACGGATTAATGACCATGCAATTCCCAATCCATCCGCACCAGATGCACAGGCTGACGCTACCGAAAAACTGGGTCCTTTGATATTATTATCAATCGAGATCAATCCAGCTGCACCATTAGACATGAGCATTGGTACAACGAATGGACTCACGCGTCGAGGTCCTTTTTCTCGCAGAACTTCTAGGTTATCAGCGATAGCTTTCAATCCCCCAATCGCTGAAGACACAATAACTCCAATTCTTCCGGATTCATCCTCAGTAATTTCTATTCCGGAATGTTCTATGGCTTCTTGTGCAGCCGCTGAGGCAAACTGCTGAAATCTGTCCATGCGCCGAGCTTGACGAACATCTATATAGTTACCCGGAGTAAAGTCTTTTACTTCACAGGCGTGCTGGACACGATATCCTTTGGGGTCGAATAGCGTAATTGGGCCAAGACCACTAACGCCATTGATCGCATTGTTCCAAGACTCCTGTAAGGATAATCCCAAAGGATTGACAGTGCCCATTCCAGTGATTACTACTTTGTCGTGCATTTTGCCTCCAGAAAAAATTTCATCAGTAAAAAAATTAATAAATTTAAGATGACATATATTTTAATCCAGATCCGGTCAGCACAATAACGATTGGATCTTTGAGTTCATTCATATTTTTTGGTAATATCGGCCAAACCACTGCTGATGTAGGTTCCACATAGAATCCACGAGAGGCTAGTTCATCCCTGGCAGGGATGATATCCTGCTCATCAACTGCAGCCATAAACCCGTTGCTCGATTGTACCGCTTTCAGGACTGCATCAGCGCGTATTGGGTGACGAATGCGAATACCTTCGGCGACTGTTTCACCTTCTTCTATCCCCTCTAATGCATTTTCTCCATTAGTCGCGAGACTCCATAGAGGCGCACATGCTTTGCTCTGTACTCCGACCAATTGCGGCACCCTCGAAATTTGATTTGCATTATGCAATGCTTCAAAACCACGTGCCATGCCCAATAAAAAGCTCCCTTGACCCACTGGCGCAATTACCGATCCGGGAGCATCACCCAATTGCTCAACCATTTCATATGCCGCAGTAGCGTAACCTGCTAAAACAAAGGGTTGATAAACATGGCTTGCATATACTGCACCATTCTCAGCGTCCTGTTCGACTGCATCCGCAGCTTTCGATCTGGGACCAGGCACTGGAACCAGTTCACCTCCATAAGCTTCTATCTGAGCCCTCTTTGGGCCTGAAGCATAGGCAGGTACAAACACTTTACCATGCATACCAGCTCTGGAGGTGTATGCTGCAAAGGAGGCGCCGGCATTCCCTGATGAATCTTCAATTGCAGATTTCACCCCCTGCCAGGCGAGATAACTAATGAGTACCGTCGTGCCTCTATCTTTGTATGATCCAGTTGGATTAAGATAGTCCAACTTAAATGCGACCTGTTTTCCGTTGACATCGTCCCAGACGAGGGGAGAATTACCTTCTCCAAGGCTGATCGGTTCTACCTCGGTTGGGAGACCAAACGAGTCCCTATATCGCCAGACTCCGGGCATCTTAGAATTAATTGAACTGGCTTCATATTTGAATGGTTCCGCATAATCGAATACCCCACCACAGACTGGGCACCGGTAGCTAACTTCTTTAATTGAGAGTTCGTTACGGCAGCTGGTGCACTCAATCATGTCCACATTACAACCTATCGCCCGCCTTTGGAATATAATCCCCTTCGACCCAAACATCCCCATCCGGACCGACTTCTTTCTTCCAGATAGGTACGATTTGTTTCAAGCGATCGATGCCATATCGGGCAGCTTCGAACACACCACTGTCACGATGCCCAGCGCTACAGGCAATCACAACCGTTGGCGTTCCTGTGTCTAAATGACCAATCCGTTGAACAATTGCTATTCCCTCGACGGAGGGCCATTTTTCCCAGATTTCCTCAGCAACCTGCTTCATCTTCTCCGTGGCCATATCTTGATATGCCTCATATTCAAGATATTCAGTTTCGTGAGGATTATCCCTTCTCGTAATCCCCCTTACCATGCCGGTAAAAACACAAGCTGCTCCAGTAGAGGCAGTTGTAATTTGCTCAACCAGGTCATTTAGGTCGAGATCTCCTTCTTCGATTTTGAACATAGATGGATGGATAGAGTTATCGATCGCCCCCCCACTTACTGGTGGAAATAATGCCACTTCAGCTGCATCGGGAATAATGTCCTCATCAAACCCAAACTCTTTGTTGACTGAGACTAAAGTCGTTCCCAAGGATGGGGCAAGACTTGGAAAAATTTCCCCAATCAGCTTTTTTAGTTCCTTTACATTAATACCAATAGGAACTTCAATTGCAGCTTCCCTTTCACCATTAACTGGTGGCGCCAGTCATTGAATTGATCACCAATGAATGCATCACCCGGTATGAGGCTCTTGTATATTTGATCTGCCAGGGCCTTTTGTTTGCTTATATGTTCAATTCTTTCACTAAT
>CALBUI010000131.1 GCA_937968125.1 uncultured Anaerolineales bacterium | reverse complement strand
CTCTTGAGAAAACCACCTTCAAATCCAAGAAATAGATCACAAGGTCAGTAAGGGGGTCACATCAACAACAATAGTTGTGTGAATTTTCGCACATACAAGCGGATTGATCAATGACTTTTGTTAAATCAACTCGATATTGATAATCAATATTTTGGTTCGCAACAGGGGGGATTCTGCATTCATTCTAATGAGATGACAATTGTCAATTACTTCGATTGATCTTTGTGATATATTGTGATTTATTGCACTAATTAAATTGCATACATAGACCATTAGTGTAGTGAATATTTTTTCTACTGGAGCCTGGAGACATGCCTAAGGTATCTTGAAGTTTTTTCTCTTGGGGTTTATATTCCATAATGGTAACTAAGGAGAACTGAACAATGAACGATTTAGCAGGAAAGCTTTTACGTACCATAGGGATAATTTTCTTTGGGTTAGCCACAATCATGAACCTGGTGGGAGGAGTCGGTACATCGTGTGCAGCATTTTTAACCGGGGAATATCCATCATTTATTGCGTTAATCGAACAGAACATGCAGTGGTTGTACCAGGGTTTGGTGATCACAACAGTGCTCGTTGGGTTGACAGGAATCTGGGTTCTGGTTGAATTGATCAGAGGGAAGAAAAATGGCTTTCGAAATGCATTAATCGTTCTCGCAGCTGGAACAACATTAGCTGGTATCCAGTATTATTCATCACTGCAATTATTTGGACGGGCAGCCCCAGCAAACATGAAGTTTTACATCAACGTGATTACCTTGATCCTGTTTCTGATCTACCTAATCCCTGGCGTGCGAGAAAAGGTCAACTTCTCCAGAGAAGAAGTCAGCATGGATATGAATACTGCTGGCGGACTGGCAGCGATTTTGATGGGAGTGATATTGTTGACGACACCATTTTGGGCGGGACCATCCCACACCTACCAGGGAGTAAACTGGGTAAACTTGCTGCAACTAGAGTTGAACCTGAGTGGGATTTTATTAACTGGTGCAGGCATCGCGATTTTGGGACGTGTAGTTCTCGATATTATCCGCAATGATTATGCATATGCCGAGATCAAGATCTCGAACGATAATTGAAATTCTTCCCAAATTAAAATGAAAGATTTCCGTTTTCAGGAGAGAACGGAATTTTTTCTTTATACCTTGAATAGATCGTTATCGACTTGGGCAAATTCTGCCAGGGTATCTGGACAGTTGACGATGATTTGCGAGCGGGTAGTCTCAATTACGCCCCTCTCTCGCAAGATTTTAATTGACCGGCTGACTGCTTCGGGGACTGTTGAAATACGGGCTGCTAAAAATTGATTCGAGTGGGCTATCCGGTCCACTGGATGGGTGCCATATGAGCTTAGATCTAATAGCAGCTTGGCTGTGCGGGCTTTGACTGGCCTGGCTATCAAATCCTCATATTTGGAGATCAACCTGCGGTTGCGCGTAGCCAGCACATTCAGCAGGCTGATGCCAAGGATTGGATACTTCTCCATGAGGGGTTGAAAGCGGTCCCGAGAAATATGCCAGGTGATGCTCTTCTCGAAGGAAATCGCAGTAACTGGATTTATACCACCATCTAGAGCGGCGACTTCATTGAACATAATCACCGGATCGATGACTGAAAGGATTGATTCCTGACCTTGGAAGCTAGTCTTGCACAAGTGAACCCGTCCCCGAAATAGGACGAACAAGCCAGCACAATCCCAACCCTCGTGGTAAATAATCGAACCAACCGAATGAGTCTGGACATTTCCAGAGGATACGATTTCCTTAACAGTAGAAAGGGGGAGAGCTCGAAAATGTCGAACTTTGGCCAGGCGAGAAACTAAATCTGGAATCTCAAACATATTTACATCCCAGCGAAGAATACGAGAACATTGAAAATCAAATTTATCCTATCATGGCGATGTTCAATCGACAAGTGATATCTATCACGATTAGCGCTTATGATTGAGTGATTATCGAGAGATGAAACTCAACTTGCATTCAAATTCAAATATTGGCTATACTAAGTTTGATAGACTTACTATTGATCGAACAACTCTCCAGGTCAGGAGGCTGAGAGATGAAAAAACAATGGATTTTCATTCTAAGCTTTGGAATTCTTTTTCTGCTATTCGTTCAATCAATTACTTCATTTGTTGAGGGGATTTATATCCTCGAACTGCTGAGCACTTCGCTGGATGAAAAGGTTCTCGCGGTGCTGTTCTTGTTTTCGCCGGTACTGCTGCTGCTATTTGGAAAGAGAGTCCCGGGTTGGCTAATGTGGGTTGCATTCATTGCGTTCATCCTTGGAAGGGGGGTGATCCCATACCTGGACACATTCGGTCGAATGCTTTCAGCTGGAATTTCTACTGCAGCTGGCCTGGTACTGATTCCAATCATGCTGGTCACCTTTCCAGATGCCAGGAAAAACAGCCGCTGGTTGATCCCGGCGCAAGGCTTTGCTCTTGCAGTTGGGTTATCGGTATTGCTGCGCACGTTGAATTTCACCCTCGATCTTTCCCTGACCAGCGAGTATAGCTGGATTGCATGGCTTCTGGCGGTTCTGCTGGGTTTGACTCTGACCCAATTCAATTGGCAGCCGATCCGAGGAGGCGCCGAACCCGGGAGACGGATCACTGGAGCAGGAATTGGTGTGCTGGCTGTCCTGACCTTGTTTTATTTTGTGCTTTCTAGTCCAGGGGTGATAGCTCGCTGGACAGAAGGCAGCTACCAGTTGATCATAATTCTGGTTAGCCTGCTTTCCTTACTTTGGTTGTTCAGCACTTTCGTCCGACCTGGTTGGGTGTATGAAATCAATTCTGGATTACTGCTTGTGTGGAACATTGTTTTTACGTTATCAGTGCTGGCGACAATCCTGGCTCACACAATCAGCTTTCCAGCGGCTCCCGAATCTCCTGCGGTGATCGTTGGAAGCCCAGCCTGGTATCAGCAGATTCCTCTGCTGTTTCTGCTGGTCACATTTCCAGTCCTCTTTATCGATTTCGGGATTTTCAGCAGCATTATCAGTGATAGTCAACCCACACCGCGAAAATTAGCGCTGGGATTCATATTAGGGGCTCTTCTTTTGGTGCTCTCGGTATTCATAAATATTTTCTCCAACGTTTGGGGCTATGTCGAACCAATCAGTTTATTCTTCCGAAATAAATTCTGGTTTGCATTCTTGATAAATCTGGTATTGATCGCATTACTGGCAGCGCTCCTCTACAAGAGAAAGATTTATCAAACTGGCGCTGAAAATCAACGTTCACGATTAGTTTGGACTGCATTAGGGTTGGGCGCCATCTTTGTTGGAACCTTTTTCGCCGCATTGTTGACGGATAGAGGTACTATGCCCGCACCTGATACCGATTCATTGAAGGTAATGACATACAACATACAGCAGGCAAATGATGTTTTTGGTGAAAAATCATATAAAGAACAGCTGAAATTGATTAAAGAAGTTAACCCAGATATTATCGGATTTCAAGAGAGTGATTCAACACGGATATCATTGGGGAATAATGACTATATTCGCTATTATGCCAACAAGCTGGGATATCATTCTTACTTTGGCCCAAAGACGGTCACTGGCACGTATGGGACTGCGATTTTATCCAGGTATCCATTGGAAGATTCACGATCAGTATTCACATACAGCGACCAAGACGAGATTGGGACTGCAGAAGCCGAAATAACCATCGGGATTGAAAAAATCACTATTTATAACGTTCATCCTGCTGGATCAGATGAAGCCAAGCTGGTATTTGCCAGGACACTGGTCGATCGGGCTGGATTCAAGAGTAATGTAATTGCTATCGGAGATTACAACCTGAGAGGTTGGGAGGTTCCCTATCTATTGATTGACGAATTTTATAAGAATGCCTGGATGGATGTTTACCCAACAGGCATCAGCGATGATGGACTTGATATGTCTGGGGAGAACCGCATCGATCACATTTTTGTCTCCCCCCACTTCCTTGCTACCAATCCTGAATACCTTCTACCCCCAGAATCCCAAACTGATCATCCAGCTCACTGGGCAGAGATTGCTTGGGAATGATAGAAACTCATTTTCCGGATTGTTTGGAAATGATTCGTATTAATGCGGATTTGATCCATGCATGATGATATTACTTTCCATGGCAAATTGGGGGTGCCATTCATCACTTGACCTACTTATCTCTAGAGAATAAAATTAACCAGCAATGTCTATTACCCAGACAGGCTCTCTGATGGGTGGATTGTTGATCTGTGCGATCAATATATGTGGTGATTCACACAGCTGGTTATTTAACCAAATCCTATCCTTGAGCAAGGGCATTTTTTCATCCAAAGAATTTCAAAACTCAATAAATCTAATCCATTACTATTCAGGAGAACCACATGAGTGATTACCTCTTCCGTGGCACTATTGCTGATCTTGACCCAGACCTGGAGGAACTCCTCCAAGTAGAGGCAGAACGCCAATACCGCAAACTGATCTTAATACCCAGTGAAAGCACCGCTCCAATCGCAATTCGCAATACCTTGGCCTCCGCCTTCCATAATATCTATGCGGAGGGTTATCCAGAGGAAGCCTCCCGCTGGTTGAGCGAAGATGAATTATTTGATTATGGCAGCCGGCTGGCATACTACCGGCGGTATTCCGATCCCCGCTACTACAAGGGCGTTGAATATGCCAACATTTTGGAAGCGCTGGCACGCCGCCGATGCGCTGAGGCCTTCGCCGCAAACGGGGTGACTGCGGATGATCTTTTTGTCAATGTCCAGGCGTTGTCCGGTGCGCCGGCTAATAATGCCATTTACCATGCCTTAGTCAAACCCGGAGATACGATCCTGGGAATGAACCTTCTTCATGGGGGCCACCTGACGCATGGGTCGCCAGTTAATCGCTCTGGTAAGTACTACAACGCGGTCCACTATACAGTTGATGCTAAGAACGAACAAATTGATTATGATGCAGTTGAGGCATTGGCATTAGAACACAAGCCGCGCTTCATCATTGCCGGGTACTCCTCCTATCCGTGGGCAGTTGATTGGAGTAAGTTCCGAGCAATCGCAGATGCCTCTGGGTCTATCTTGTTTGCGGATATTGCCCATGTAGCCGGACTGGTGGCCGCTGAACAGTATCCTTCTCCCATCGGATATGCAGACGTGGTTACATTTACCACGCACAAGTCCCTGTGTGGACCACGGGGAGCTTGCATTCTGACCCAGCGCAGGGACCTAGCCCGTAAAATTGACCGGGCAGTTTTCCCTGGTGAACAGGGTGGGCCGCATGTGAATGTGTTCGCAGCCCTTGCACTTACCTTTAAACTGGCCAAAACTCCGGAGTTCCGCGAACTGCAGCAGCAGGTGGTAAAAAACTGCAAAACCCTGAATGATACCCTGGAAGCGCGCGACTTCCGGATTCCATTTGGCGGTACGGATACCCATTTGACGAACATCGATTGTAAATCTGTGACCAGTCCGGATGGGACACCATTATCAGGAGACCTGGCCGCACGTTTACTCGACCTGGCCGGTATTGTCGCCAATCGGAACACGATTCCCGGAGATGCTTCAGCGCTCAATCCAAGCGGAGTTCGCATTGGCACACCCTGGGTTACCCAACGTGGTCTGGTAGAAGAGGATATGATCGAAATTGCAAATGTGATCGCCGATTTGCTGCAGTCGACAACACCATACTCAATCCCAGGTCGACGGAGGGACTTGCTAAGAACGAAAGTGGATTTTGCAACCTTAGAGGAATCAAAATTACGCGTGCGAACTCTCGCCGAGAAAGCGGGTATTGATTTTGAAGTAGAAAAGCACGGTTATCCCCATTTCTTCTACATTGATGATTTTGACGGTTTCGATATAACCGACTCGGCTACATTTGAATTGAGCAGTCCTCTCGTTCGCCAATTCTTAAATTACTCGCTGTCAAATGATGTGGAAGTTCTAAATCCTGGTGAGAGCCAGGTTACCCAGCTGCTGACTCCAACCGGGGGTGTGAAAGGAACCTTAACTTGCCTGGAAGCTGACAAGTTCCAGTTGAATTTACCGGGTGGTCGGCAGGCAGGTGTCAGCGCAGCCTGGCTGCGTGATCTTTCGGATGGGTATATCAAATTCGATGACGATGTGGAGCGTAAGCTGCCTGGACCTATTTCAGTGCAACCAACTGAGCCGACTCCTCCAGGCACTGTCGTCTCTGATACGAATGGGAAAAACAAACCATACTATATTGGCATCGGCAGCCAGCAGAGACTGGATATCGAACCTTTACCGGATTTTGCTTGGGAAGAGGTTGAAGGAGAACTAAGACGTACGCCGATTTATGAGACTCACAAAAAATTGGGTGCCAAATTAATCCCCTTTGCTGGTTGGGAGATGCCGGTATGGTACAGCTCGGTAACCGAAGAACACCTGGCTGTCAGAGAAGCTGCGGGATTATTCGATGTGGCCCATATGGGTGTATACCAGGTTGAAGGACCAGAAGCTGCTGTCTTTCTAGACAGCGTGGTGGCTAATAATATCGCAGGGTTGGATGTCGGAGGATCACTATATACGCATTTCCTGGATCCAAACGCTAACGTGATCGATGATCTGCTGGTATACCATCGAGCTGAAGAGAAGTATTTGGTGGTGGTAAACGCATCCAATGATGATAAAGATTGGGCCTGGTTGAATTCGGTCAAAGGTGGAACGATAAAGATCGATCTAGAACGTCCCTGGGTAAGAGCTTTTGGCCGAGGAGCTACACTGCGCAACCTGCGCGATCCAGAAGCGGGGGGTGATATGCGTGTTGATATCGCTATACAGGGTCCACGTTCGCGGGATATCCTCCTCGCTTTAGGAGGTGATTTCGAAACCCGCAAGCGGATCAAGGCTCTCAAGCGGACTGAACTTTGCGAGGCGAATATTGGCGGCTTTGACCTGGTTGTCTCTCGGACTGGCTATACGGGTGAGAAGATGGCATTCGAACTCTTTGTGCATCCTGATCGGGCTGATGCGCTGTTCAAAGCTTTGCTTGAGGCTGGTGAACCAGAGGGAATAAAACCGTGCGGGTTAGGGGCGCGGGATTCCCTCAGAACGGAGGCTGGTTTACCCCTTTACGGTCACGAGATGGGTGGAGACCAGAATCTGGGTGTTGCAGAAGCAGGCTTTGGATCTTATGTGAAGACTTATAAGCCCTGGTTTATCGGCCGTCAGGCATATATCGCTCGTGAACAAGCTCGTAAAGGTGTGGTTGTGCGCTTCCGCTTCAATGAAAAAGGAGTGCGCATGGCTCATACAGGTGATCCAGTGATAGACAAACGCGGCCGAGTGATTGGCGAGGTGACTAGCTGCGCAATTGATAAGGCTGGGCACCTGACAGGCCAGGCATTTCTTAATCTAAAGAACTCGGCTGAAGGAACACAGATATTCATCTATCAAGGGTCACCTGATAAAGCCAGCAAATCTCCAGCTGAGATTAGTACCGGGGACCGGGTCACTCTACCGGGTGTAGCAACCGTGATCAGTCGTTTCCCGAAATAATTTTGAGTTTTCTGCGTTATTTAATATAAATGGAACGATAGGAGAACTGAATGAAAACCCCCTGGGAACATCGCTATGCACAGCGAACCCAACGGATGGGTAGCTCTGCCATCCGGGAATTACTGAAGTTAACAGAACAACCGGACATAATTTCTTTTGGTGGAGGGCTGCCAGCTCCGGATGTTTTCCCGGTTGATGAGTTCAATGAAGCATGTGATCGGGTTCTGCGTAACCATGGTGCGATGGCACTCCAATACAGCACAACCGAGGGCTATTTCCCCCTGAGGGAGATGATCGCCCGTCATTCAGCTCGCTACGGGATCAAAATTACTCCAGAAAATGTTTTGATTACATCTGGTTCCCAACAGGCATTGGATCTGCTGGGGAAAATCTTTATCGATCCGGGAGATCGGATCCTGGTTGAATCGCCTACATATCTGGCCGCGATCCAAGCCTGGAATGCTTATGGAGCAGAATTCATCTCCGTTCCGATGGATTCTGACGGCATGAACACCGACCAGTTGGAGGAGGCTTTAAGGGCGGGGCCCAAGTTTATCTACGTTCTGCCCAATTTCCAAAATCCAACCGGCGTAACGCTCTCTCTCGACCGGCGCCGAAAGTTGCTTGAAATGGCGGATCAATATGGCGTACCGATCGTGGAAGATGATCCTTATGGTCAGTTGAGATATGAGGGCGATCACCTGCCATCTATCGTGGTTCTGGACAGCCATTATCGGGATGATACAACACCTTGCTACCGGGGCAACGTGATTTACTTGAGCACGTTCTCCAAGACTTTAGCGCCAGGTATCCGGCTGGGATGGGTGGTTGCACCACCTGAGGTGATCAGCAAGCTTGTGCAGGCAAAACAGGGGGCGGACCTGCACACTGCGACTTTCAACCAACTCGTGGCATTTGAAGTAGCCCGGGGCGGTTTTCTCGACCGGCACATTCATACGATCCGGGATGTGTACGGCAAAAGACGGGATTTAATGATGGCAGCCATGGAACGGGAATTCCCGTCTGAAGTCAGCTGGACTCATCCAGAGGGCGGATTATTCTTATGGGGGACCCTGCCGACCTACATGGATGCTAAAGACCTGTTAAAGACCTGCCTGGAAAGGAAGGTTGCCTTTGTACCTGGTGAGTCTTTCCACCCAACCGGTGGGGGAAAGAATACGATGCGCATAAATTTTTCGAACGCCACCCATGAGGAGATCGAAGTAGGCATACAGCGGTTGGGAACTTCTATCAAAGAGAAGTTAGCGAAAGAGATCGCCTAAAAAAACATCTTAGCCAAGTAAAAGGTTAAATTCAACCGCGCAGGTTGGTGTGAACATCACTAATCTGCGCTGAATTTATATCCCGCTTGTTATTACTTCGAAATTGTTGGTAAATAAAGTTCAGGCTGTCGGACGGACGTCTTTATCTGCGTGATCGCATATTTTGACGGATCGCCGGTCGACACAGCATTCAAGATGGCCATATCTTGATCCCCGATAGCTGACGATTCGGGAATCTTTACGTATATCCAGATTTCCTGGGATGCCTGGGGAGCTAAAGGACCGATCGATTCTGGAATGGGGGCGATCTCCCAAGTGTTGCCCGAAATCTGTAGATCGTATGAATCATCCATCGTGCCTTCATTAGTCAGTTGGATAACATAGGGCGACAGAGAACCAGGAGTTCCGCTCCCATGAACCTCCATAGGGGAAAGTCCGGGCTGGAAGTTCTCGTCAGTTATCCAGAAGAATTCTGCACCTGGCACTCCCCAATTACCATCTGCATCCTGGCTTTCGACAAAAATTGTATGGCGACCAGGTGTTAATGAGGAAGTATCCACATTCGTTGAGAGAAATTCAATAGGATTATCGAAGCTGCCATCGACAGGAGTAAGGGGGTAAGTTTGGGTTCCATTAATCCAGGAAGGTTGGTCAATACTGAGACGGGCAGCTATGACAGGTTGAACTGGTTCAACCCCCCAACCAGCGCTGTCATAGCGGGTGTCATCCGCAGTAGCAAATAAGTTTAAGCTCGCCCCCGGAGCTATATTTTCAGCAGAGAAGGAGATGTCGATTGAATCGGGGCCGGCAGGATTTTGATAAGGCCGGCGGGCGGACTTAAGTGCGTATAGCAGTGCATTGATATTCTTATCCAAGACAGAATTTTTAAAATATGAGCAAGATTCAAAGAAATGGGTGCCCAGTTCAAAAGTAAACGAGGCCACACCTAACTCGCCATAAACCCAATCATCATTGCTGCCAGCAGTCTGGTAGAGGCATCCAACTCCACCAGATCGGCAGACCTGGTAGCCAGTAAAGTATCCGAATTTGCGTCCTAAGGTCTCATAAGCCCGATCATTTGGGGAGGCAGAGCTGGTCCATCCCCAGGGATAGAGAACTAATTCCCCATAGCTGTGCAAGGTGATGAAAACGCCTTCAGTGTTATTGGGCGCGGGATCCGAATCCCGAGGACCGCGCATATCTGGGAAGAGTGAGGCGGCATAGTTCTGAATAGCCTGTGTTTCTGGTTCTGAAGCGGCAGATATACCACGATAGGTTTCAAAACAGGCATTGGAGCTGGCACCGGTTCCTCCCCATTTGAAGCTGCTGTTGCGGTTGAGATCTGTCCCCCAAAGAGAGGCGTCCGAGCAGCCATCATCATTATCGGTATTCTTGCGCCAATAGGCTCCATTCTCTGCAATTTTGCGACCGTCTGGGTTGCCGTAGGGAGTGATGTGGATCTCGAAATAATCCAAGAGCCAGGTGATATCCGCATCCTGATCATAATTCTTCAATAGATGTTCTGCAAAGCGTGTGGCTTGCTCAGCGGTTGCATATTCCCTGGCATGAACTGCTGCGATTAAATAAAACTTAGGTTTAGGTCCAGACGTATTTTTGTTGGTGATCACCAGAGAATGCAGGTCATACCCACTGGTACCACCAACAGTAAATTTCTCCCAGCTATCCCCAATATCAATTAGCGAGGTCAGGTCAGGATAGTCGATTGATAACTGTGAAAAAGTGGAATAAGTTTCTTCGACCGTCCGGTAGCAAGGGAAACCTGGTATACCGGAAATTTGATCGGGGAGCAACCTGCGAGGTTGGTGAAATCTAGAATTTAAATCCTGATCGATCTCAAAGCGTAAGCCCTTGGAAATTATCTCCAACAATTCTGCTGGAGCAAGGTATGCCAGCAAATAACCAGACTTATGGTTCACTTCCCAGATATCATATCTGGCTGCCAGCCAGTTGAGCTGGTTCACATCTTCAAAATATACTTTTGCGATGGCTGGAGATTGACCTGATTCTTTCCCCATCCCAAAATATGTTGTTTGAAATGATGGTGGAGTAGATAATGGAATGGTTATTATCAGGATAAATAGGAGGGGGAGGATGGATCTGGATCGCATTTGTAATTTAATTGTGTGATTAGCAGGTTAAAGGGAAACCGGTTTCAACCCATCGGATTGATTATACTGGAAGACAGGGATTAACTTCTATTGATATTGGACTTGAATTTAGTTCGATGTGGTGGAAAAGGAAATAATTTTTAAATAATTTAACCCAAGATCAATGCCTATTTGACCAGAGTTTGAAATCGTGCAAAATCGAGTCCCCGATGAATTCTCTCAGGATGGAATTATCGGGTACCAGCTCGTCGTCGCAAGGGATGAACCATTCCAAAAAGGCCAACAGGCGCTTGGCTTCGATGAACTCTGGTGTGCCCAGGGGAACCTGCAGTAATAGAGGTTCTGCGAGTGATTTCAACACTGGTAGCTCATATGCCAGAGCTGAGTTGAACATCGAGTCAGCATGTTCCTGGTACGGGAAAATGTAGCGTTTTTCGCCGCGCCGAACGGATTCCCAGCGGCTGATGGTCGCCAGGCAGTTGTAGCCCCGCTCTCGGGCGTCGCGTACTACGCGGCGCAACAGTCGGGTGTCGGTCGTCGAGACCCGGTTGTGCCTATCCAGGTTGAGCTGGGTCAGGGCAGACACATAAATACGAAAGGACATCTCTGGCGAAATGTCTGGAAGCAGGTTGGGGTTTAAACCGTGAATACCCTCCATGATGATGATCTGGTCATGGTCAAGCTGGGCTACCTCGCCGATCTCTCGCTGCCCGGTGACGAAATTGAAATTCGGCATTTGGATTGATTCACCAGCGATTAAATGCTTAAGATCGTGTGCCAGCTGCTTGAGATCGAGAGCCTGTAGAGATTCAAAATCGTACTCCCCATTTTCGTCGACAGGGGTTTTGTCACGCTCAACAAAGTAGTTATCCATTTCAAATGAAAATGGAGCAATGCCATGGGCAAGCAGTTGGACAGAAAGCCGCTTGGCGAAAGTGGTTTTGCCTGACGAGGATGGACCAGCAATGAAAACAAGTCTCGCCCGGCCCATGTTGTCAGCCACTTCATCGGCGATGTCGGCAACCCGTTGCTCATGGAGCGCTTCCGAGACCAAGATAACCTCGCGAATTCTCCCAGTGTAGATGGCATCGTTTAAGGCTCCGGCGCTGGAAATACCCAGCCGGTTTAACCAATCTCCATATCGAAGGAAGGTGACGAGCAGTTTCGAATAATCTGGCAGAGGGAGCAGTTCGGTTGGCTTGTGACGCCTAGGAAAGCGAAGCGTAAATCCATGACTGGTGGGAGCTAAGGCAAACCACTGCAAATATCCTGTAGAGGGGACCATGTAGCCATGATGGTAATCCCTACATTCATTGAGCTGGTACATGGTGACATAATCTTTTCTGCGGAATGCCAGCAGCTGCACCTTGTCGTCCTGTCCTTTTGATTTGAAATAATTCAATGCATCCTGAAGGGGGAGCACAGAACGTTTAAAGGCGATATCCTCCTCAACAAGAGCATGCATGCGCGTTTCTAATCGCTCAATTTCATGAGGAGATAATGGATCAGAGATATCGATCTGGCAGTAATAACCGCCGGAGGAGACGGAATGGTCGATGGTGATCGTACCTTCCGGAAAAAGTTCTTCGAAGGCTGTCTCTAATAAGAAGGTTAATGAGCGGCGATATATTCGCATCCCATCTGGTTCGCCCATAGTGACCGGCCGAACTTTGGATTCAATTTCGATAGGATAGGTGAGTTCACGCAGCTGACCGTTTACCACCGCACCAACAATCGGCGCAGGGAGGGGAGTCCCATTTGAATATTTACCAGTGGAAGGAGGTCCACCATTCAGGGAGGCTAAAAAATCACCCACCACAGCGCCGCGCGGTCCTCGGAGAACTTCTCCGTCAGGGAGATAGATCTCTACCGTGGGTCGGGGATCAACCTTCTCGAATTTATTGGAATCATGCATTCTTTGGTTCTCCAACCTTAAGAAAATCGAATAACGGCAATCGATTTGAAGCAATTTGATTTATAGAGGTGAGGAATGGTTGCTCAACAGCGTGTGATCATTCTTGGTTGCAGGTACTAATTTTATCACCAACCAGGGGTAAACAGATTTACAGACCTGATAGTGATGAAAACTTTCAAATCATGGCGAGAATATTTGGATGTATTGAAATTTAGCCCGATTTGGTCACACTAAAAGTACAACTCCGAGAACTATGTTACCCAACCAGTTCTCGGAGCTGGTCATTTTTTTTGAAAAGTAGAATGGACTAATTAAAGCTTTTCGTACTGAGGCACACAACACAACACCAGTTCCTTAGCAGCTTTCACTTCATCCAGCCTGCCAAACGGGGTCGTGTGAGGCGCAGATTTGAGCATTTCTGGATCTGAGCGGGCCTCTTCTGCGATTTGGATCAGCGCGTTGGCGAAAGCATCCAGTGTCTCTTTGCTCTCGGTTTCTGTGGGTTCGATCATCAAAGCTTCGTGAACAATCAAGGGGAAGTAGTTGGTAGGTGGGTGGAAATTGAAATCCATCAAGCGCTTGGCCACATCCAAGGCATGAATGTCCGGTGCATCCGCCCAGCGACCTTCAGCGACAAATTCATGCATGCAGACTCGATCGTAAGGAATGTGGTATGTATCACGCAGTAAAGCCAGCAAGTAGTTAGCATTTAGAACTGCATACTCGGATACATTGCGTAAGCCTTCCGCGCCGTGCATGCGGATGTAGGTATAGGCGCGTACAAACATGCCAAAATGACCTTGAAATGCTTTTACCCGTCCGACTGTTTGAGGTGGCGCAACCAATCCATAAAGCGGAGGTACACCTTGCTCCTCGTCACCGGGTTCAACAATATCAACCACAGGATCTGGAAGGAATTCAACCAGTTCTTCAGTGACGGACACTGGCCCAGATCCCGGGCCGCCACCGCCATGTGGTGTGGAGAAGGTCTTGTGCAGGTTGTAATGCAGCACATCAATCCCAATATCTCCCGGGCGGATGATGCCAAGCAGAGCGTTCATGTTCGCCCCATCTCCGTAAATCAGACCTCCAGCTTCGTGAACCAGGCGATTAACCTCTTCAACATTTTCATCGAATAAACCCAAGGTGTTGGGATTGGTCAGCATCAAACCTGCTAAGGTATCATCACAATGTTCGCGCAGTGCTTCTAGATCAACGTTGCCCCGCTCATCAGATCGCAGTTCGATGACCTGCAAGCCGCTCATGGCCGAGGTAGCGGGGTTGGTACCGTGAGCAGAGTCGGGGATCAAAATCTTGTTGCGCTTGGTATCGCCGCGTGACCGATGGTAGGCCCGGATGATCAAAACACCAGTTAATTCACCGTGGGCACCAGCGGCGGGCTGCAAACTGGTTCCAGCGAAACCCCCAATTTCATTGAGCCACAGCTGCAGGTGGTACATCAAAGCAAGAGCGCCTTGGGAGGTTTCGATCGGCTGCAGGGGGTGCAAATTAGCAAAACCCTGGATGCGGGCGGTTTCTTCATTGATCTTTGGGTTGTATTTCATCGTGCAGGATCCGAGAGGATAGAAGCCGGTATCCACGCTGTGGTTCAGCTGGGAAAGGCGGGTGAAATAGCGCACGACGTCAATTTCAGCTAACTCAGGCAGTGGGAGGTCATCCCGCAGCAAGCCCTCCGGTAAAGGAGCTGTAGGGACATCCGGATCGGGAAACTGAAATCCAATGCGACCGGGTACAGATAATTCACACATCAAGTGCTCAGCCATTTGATACCTCCTCTAAACCAGCTACCAGCCAATCAATATCTTCCTTGGTGTTCATCTCAGTCACTGCGATCAAGAGATAATTCTCGAAACCGGGATAATCATTTCCAACTGGATACCCGGCAATCAGATTATGCTCAAGCAGGTGTTCATAGATCTCCTGGGAAGGGCGTGGGCAGCGGATCAAGAATTCATTGAAGAAAGGTTGATCCGACCAAAGCTCATACCCCTTAATTCCAGATATTTGGTCCGCCGCATAATGGGCTTTATGGTAGCAAAGTTCTGCCACCTGGCGCAGACCATGCTGCCCAAGCAAGCTCAAATAAACAGTAGCTGCCAATGCGAGCAGTCCCTGGTTGGTACAGATATTAGAAGTTGCTCGATCGCGGCGGATGTGTTGTTCTCTGGCAGTCAAAGTGAGTACGTAAGCGCGCTGGCCGCGATTGTCGATTGTTTCTCCGGCCAGGCGTCCCGCCATTTTGCGGACATATTTTTGCCGGGTTGCGAAAAGCCCCAGGTAAGGTCCCCCATATGAGAGGGGTATGCCCAAGGATTGACCCTCTCCCGTCACGATATCCGCTCCAAATTCAC
Source organism: uncultured Anaerolineales bacterium (assembly GCA_937968125.1). GTDB lineage: Bacteria > Chloroflexota > Anaerolineae > Anaerolineales > UBA4823 > PFL25. The sequence continues at coordinate 9,993 of CALBUI010000131.1, read as the reverse complement.
CTGGTGCCTTGAGTAGTCCAAGGGTGATTGGGTTGACAGAGATGGACAGAAGAGCGCCAGCCTCATGAACTGCCTCAGCCAGCTCTGTGAAATCATGTATCCGGCCGAAGAAATCAGGATAGGCAACTACAACCAGACCAGTTGTGTCATCGATCAGCGGGATCAAAGCCTCTGGACCCGCATCTTCTGCAACTTCGCCCTGGTCACCAGCCAGGATGACTTCAGAATCGTGGGTGTAAGTTCTTACAGTCTCACGATAATGCGGATGCACGCCTGGTGAGAGGATCACCTTTGGTCGCTTGCCACGGAAATTGTGGTAAGCCATATTGACTGCTTCGGCAACCGCGGTCGCTCCATCATAATGAGACGCGTTGCAGACATCCATCCCGGTTAAGCCGGCGATCATACTCTGGTACTCAAATATCGCCTGCAAGGTTCCCTGGGAGATTTCTGGCTGGTAAGGGGTGTAAGCGGTAAAGAATTCACCTCTGCGCAAAATTGCATCGACAACCGCCGGGGAGTAGTGATTATAGGCGCCTGCACCAAGGAACGAAACCAATTCGCGAGTTGTGTCATTAGCCCAGGCGATGTCTTGAAGCTCGGTGAGCACTTCGATTTCAGTGAGCGCTGGTGGCAAATTCAATTCTGGGTTGCGATGATCTGCTGGTAGGTCTTTGAATAGATCTTCGATGCGATCGATCCCAATTGTGCGCAGCATGGCATCACGATCTTCTTTTGTATGGGGAGTGAACATATGGTATTCTCCAAATATAATAATAATATTAAGCCAGATTGCTTAAACTAGACGTTCTTCACAATGCTTCTGATACGCATCTGCACTGAGCAGCGCATCTGCCACGCCAGGATCAGATAACTCGATTTTGACCATCCAGGCTTCTCCGTAAGGGTCAGAGTTTACCAGTTCAGGTGTATCCAGAAGATCCTCGTTGAGTTCGGTAATCGTTCCCCCAACCGGGAGATAAACATCTGCAGCCGCCTTGACTGATTCGACAGTTGCGCAGGCATCACCCTGGTTGAGATCTTCATCTGGCTCTACAATGATCTCGACAAATACCACGTCTGAAAGCTGATCCTGGGCAAAATCCGTGATGCCAATCGTGCCGGTATTTCCTTCAATCCTGATCCATTCATCATTCTCTGAATATTTCAAATCGGCTGGGTAATTCATAGTTATCTCCTTATAAAAAAATATTACTTGTGGATTTCAATTTAGCACCAAGAAAAATAAAAAGGCGCACGCGTAGATTGCGTGCGCCTCTGTTCTAGACCTGAGAGATTCGCGCCGATCAAGTCGGCACTTGCCCCTTCGGTGTGGTCGATCGAAATCGCCAAACTTTCCAGAGGTTAAGCGGGAAAGGGTCCATTTTACCTGAGAGTTTCGCCTGGGGTTTTCATCCCCAGACTTGCACCTTCGGTGTCCTGCCAGAGGCCGGATCTCTCCCCTTGTCCCGTTCAGTTGTTACAAAGTTCATTCTACGTTTTCGATTGCAAAAAGTCAAGCCAATTTCGCAACTGGTTATCCATTCTCATATGTGCCGCGCACCCAATCTCCTACCAGCCAGTATTGGAAATCCTCACCACGGCTGCATTTGACGGCTGCGTAAACGCCGTAAACCAATGAGGCCAATGGCACAATCAAGAGGAGGAGCGTTCCAAGTAGGGCGAACGGTATGCAAAGTAAACCGATCAGGAAAATTGAAAGGAACAAGGTCAATAGCCACATTGCTCCAATCACCAATCCAACACCTATCCAGACAACTAATTGAAATATTGTGGCTTGCAAAGACTGGTAGGCGATATAGCGAGAGCGGTCTCTATACACCAAATAGATGATAAAAGCTGCAATGGGGCCGAGAAATCCGGTGAAAAGATTTAGCAGAATGCTGAGGTGGGAGAGCATCGCCCAGTTGTGTTCCTTTGAAGGGGAAATCTCCTCAACTGGGGGAGGGGGTAGCTGCTCGGGTGGGGATTCTACTTCTTCTTCGGCACCAGCTGGCACTTCTTCTATTTCGCTAACTTCTTCAACCTGCTCCGAATCGTTCTTATCTTCGTCAACGAACATGAGTCTCTCCTTTTTTTCTATGGGTCAATGAAGTACGTCAGACCTGTGCTTCAAGAACCCATATTAAACTCATTTAACGGAAAACGAATTTCATAATCTCTCTCATTTTACACTAATTTATTAGGCGAGGATAATGCAGCTGGCGATTTACCAGGTAAGAATGAACAGCAGCGTGAAAAAGCTGCTGATGATTAACTGCCGGAAACCGATCCTTGTTGGGCGAACATTCACGGCCGGTTTAATTGTCCCCCATACTGTTTCCACAAACTGCAAAACGTATGGCAGAAAGAGCAATGAGGAAACCAAATTCGCCAAACCAAGTACGCTCACAAGGATGAGGTTGAAGGAAGTGTAAGTTAGTGCACGACGTCCCATCATAAGGCGACTATTGAGATCGGGGATAGAATCCAATTCCCTCTGCTCTAAACGCAAATATGCATAAACGATCGATGCAGCTGATTGCAGCCAGGTGAGGGCCCATAATAACCAACCAACCGGATCTAGACCTCCAACTCCAATCCAATATCCTGCCGGAGCTGCTAAAGCTAAAACACCGCTGCCAACAATTTCTACACCCAACTGGCGTCGTTCAGCGCGCTTGCTGACTAGGTATAAATGCCAGCTGAAGACCGGAATTCCTGGTAGGGCCAGGATCAGCAGGTATGCAAAGCCTTGGAGAATCAATCCCACCAATCCTAGGGCGGCAATCAATCCATAGACACAGATCCAGAACAATGCCGCAGGGAGATCCCGCCTGTTGCGGCGTCCACTATAAATCTTTACTGCATGAGTTACCGGCTGCCTTATCAGGAATGCAGCCAGCGCAGTAATGACAAGGAAAATGGCGGCAGTACCCCAGCTTTTTCCCGCGAAAAGACCAATCAAAAGCGGGCTGAGCAGGAAGACCCAGGATCCGTGATCGCTGGGAAGAGCGACATGGCGTAGAAATAGAGTGCTCTTGTTAATAGACGTCGTCATTGGATTATGATTGTTATCCCCCGATTATATTGCAGGTTGGTCGATTTACCCAGGATATCGTTGATTCACTCCTGCAAATCTCCTGACAGAATATTGGTCTATATGTTTTGTAGGACTATTCCTAAAACGAATGCCCCAACAACGAAAAGGATCACCGAGATCAAGATGGCTCTGAGCCTATCGGCGGCTAGACTTGCGCCAACAACCAGACCGGCAATTCCAGTTTCTAAAGTCTGGCCAATAAACCAGCCCAGCATGAGGGTTAACGGCGCAGTTGAAATCGATACTAAGCTGATTGTAAAGGCAGCCCAAATTAGTGCTCCAAGCTGCAATCCGAAAATTACGCCTTTGTGCCAACCTGTTATCCCGAGCCGGACCATTAGCCAGACCACCAGGATCACCAGCAGTAAAAAAGATGCATATCCAACCGGAATTAATGCGAATGCCTTCTCTGGCGGCAGTAAGAATGGGTGTGGATTCGCATATAAAGGAGCCAGGATACCTGCATGCAGCAGGAAATCGAACCCGATCACGCTGAGCCAGGCCAGCAAAGTGATGCTCACCAAACGCCAGAAGGATAGTTTCTCCATTCTCGCTCTCCTTCAATCTCTTAAATCCATCTCTTTGGGCATTATGGATATGGTGATTTTTGCAATTTAAATTCTAGACTATTTTACGGCAGGTAAATAAGAAGTCCTTCCAATTCGAATGTAATTAAAGCATATCCTCATGACCAATTTCTAGCAGTTTCCGCCTGGCTCGCAGACGGGGGATTTGAAGCGGTGGAATGACCTGACTGGTGATCACCAGGTGAAGGTTTGGTGGCAGGTAATCAATAAGATAAGCAACCATCGAGTGAATAGTTGGATTTTCGATTTGGTGATAATCAAGCATGATTAGAAATCGATCACCTGCCAGGTGTAATAGACTGTTGATCAATTCGTTCAATAAAGTCTCGATGGATGGTTGTAATCCTGAATCTGGGTCAATTTCTAATGCACTTTCATCCACCAATTTTTGGTTATGGATGTCTTGAAAAATCCTTTGATCCTTGATATTCGGATCCCAAGTAGTAAATTCCGAAATTAATTTGTCTATAAAGATAATCGGATGGTTGTCTTCAGATTCAATGTTGAGGCAGAGTGGTTCGATTCCAGAAATATTTTTATTAAGTTGAGACCATTGTTGAATTAATTTTGCCTTACCAAAACCAGAGGGGGCTATGATTAACACGACCTTGTATTGACTTCCATGATCCAGCTTCTCCAATGCTGGGTACGGTTGATGATTTTGTTTTGTTGACACGGTGATATTCTGCGCCTGGAGAGTGGATCATAGATGTCATTGTCAAATATATTTATCCGAACGTGGTATATAAGATGGCTAACACATATGGAACTAAGATCAGGAGACCCATTAGGGGGGAACCTCGCCGGGAGTCATTGCGGCTGTCCCAATTGAACAGCAAGATTGACAATGCCAGTGCCAGGATACCGCTGGTCACCATGACTGCGATTGCAATCCACGGTTCGATGACAGTTGGTTGCTGGAAAGCATAGCCTAAGAAGGCCTGCATGGCGTATGTGCTGGGAAGCAATCCAGAGAACTTTTGAAATGTTTCAGGGATCAAGACCAGCGGGATCATCATCCCTCCCAGCAGGATGCTGGGCAGGTAAATAAGCTGGGACCAAAGCACGACAGCCCGGGAACTGCTTGAGACAACACCGATCAACATACCCAGTGTGCTGAATGTAAATACAACCAAAAGGGTGATCAAAAATAATGCCAGCCAGTTTACTGGTTCCGCGGCGTCAAACAAAGGTACTGCAGTCACTGCAACGATGGCGGAGGTGATTAATCCATGGAAGCCGACCGATATGGCCGGGATTACTAAAATCGAGATGGGTGGGATGCTATTGATTTTATAACTGCGGTAGATGCCACCTTCACGAGCTTCCACGAGTCCGGTTGGAAATCCAAGGATCATGCTGGACATGATGGCAAACACGATCATCGCCGGAATTAGCAGATCCTTAAAGGCGGGATTGATTTCGACCATGATAAAACCCATGGCGGCATAAAATCCAAGCGGAAGCATATAGAGCATCAGCATGGCAGACGAGTTTCTAATTCCAGTTTTGAATTCAAATAGAAAGTGATTTGTAAAGGCGCTCATGCGGTTCCTCCATTGCTAGTGATCTCCAGAAAACGCTCTTCAAGAGATGGTCGTTCAACCCGTAAATCGATTAAGTTATCGTTGTGTGTGGCAAGATGCTCCAAGATAGCAGACACTGTCGGACCAGGGTCAGTACTGAAATATATGCTGTATTCTTCATTAATCCCCTTTTGTGTAACCGCCGGAAATGAATTCTCATAATCATGCAGAATGGAATTTTCGGAGCTGACGGAGACCTTGGTCATCCCGGAACCTTTAGCTGTCAATTCGCGTGGTGAGCCCGTGGCAACGATCTGACCACGGAGCATTATAGCGACTCGATCGGTCAATTTTTCAGCTTCAGCCATATCATGGGTGGCCAGGATCAGGGTGGAGCCCTGTGACTTCAACTCCTGCATCATGCTGTGCAGCTCAGCCCGAGAGCTCACATCTAATCCGGCAGTTGGCTCATCAAGGATGATTACACGCGGATCATGGTTGACAGCCAGGGCAAGTGATAATCGGCGCTGCTGACCAGTGGAAAGCTGGTGGTATTGAGTTTTTCTCTTTTCCTCCAATCCCATCCGGGAGAGCAGTTCGAAGCGAGGCGGGACTCCGTGATAGGCGGAAAAGATCTTCAGCGATTCTTCCACTGTCATATTATCTGGCAACCCTGAGGTTTGCAGCTGGACGCCGATCATATCTCGTAATTTTCTCGGCTCTCGTTGGGGATCAACGCCTTTTATTTGCATCTCGCCGCTATCAGGTTGGCGTAAGCCCTCCAGGCACTCCAGGGTGGTGGTTTTTCCTGCTCCATTGGGACCTAACAAACCAAAAATCTCCCCGTTCTGCACTTCAAAACTGATATCATCGACCGCAACAAAATCACCATAGGTCTTGGTGAATTTCTTGATGGTCACTACAGATTCCTCCATATCTATCTCCTTATTCTTCGAATCGAGTATTGGCTATGTGGATTATATACAGGGCAGGGCGCCATGTCATCACCCAGGCGGGTAATATTGGTAGTAAATATATGGTTGAATTTTTATTACCCGAGTGGGTAATGGCGACTAGAGACCAAGCTCCCGGCCTTTGGCGATTGCCTGGACCCGGTTGTTAACCCCCAATTTTCCGTAGATGCTTTTCAGGTGCGCTTTAACAGTATTCAATGAAATATGCAGCCTGGCTGCAATCTCCTGGTTGGATAATCCCTCTTCGAGCAGCCTGATCACCTCAAGTTCTCTTTCACTTAATGGATTAAGCAATGATGCTAATTGATCAAATTCCTTGGATGAAGAGAATGGTTCTGCTTCAAATGCGTTTAATAACTGTCCGATGTACTGCTTCAGTTGACTATCTGGATCCATTGAAGAGCGTTGAGCTGTCCCAACCAGAATTTGCTGCATAATTTCGCCTTCATCGAGGAAAATGCGTTGGTAATAACCATTTTTAGCGAGCTCAAGAGCTTGCTCAATTGAATCGAAAGAAGACTCAAAATCATCTTGTAAATACGCTGCTAAGGAATCGAATATTTTTATTTGGATAACTTGGCCCCAGGCTTGCCGCGCATTGTTCGATTTGACCAATTTTTTTAGTAAATCCCGTGCTTCATCGAATTTACCCATTGCGATCCAGACTCTAGCAAGCGCAATGGCGATAAGCTCTTGATTGAATTCAACTGGTTGCTCAGGATCGAGCCCGCATTTATGCGACCAATCTTCCGCAGAATCAAGGTCTCCTTGGCGAGCCCAGGTCAAAGCCTGATACGATTCGATCAATGGTATTTGCCAACCTGTTTGTAAATTTCCGACTATCTCAATCGCTTCTTCCAGTAAATGGTTAGCTTCATCAACATTACCTTTTGCCATCGCCACTCTTGCCAGACCAATGAACCCTGAGGAAAGTACTCCACCAAGGCTCCACATTTGTCCAAGTTTGACGCCATTTCTCAGCTGGACCATAGCCTGATCCAATTGATTTCGCTCACATAGGATGTTTCCTAAGCCAATATCTGCTAAACCAGACAAGGGTAAAGGATAGGGATGTTGATCAGTGATCCGCATCGCCTCGAGATAGGTACCCTCAGCATCGTGGAGCAAACCCTGCAGCTCCTGTAAACGGGCCAGATGGCTAATCGCCATGGGAATCAAATGCAAATTCTCTTCGTTTAGTGTGATTGTCTTGCTGAAAGATTCGCTTGCATTGGTGATTTCCCCGGTGAGATCAAAAATTATCCCCTGGTTGAAATAATTAACTGCAAGAATATCTCTTTTGTCGTTGAAGAGTCCAGATTCGACATCATTGGAAAGATATTCTTGGCATCTGTTAATCAGGGTAAGGGCTTCGGTCAAATCGAATTGGTTGAACGAAAGCGAAGTTCTGATGCAGCAGATCTCTGCTAAGGCACCGCGAATTTCTTGAGGTTGAGCCAAACTTTCCGGAGAACCATCAGCTTTGACAGCTAAAACATTTTCGACATTTTGAAGATGAGATTGAACTTGATCAGAATTTCCTGTTGAGAGATATGCCCAGGCAGCGATTACATCTAATTTTGGTTGAGAATTAAAAATCCCTGGTGGTAATTCCTCTAACCAAATGGTTAACGGGATAAGCTCACTGCGTGAGAATATCTCATTCACGTCTCCGTCGATCAAGGAGGCAGCTTCAATATAGTCACCAGCTTTTACTGCATGATCTATAGCCGAAGCAATCATATTATTGTGCTTGAACCACTCACTGGCTTTTGCGTGTAGTTGTTTAATTTCCACGGGATCTAGCTTAATCTCTAGCTGGGTTTTCAAGAATTCAGAGAACAGGCGATGGTATCGATACCATTGACGCTGTTGGTCAAGGGGGAAAATGAACAAATTGGAACTTTCGAGATGATCCAGGATCGCTTGAGAAGAGGAGTAAAAGGATTCTTCACCTCCTACATTTCCATCAAGCAATGAGTCGCATAAACTTCCATTAAGCTGATCGAGAACTGCAGTTTTGAGGAGGAATTTCTGTACCTCCGTTGTCTGAGTATTCAAAACCTCTTGTGCTAGATAATCAAATATGAAGCGATGCTCTCCAGTAAATGTTTCCAGCTGGTGAGATTTATCTTCAGCAGCTTGTAATGAAAGCGCTGCGAGTTGGATCCCAGCCGCCCACCCTTCTGTTGCTTGATCAATTTTATTGATGTTTTCAACAGATAAATCTAAATCCATCAACTGATTGAGAAATTGCGCCACTTCTTCATAAGAAAATCTCAGATCAGATGCATCTATTTCGAGTATTTGTCGGCGAGTCCGCAGAATGGGTAACGGGAAATCCGGTTCAGTGCGACCTGCAATGACCAGGTGCATCTGTTGAGGCAGGTTCTCTACAAGAAATACCATGCCTTCATTGATCTCTGGATGGGTAATCGCATGATAATCATCCAGACATATGGTGTAGTCATCTTTAAATTGAACGATATCATTGATCAGGCTGACGAGAATATTCTCAGCTGGGGGAGGCTGAGGAGAAATTAACATCGCCTGGGCGGTTTTCCCAAGTCCAGTATCCAGAGTCTGGAGGGCGGCGATGAAATATGACCAGAAACGGATGGGTTCATTATCGCGTTCATCCAGAGATACCCAGGCTGTGGGGCTACTTGAAGTTTCAAAATGCTTGCTAAGTAATGTGGTTTTCCCGTACCCAGCGGGTGCAGTGACGAGAACGAGCCTGTTGTTCAAACCAGATGCTAATTTCCGGTTCAATTTGGCGCGTTCAATAATCACGGGGTGGGCTCCCGGTATGAGTAGTTTTGTGTGCAGCAAGCGCAAGCCAGGTTGGTCAGTAACCATGGTTAGAATCAAGAACCAACCGGCAGTCCGCGTGGCCTACATGCGGCATCGCGGTCCGTACGGCTCGGAAGTGGGAAGACTGTGGGAACGCATGCGCAAGTGGGCCGCTGCCCGCGATCTCCTGGGCCCGGAGACCGTAACCCTTGGCATCAGCCACGACAATCCCGAGGTGACCCCATCCGACAAGTGCCGTTACGATGCCTGCGTGCCGGTCTCGCGAGACTTCGTTTCCGAGGGCGAAATCAACGTGCAGATCGTTCCGGGCGGCAAGTACGCCGTGTACGAATGGGAGGGCGGGCCTGAGGAGGTGGGGCAAGCGTGGCAAGATCTTTTCGCCTGGTTGCCGGACAGCGGTTTCCAGCCTGACGATCGGCCTTGCTTCGAACGTTACCCTTTCGGGAACGAGTTGGACCCCCGCAGCGGGGCGTTCAGGTGCGAGATCTGCGTCCCCGTCAAGCCGCTCTAAGACCCTGTCTTGGAGCCGACCGGTCAACCGATGGATGGAATCTGTCCCAATTTCGGGATGAGGGCATGAGGAGCCCTGGTCCCACGTCGGCCGCAGTAGCAGCGCAAGCATCACCAAAAGGGAGCGACGCAGGGGGGTGGGATGCAGCGGCGAACGTATAGCAGCGGAATTCCTGACTCAAGACCGTCGACCCCTGGGAAAGATTCGTGAGCAATAAGCGCCTCAGGCCTTCCAGTTTGCCCCAACTTGCAATAGAATCCCCTTTGGTCACTGCGTTGCCACATTCTCGATTGCTGCAGAGAGGAGGTTAGGACATGGTTGGAATCCGTTCATTTGGGGGCTACGTGCCACGCAACCGCCTGGATCGCGCGAAGATCTTTCAGGCAATGGGGTGGGTCAACGCCGCCACGGCGGCCCACGCCCGGGGCGAGAAGAGCGTCGCGAACTTCGACGAGGACAGCGTCACCATGGCGGTGGC
>CALBUI010000130.1 GCA_937968125.1 uncultured Anaerolineales bacterium | reverse complement strand
CCACGATCCCTGCTGTCGCTTATGCCGGTGTCGCATTAGCCAGCACCTTCTCAGAGGGAACATCGGCGCTGATCGTTTTGGCTGTCAACATCATATTCTTGACCCTTGCTCAGGCGATTACCCTGGTGATAATTAGAGCCTGGCGGGTCCGCCGCCGCCAGAAACGGCTTTCACGATGATAATGGATATTTGCAAAAGTATCCCCTTGGGTGCGGATCCCTGGTATGCATTAATTTCCTAAAAACTATTCGATCATCACCGGAAAAGGAGAAAATCTCATGGAAGGTCTCGGATTTGCAAAATCAAAAGAATACTGGGTCCGTTTTGGTTGGGGGATTCTAATGGGATTTCTGAGCGCCCTCGGGGCTTACATATTCGTCGCTCTAATGGATTTCGGCTTAAATCTATTATGGACCGAACAGCCAGGTGCAGCCTTCTTATCAGGAAATTGGCAGATCGTCGTCATATTGACTGCAGCTGGTTTACTGGTGGGTCTTCTTTACCATTTCACAAATGCCAGGGAGGTCAACGGCATCATGGCCATGGTGAAAGGTGATGTCGATACCAAACCCATTCCCGCAGGTCTGTTGGTGAGTTTAATCTCCCTGGTTGGAGGCTTCAGCCTGGGACCAGAAGTGCCTGCTGGGATGATCGCCGCAGGATTGAGCACCTGGGTATCCAAATGGCGCAACCTCAGCGCAGAAATTCGCAAATCGAATATCATCAGTGGCGTTGTTGCAGCTTATTCCGGTGTCTTTACCTCACCTTTGGGTATCCTCCTCATCCCGATCGAATTACCCCATATGCAGTCTTTGGCTTATTACGGATCCTTGATCATCGCTGCCGCGGCAGCAGTAATTGGATTTGTAGTGTTCTTCGTTGGGGAAGGGTTCGAATTCTCAGGGATGCTTACGTTGTTGGAATTACCTCCGTATGAGTTTGAAGTCTGGAATATCCTAGCTGCGATATTATTCGGCGTAGTGGGCACCTTATTGACATTGACTTATGGATTAACCACGAAAGGTTTGAAACGCTTGGTAAAACCCTTAGATCGCCTGCCAATCGTGCGCAGCACACTCGGAGGATTACTTCTTGGCCTGCTTGGGATGGCATTACCTCTGACTCTCTTTCTTGGCAGCAGTGGTTTGGTGGTTGTGACCGAGAATGCGGCAGAATTGGGTGTCACTTTGCTGATCATCTATGTGTTCGCCAAAATCCTGGCCACAGCCGGCGCCCAAGCAACCGGTTTTATCGGCGGTCCCATCTTTCCCATGTTCTTCATCGGCGGTACTGCCGGGACAGTGGTGCATTTGCTATTTCCCCAGATCCCATTAGCGTTGTCAGTGAGCACGATGATGGCCGCGGTGCCTGGTGCACTGCTGCCGATCCCCATCACAATCGGTTTCTTGACCGTATTAATCGTTGGTGTACCCTTCACAGAGGCTATCCCAATTTTCGTTTCTGTATTGGTAGCTTTCCTGTTGGTTAAAGGATTTGGATTGATGAAAGAAGATCACCCTGAAAAGCCAGTGAAAAAGGTTGAAGAACAAGCCTAAGATAACCATGAAGAGAAATCTACTGTCCTACTCGTTCGGAGTAATCGCCCTGATCCTGCTTTTTTTGTTGGCTGCATGCAGCGCCGCTACAGAATCAAGTGAAGCAACCCCGACACCCACCTCAGATGGACCTGGAGTAATTGGCCCGGTTGGAGATTCCGAATCTGGTGATAGCTCCGGTTTTAGCGGATCAATCGAAACACCAGAACCCACCGCCACTCCCGGTCCGCTGACGCGTCAAATTTCCCAGCTGGCCGCTGAAACTGGCCTGGATGATGCCGTATTCCTGGGATTATCAGTTGAAGATTGGATCAACCTGGTTATATCGCTGCTTTTTGTCCTGATCGGTTATGCACTGGGGACGTGGTTGGTGCGTGGTTTAGCACGATGGGTCGTTCGCCAAACCTCCAGTGAATTCGGTAACTCTCTGGTGGAAGAAATTGGAGATTTCGTGAGATGGTTGGTGGTCCTGTTGTCCCTTCAATTCGCCACTGCTCGTCTCGGTTTCCTTAGCGCGGAAGTAAAAGACTTGCTTGCCAATATTTACTTTATCCTGGCCTGGATACTTTTACTGCGGATTTCCTGGCGATTGATTAACCTCGGCATCCAGCAAGCAGCTGAAAGGTTGACTCATAGAGGTCGTGGGGACGAAATAACCCCGGTGATAAAGTTGCTCGAATACACGGCCAAAGTGCTGGTTGGATTGGTGTTTATTGGTTTCTTGCTCGCCCACTTTGGTTTCAATCTTGTTGCCTTTGTGGCTGCGCTAGGGATAGGTGGTCTTGCTCTCTCTCTGGCATTGAAGGATACCATTGCCAATTTTATATCGGGTGTTATTATACTCATCGATCAACCTTTCCGAGTAAATGACCGTATATATGTGCCGGGTGTGGACACCTGGGCGGATGTAGTCGAAATTGGTTTGCGATCTACCAAAGTCCTCACCCGGGACAATCGATATATCATATTTCCTAACGGTATCATCACCAACGCCGAAATCGTAAACTATACCTATCCAGATCCAAGCTACAGGCTTCAATTAGATGTGAGTATCGCCAATGGAACAGATATTGAAACCGTTCGGAGTCTCCTGATGAATACGGTACGTAATGTTGAAGGGATCTACGAAGAGAAACCTGTAGAGGTCTTCTACAATGAGATGGGGGATTCAGGTATGATTTTCCGTGTCCGTTGGTGGATTGAAACTTACAAGGAAAAGAGACGCATTATTGATAAAGTTAATACAGCTGTCCAGCACGCCTTGGATGAGGCGGGCATCGAGTCACCATATCCGACTCAGAGTCTCTTCCACCATCTGGATCCGGAATCTTTCGAACAGCTCTCAAGAGCGTCAGGAGAGAACGACCAAACCTCAACATAATAAATTTAAAAACTTCATTTATTCAAGCACCATCACTCCTTAACTGACCTCATTAATTGCCAAACCCACACGCATAACAGCCTGCCCCGGAAGCAGAGCGACCGGGGAACCGACTGGGGAAGCGAGCGGGAGGTTAAGCCCATCCCGCGCTTGCTGCCGGAGGTGAGGGCGAATTACATAATCTCACCCAACACTCATGTAATAAATCCGGGGGATAGACCATCAGAAAGTAATCCATTTCCGCTTATCACGGCGTTAACAACTCTTACAAGGAGAAGTGTTTATAAGCCAACTTCTTTAATACCCCATGCTGACTTAATGTGAACATTCTATTGGTAAATTTCTAATTTCTATCCATCAAAGGAGTAAATACCCATGGAGAATAACAATTCCAAACTTACCGCCCTCGTCATCACCGATCCCCAAAACGATTTTCTGAGTCCGGAAGGCGTGACCTGGGGGGTCGTTGGAGAAAGTGTTACTGAGAACAATACTGTCGAACATATCGAACACTTACTGGAAGCAGCTAAAGAAAATGACATCCCTGTTTTCGTTTCTCCGCATTACTACTATCCCACTGATCACCAGTGGGAGTTTGAGGGCTCTCTAGAGAAGCTGATGCACGATATCAACATGTTTGACAGAAAAGGCGCCCTTTCCCTAGACGGTTTCGAGGATTCAGGCGCGGACTGGTTGTCGCGCTACAAACCTTATATCGAAGATGGAGACACTGTTGTCGTCAGCCCCCACAAGGTCTACGGTCCAGAGACAAACGATCTGGTCCTGCAGCTGCGTAAACGCGGCATTGATAAAGTAATCCTGGCTGGTATGTCAGCCAACTTGTGCGTAGAGGCCCACATGCGCGAGCTTCTCGAGCAAGGCTTTGACGTGACCGTCGTCAAAGATGCCACTGCTGCCGCAAAAACACCCGAGCTTGGTGATGGCTATGAGACCGCCCTCACTAATTTCAGATTTATGGCCAATGCAGTAGTAACCACAGAGGAAGCGTTGGATTCTCTGAGTAACATGAATTAAATCAATTGGTCTGGAAAGATCTCGAGCATATTCTCTCCCTAATAATAGCCAGCAACCATAAACATGAGTTGTTGGCTTTTTTTCATTTAATCATGGATGTGCTATACTCCAACAACTAACTGCGATGAAGAACTTATCTTTCGAAAATCAGGTACATGTTGCTATCCTTAAGCTAAATAGGGGTCCAACCAATCCGATCAATATCAGCCTGGTAAGAGAATTGGCTGAGATGATATCAACTCTTAAAGATGACCCAGATATTCGCAGCCTGGTATTGACCAGCGTCAGCGACAAGTTCTTCTCGATCGGTTTTAATATACCAACATTATATGACCTGCCTGAAGAGGAACTTACCACCACCTACCGGGCATTTAACCAGCTCTGCCTAGATTTATACACCTTTCCCAAACCAACTGTCGTCGCTATGAAAGGTCATGCCATCGCAGGTGGCACCATCCTCGCTTTGTGCTGCGATTACCGTTACATCGCATTGGGTCACAAATTGATGGGTTTGAACGAGGTTAAGTTAGGCGTTCCGGTTCCCTATCTGGCTGATTTGATCTTGAAGCAAGTTGTCGGTACCCGTACTGCCCGTGAAATCGTCGAAACTGGCAATCTATTTGCGCCGAACCAGCTGGCCGAATTCGGTTTAGTAGATAGCGTTCACCTGGTTGATCAGGTCCTCCCGAAAGCACTCGAATTAGCAAAATCTTTGGGAAACCATCCCCCAAAAGCCTTCGCATTGATTAAGCACAATCGCGTAGAAAAAATCGTCGAGCAGTTCAATCAGAAAAGTAAAGAGAAGGAAGAGCAGTTCGTCAATTGCTGGTACTCGCCAGCTGCGCGTGAGCGCTTGAGTGCCGCCATGGAAAAATTCTAATTTGGCAACTGAATTTTTCAAGTTTTATGCTTCACAGTTAGTCTAAAAAATATATATAACTCTGCGATCTCTGCGTGCTCTGTGGTAATAAAAATAACCTAAATTCTCGCATAAAAGGGAAATCAATATCAAGGATAATCACTGTGACAGATATTTCTGACTCAGATACCAACACCTCAATCGCCCAACTTCGAGATGAGGTGCACCAATTCGTCCAGGATAGAAACTGGGGGAAGTACCACACACCCAAAAACCTCGGCATGAGCATCGCCATCGAGACCGCTGAGATCATGGAACATTTCCAGTGGCACAGCAGCGAAGGTAGTCTTGAATTGATCAAGGAACCGGAAATCAAGCAGCTTGTGTCTGACGAATTAGCAGATGTCCTGGTTTATTGCTTTGCCATGGCAAACCAGGCAGAGATCGACATCTCCAGCGCCGTGCGTTCCAAAATGGCACGCAACCAAGAACGTTTCCCCGTTGGCTACATGCCAACCTCAGAAGAATAATATCGAATCTTCATCTGTCTTTTTGAACGATCAAAATTACGATATCAAACTCGTAGGGGCGAAGCATCCTATTGATCTCCGATAGATAGCGATTTAGTTTAGGGATGCTTCGCCCTTTCGATGACTAAACCAGGTTAGGGCCTTATTTCGGTACTACAGGCTTTACCCCCTGACACATTCAAAGATATGAAACCATGCGACTAAACATAGCCAGAGTCTTGATTGGGCTGGTCATCCTCTGGAATCTCCAGGCTGCCTTCGTTTTTCTCGTCTGGCCAGAGCGATATACGACAGCTTTCGAGCTCCAGGGCATCGCCTCAGAGGCCATGCTGCGCGGACTGGGTGTTCTGTTCGTGATGTGGAATGTGCCCTATGCTGTCGCTTTATGGCACCCCGTACGCTATCGTATCTCTTTGTATGAAGCGCTTGTCATGCAGACCATTGGGCTTATAGGGGAAACTGCGATTCTTCTCTCGCTACCGGCAGCCTTTGCATTGCTGAGGACCTCAATCGCTCGTTTTATCTTTTTCGACGCACTCGGGCTAATCTTATTGATTCTGGCTGTGCTCTTGACCAGAAAACCTATGCGCACTCCTGATTAGGGTAGTGTTTTTTAATACTCAAATAGATCTTTCAAATCCTGATCCATCATGAGCCAGCGGGGCATATCCCTGCTGAGTGATTCACCGTCAGGATGCACCCCTCCAACAACTGCCAACCAAAAATCATCTACCCCATATCCCTCATGCTCATCTTGATGCGATTCACCCCCATGGGCATCATACTCCCCAGAAAGTGCACCGTAGCGAATATCTGGTGCGTCCATCACGTTCATGTGCATGGTATGAACTCCCCCTCTCCCATCAGCTCCGTGGCAGGAGGCACAGGCTAAATTGTTTCCCCTACCCATCATCATGCCTCGAAAATTTTGACCGCCTGAAAAACGAATTCGCTGCCCGCGATCATTAATCGCAGCATAGTAAATCTGTTCACCATTCGTAGCATATTCTGAATCCGCGTACCAGTCACCTCCCTGATCAAACATCGGGTTTACAGGGACAAAATCCTGTCTGACTACAAAACAGCCAGAGAATAGGAATCCCCCCACAAGCAGGAATTTAAGTTGTCTCATTAAATCAATTCATTACATTTTACGGGTAACTTGCATAAATCTCAGTTTCGCCATCCTTATCAAATGCAAGCACATCAAATACCTCTGGAGCGCCGTTACCGCCGTCCATACCAGGCGAGCCAGCAGGCATTCCAAGCACGGCTAACCCTACGATATCAGGACGCTCGTCCAAGAGGCGCTCAATATCAGCCATTGGTACATGACCTTCAATAACATAACCATCCACGATGGCCGTATGGCAGGATTGGATTTGTAGCGGAACATTGAATTGGTCTCGAATTGCTGAACGGTTTTGGTCATTGTTTATCTCAACCGTGTAACCATTTCTCCGCATATACAGGCTCCAATCGCCACAGCAACCTCAGGTAGGTGACCGGTAAACAGCGACCGTCAGAGGTTGCTCTTCTTCCAATACTTGCTGATCTGATGGAGATGCCGAGCAAGCACTGAGCACAACGACTGCGAGCAACGAAAATATTAGGATTTTTCGCATTAGGTAATCGCTCCTTTTCAAAATTGAATTCTTTGTACAAATGATAACTAAGTGATAAGTTGGTGTCATGCGCAAGATAGCTCTGCTGGACATGGGCAATTATGCTTATGAAAGGTGTCACCTATGGTATGGGGATATATTATTAAATAACTCAAGTTGCCACCATAGTTAGAAAAGGTAGTTGAAAGAACAAGCTAAAACAAAAAGAACGAGTTTAAGTTCGAAACCCAATGCCGAAGTTGCGTGGATTTTTTTTAGGAAGGAGGTTGGTCAACAAACTACCAGTCGTCTCAATCATCTTGCGATAGTGGAATTGCAAGTAACGAATCCAAGGAGGTACCGGACGTTTGGAATTCTTTTTACGAAATGGGCTCAAATGAATACCAGCTTCGGCAAGCACGTCTTCCATTTCATAATTATTGTAAGCTTTGTCACCGACCACCTGAGCACCAATAGGTAAATCAAAGTCAAACCACTGCAACCCTGTGCCATCAAAACAACTGCCTGGTGTTAGAAACAATTCGACGGGTTGACCGTCCTGGGTGACCATCAAATGCAGTTTGAGACCATAGAAGTAACGTTTCTTGCTAGCCTGATAGCCGCGATATTGCTCTCCTTGGTAGAGTTTAGACTTGGGAATGCGGTAATTGTCGCAGGCAGAAATTGGAAAGGTGTCAATTGAGTAGATAGAATCCTCATTCAGAGACTTCCAATGCTCACCTAACAGGCTGAATAAAGTCAAGAAGAAAGGCTTGATGCGATGCAAACGACGCGAAAACCGGCTCTTACTCAACATCCTGGGTATATTTCCCTGACTTTGAAGGAGTTTACAAGAATGAGTGTAATTGCCGCCAAAATAAAGCGCAGCAATGATCGCAGTGCTCATCACTTCAGCATCGCTCATTACACATTGTTGATCTTCTTGATGATGAAAACCTTTCAACATATCGTCAACCAGACAAAAAACGGCTACAATTTGGGTGTCCATGAGTTTTCCTTCCTAAGTGATTGGATTTGTCACCCATCAACTTTAGCTGAAAACTCATGGATTTTCTAGTTTTCTTCCCAAGGTAGCAACTTGGGTTAAATAAATGTGATTACCGATTGTATATATTCTCCTTGGTTAGTCCCAGCGATTCGATTGTTCGTCTAATAATTGATGTGAACAAATGGGTTGAAAAGCAAAACACCTGATTCTATTCTCGAGCCCAGCTGAATCTATCAATGGGCGTCGAATTTGATTTAAATTGTGTATGACATTTGTATATTGTCGATAACTTTTCAAGGAGATACTATGGTAATTGGATATTTATCTTCTAAATAGCTTCCATGATCATGCAACATCTTTTCTGTAAAAGTGATCAGGTGATCCATTGTAAGTGTAGTTCAGTACCTTTCAAATGATAAATAAATCCTGCCTGTCTCCCAGGTTTCGCTGATTTCCATCAGCAAGGCACTCACCAGCCTCAAA
>CALBUI010000129.1 GCA_937968125.1 uncultured Anaerolineales bacterium | reverse complement strand
ACGTGAGTGTTTCGGAAGGGGCTTTGGTGAAGAAACCGGCCAGCATGTCTTTCGAGGAAGCCACCACATACCCTCATTCAGCCATCATCCCCCTGCAGAATATTCGCGATAAAGGACAGATTCAACCAGGTCAAAAGGTTTTAATAAATGGTGCCGGTGGGGGTATGGGATCCTTTGCCGTGCAGATTGCCAGATATTATGGGGCTGAAGTGACTGCAGTCGACAGTCCAAAAAAATTTGAGATGCTGCGTTCAATAGGTGCAGAGCATGTTATTGATTACACTCAAGAAGATTACACCAAGACTGGCCAGAATTATGACTTTATCCTTGATGTTGTCGCTCATCGCTCAGTTTTCGCGTACCGGCGTGCTCTGAATCCCGAGGGAATATTTGTAATTGTTGGAGGATCATTATCATCCTTTCTCCAGGTTATCATTTTAGGCACAATAATTTCACGGAGAGAGAGCAAGAAAATAAGCCTGAATGTTTGGGAAATGAACAAAATAGAAGATCTTGCCTTTCTAGCAGAACTTTTCGAGAATGGCGAAGTCATGCCCGTTATCGATAGACGATTTCCGTTAGACGAGGTTCCTGAGGCTTTCCGATATCTCGAGAGCGGTGAAGTCCAAGGCAAAGTTGTCATCAAAATGGAATAGGTCAGCATAAATTTATCACCAATCAATATGCCAAACAAATTTGGAGAATATTTATGAGAGCGATTGTCGCAAAAAAATCTGGACCCCCGGAAGTTCTCGAGCTAAGGGAGGTGGATAAACCGACTCCGAAGGACGACGAAATCCTGATAAAGATCCATGCAGCAACAGTTACCATAGGGGATGTATTCTTACGTGAGCTCGGATTCGTACTCCTCTTGGTGTTTCGCTTGTTTGGAATGGGTAGGACTGAAATCCCAGGCCATGAATTCGCGGGGGAGGTTGAATCGGTAGGGGCATGGGTGAAACGATTCAAGGTTGGTGACCAGGTCTTTGGCACCAGTTCCGGAACAAAGCAAGGTACTTATGCTGAATACATTTGCCTGCCTGAAGAACGGAAGAACGGTATGTTGACCACCATGCCAGTCAATATGACTTATGAGCAAGCAGCCGCAGGTCCAGTTGGGGGCATGACCGCGCTGCAAATTCTTAGAAGAGGGAAAATCCAGCCAGGCCAAAAAGTTCTTGTCTACGGCGCTTCCGGAAGTGTCGGTACATATGGAGTTCAGCTTGCTAAGTACTTTGGAGCTGATGTCACTGGAGTCTGCAGCACCACAAATCTGGATATGGTTAAATCTCTGGGCGCTGAAAAAGTTATTGACTACACCAAAGAGGATTTTACCCAAAGTGGAGAGACTTATGATGTAGTTTTCGATGCAGTAAGAAAGATTTCGTCTTCGGATAGTAAAGGGGTGCTTAATCCAAACGGAGTGTTTCTCTCTGCATCTGAATCTACCAGTGAGACTAGCGAAGATTTGGTTTTTCTCAAAGATCTGATTGAAGCGGGGAAGCTAAAAGCGGTCATCGATAAGCGCTATCCTTTGGAAGATATTGTCGAAGCTCACCGGTATGTCGAAAAAGGGCACAAAAAGGGCAATGTAGTCATTATTGTAGTCGCTGATAGCTAAACCTGACATAATACTGGAAGTAAACATACCTTTTCACAAAATGGGGTGCTAGACGCTGGTCCTTTTTTCTCAAGTCAGTAGTGAACATCGGGGGAAACACGTGGGGGTAAGTTTTTTTACCTCCTGGAATCTACTACTGAAGGATTCGGAGAGATCCGATCCTGAAATCGACTGCATTGTCGATATGATTTTCTTCCCTTGAAGACCTTACATTCATTACTAGATAATTAATCTAATAACGCGATGCTATAACCTGGCGATATGGGCAAATTATCGTTGCGCATAGATTTCTAAAAGACGCTGCGTCTTAGATATGGTATTTGCGATAATTTCCCGGGTGTCGAGAAGAAAAAAAGCAAGGAGAGATAAATATCGGTTAAATACCTATCACATCAATTAGATTCAAAGCCCAGCAATAACCCCCTGAATAACACCTTTGGGGTATGACACTAATACTCCTTGGTTGCTATATTATGTGTGAATGTTTTAAATAAATTTGTATTTATCAAAAAGGAGAATGAACAATGGCCACCTTTGAAGGTATACAATCAACAGAAGCACCCCAACCCATGGCTGCTGAAAAAAATACTTCTCGTCTCTTCTTCGTCGATCACCTGAGGGCAGGATTGGTAATCCTGGTAGTGCTGCACCACGTGGCCATTGTCTATGGTGCCGGGGCACCATTTTATTATGTGGAGCCCCCCTTTACCGACCCCCTAGCATTCATAATACTGCTGGCGTTCGCACTTTTTAACCAGGCCTGGTTCATGGGAGCCTTGTACCTGATCGCTGGCTACTTTACTCCGGGATCATTTGATCGCAAGGGATCAGGTACCTTCATCAAGGGACGGCTCATTCGTCTTGGTATTCCTCTCATCATATGGATATTCATCCTCAGCCCGATTTCATCTATTGGTTACTGGCAGATGCCGGCCGAGCTGACCGGGATTACCAATCCACTATCCTGGCAGGCGTATCCCTTCCTCCTTGGACTCGGGGTTGCATGGTTCCTCGCCCTGCTGCTAATCTTCAATTTTGGTTACGCTGTGTGGCGGTGGCTGACCAGGAACCGGACAACCTCCTCCACGGGTGAATCCTCAACCCCCACCTATCTAGGGATTGGCATCTTCATTCTATCGTTGGCAGTGGTTACTTACCTGCTGCGGATTATTATCCCGATCGGCAAAGAAGTGCTCGATTTTCCAACCCTAGGTTATCTACCGCAATATCTCGGATTGTTCGTGGTTGGTATAGTTGCATACCGACGCAATTGGTTCCGAACTACCCCAGGCTCCATGGGTGTCGTCGGTTTTGTGACCGCGCTGTTGGCGACAGTCCTCTTGTTCCCGCTAGCAACTAGTGGGCGTTTGTTTTCTTTAGGGTTTACTGATCCAGCGGATTTTATCTTTGTGGGCAACGGGAACTGGCAGTCTGCCGTATATGCACTCTGGGACTCCATCTTCGCGGTGGGTATGTGCCTGGCCGCGATCACATTCTTCCGCCGCTTTTTCAACAAAGAGAGCGGGTTCGGAAGGTTCCTGTCTCAACAGAGCTATGCTGTCTATGTTATCCATGTTCCAATTGTCGTTTTTATTGGGATCGCGATGAAAGGGGTTCAGCTTCCAGCCTTGCTGAAATTTGGCATCGCGGCAGTTATCGCAGTCCCCATCTGTTTTGCTTTAGCTTTCATCCTCCGAAAGATACCCGGTGTGTCGAGGATTCTCTGAATAGATGTTACCTAGGCATTGCTATCGGAATTGAATACGCTAATCGGTACGTATTATGAATTATCCACAGATTTATCAACCATGAAACGTAATACTTCCAGTGCAGTCAGACTGCTGGAGTTGATTGCAGAAACCCAGAGGTTTGTCGTGAGAGAACACAAGACGGGGCTTGCATTCATAGCTGTGGAGCAGAGTCGCAATCACTAACAAATCAGGAGGAATACTTGTGAATACTATTGTCCAAGAGGAGTATGGATCAACTGGCATGAAACAACAGTGCGTCGTCGTTACCCAACATGGCGGGCCGAACGTTTTGCAGGTGGTGGAAGAGGATCTCCCCGAACCCGGTGCTGGTGAGGTTCGGGTGAAGGTCCTGGCCGCCGGAGTCTCTGCCTACGATCTCATGTTCCGACGCTCAGGTACACTCCCCGGGACACCGCGCGTGCCGTTCACCTTGGGTGAGGACATCGTCGGAGTGGTGGACAAGCTGGGCGAGGAGGTGTCGACCATCGAGCCAGGGCAGATGGTTGCCGGCGCGACGTGGGCTATTGGCGTCGGTGGCGGCTATACGGAGTTCATCTGCCTTCCCGCCAGCGAATTGGTGCCCGTTCCCCCAGATGTGGATCCTGCCGAAGCAGTCTGCGTTGTGGTGAACTACCTCACCGCCCACATGGCCATGCACCGAACTGCCAACGTACAAAGCGGCGAGCGTATCCTCGTCCAGGGTGCGGCGGGAGGCACGGGGACCGCTCTACTCGAGCTCGGTAAGCTGGCTGGGCTGGAGATGTACGGCACCGCGTCCAAGCACAATCACGAACTCGTGTCCTCACTCGGTGCCACGCCGATCGACTACCGCAATGAGGATTTCGTCAAGCGCATCCGCAGCCTTACTGGAGATGGGGTGGACGTTGTGTTCGATCCCGTCGGCGGCGCAAGGCAACTCTGGCGTTCGTATCGAGTCCTGCGCAAAGACGGGCGGTTGGTGTGGTTCGGTGTGGCTGCGACGAAGAAAGGTGGCCTGCTGGTCATTCCCCTTACCCTGTTGACAGTTTTCCTGCTTAAGCTCATTCCGGACGGCAAGCAAGTACCCTTAGCCCCGGATCTCTCGGAGGACAAAGCATGGTACCGCGAAACGCTGACGGAGCTGCTCGACCTGCTGGCCGCGGGCAAAATCAAGCCGGTGGTGGCGGAGCGCATTCCGCTATTTGAGGCCGCTCGTGCACACGAGCTGCTTGAGCGCGGCGGCTACGCTGGAAAAGTGGTCCTCGTTACCGATGCATAGCCAGGGTTTTTTTTGCGTCACAATGGAAGAAAGATTATGAACAATTGAGGGAAATTGATGAACTCTCAAACTATTTCTGCTGGTGAACTCATCTATGAGGCAGAAATTCAGATTACTGGCTTAGTTGAATATGGTGTGAGTATGGAGGCGCTGTCTTCGGGAGAGATTGCACCTCCCCCTGAGGGAGCTCGCTTCGATCAACCTTTTAATGGATCTATCCAAGGTCCGAAATTGAGTGGCAGAATTTCTGGAACTGACTACCTATATGTTCGTGCGGATGGCCGCTTCGAGCTGCACATTCATGCCACTATTGAAACAGACGATGGACACAACATCTCGTTCTCTACCAATGGCGTATCCCATCAAAAAGGTGGCACCCAGGAAACACAGCTAAGAGCAACAGTAACTTTATTTTCATCATCTCCAACTTATCGTTGGGTAAATTACCTTCAGGTTTGGGCTTTGGGCTCGCTTGATACGGAAAAAGGCAAAGCAGTTATCAAGGCATATTCAGTATGAGCCTGGTCAAGATCACAATGATCTGACAATGACCCACGGAAGAACCATTTAATTGAGATGATAATGCTTTTAGAAATTATCATTTGGGCAGCATATCTTATGGCTGGACTGCTTATATTAATTTCTATAAGCTTGATGAAAGATGGTCAGGATCCAAAATAACATCCTCAGTTCTATCGGGGGTGATGTTCGAATGCGCAATCCCACTGGGCACAATCCAGACAAGTACCCCTGACAAGGTAGTTACTCTTCCTAGATAGATTGTTGATATTGATCATCTACCTTGAAGTTGAGTAATTTAAATATATAATCTGTTTATGCT
>CALBUI010000128.1 GCA_937968125.1 uncultured Anaerolineales bacterium | reverse complement strand
AGTACCACATTGTATTTACCCCGAAATATCGGCGGAAGATCATCTACAATCAATACAAAGCAAGTATCGTGGAAATACTGAAAGACCTGTGCAAATGGAAGGGAGTAGAAATCATAGAGGGGAAAGCAATGGTAGATCATATCCATCTGTAAGTATCAATCCCGCCGAAAATAAGTGTATCGAGTTTCATGGGATACCTAAAAGGGAAGAGTGCGCTAATGATATTTGATCGGCATGCGAACGTGAAGTACAAGTTTGGGAACAGGCACTTTTGGGCGAGAGGATACTATGTGAGCACAGTTGGTCTGAATGAAGCAACCATAGCGAAATATGTGAGAGAGCAGGAGAAACACGATCAAATGATGGATCGGATCACGACGAAAGAAGCTGAAGACGCCTTTAGGGGTAGCTAGGTAATCGGTGCACTAGGCATGAACGAAGTGAAAGCAGCACCTTGAGGTGCTGCAAGTAATAAGCCCTTATAGGGCTAGGTCATGCCACCCGCATAGCGGGTGGTCATGACTCAAAAGGATAGCGAATTGATGGAGAATGAGTCATGCAAAACTTGGACAAATTCGATACTCTATTCGTAATATGGGCATTCGTCTTCCAGATCTGCTTAATTGTGCTTTTTGCGATCCGTAGATCAAACCTCGATCTCATCCTGCAGTATGGTTGGGTTTTCTATCTCTTGAGCATCCCTGCCGTGATCGTGAGCATCCTAATACTGCGTGGTGGGAAAGAATGGTCGTTCTGGTT
The DNA here is from genome assembly GCA_937968125.1 of uncultured Anaerolineales bacterium. GTDB lineage: Bacteria > Chloroflexota > Anaerolineae > Anaerolineales > UBA4823 > PFL25. The sequence goes on along the minus strand of CALBUI010000128.1, from coordinate 5,079 downwards.
TGGTGGTTTCATTTTCCTTGTATGGGCTGTCTTTGGATTAATTATTGAATATGGCTTCAGGATCCAATGGCGCAATCCGATCGTCTGGCCAATTTTTATTCCTTATGTAGCGCTGTATTTGGGGACGATCATGTTCTACTGGTTTCCGCTGGGCGTCATCAGCAGACCTTTGTGGTACATCTATGCTGTTCTTTTTGGGGTGAGCACATACTTGAACATTTCTTCGCATTAAGGATCGTTTCAATCTAGGAAATTTAGAAATCAAGTAAATAAATTAACTATCTGATTAAATTTCGCGAAAGTCCCCATCCAGATTGAGTGGATGGGGACTTAATATTTTATCTCGCCTCCTTATAAGTTGTTTATTTGTTGATGGTAATTGGAAGAACGACCCTATGTCCGATGAAGATCATCCTCGAATCTGAAGCTGGAATTCCGAGGCTGTCGACGACATTAAGGGTAATCTCGTGCCAGCCGGGCTCTAAAGTCGTCAAAGGAATTGATGGACCAATCCCCAGGCTTCCCTGGCGATCACTGGTCCAGTGCAAGGCTTCATCCGGTAAATTGCCATCTTCGAGATCTGTTCCACTGCCTTTTAATACTACCAATGCACCTGGATTGAACACTGCTTCATCAGACGGCTCAATGATCACCACCATTGGAGCCTTATTAGGAATGTCAATTGGTGCGGGAGTTTCATCGAAGGCGGTGTTGACTCCGTCGGTGGCGATCACCCGGAAACGGGCATCCGTGGAGCCTGCCAGGGCGTCTACCTCTACATCCAGAGAGGTCGTTGTCAATCCAGCCACCAATAAGACCCAACTGGTGCCGCCATCGCTGCTATACGATACCGAATAGCTCAGAGAATCGCCGTCAATATCATTGCCAGTCCATTGGAGGGTTTGAGTAGAACCGGCCGGCCAGCTGACCGCACTGACCGGGTTGGTAAAGTTGACAACTGGCGGATTAGGACTCACATCGACTTGATCGAGCACATCGGTGCCATGTAGGAGCAAGATCTTATTCGTTCCATCGACCCAGGGCATAATGAAGGAAACATCTGCTTCCTCAGTTGGACCTGGTGGGAAGGGGGGGTCATCCCCGGTGTGTGGATCATATTCACCCTCGAAACTGACAACAAAGGTTTGGCTATGCAGGATCGTATCATTGTTGCGCAGTTGTACGGAGTAATCGCCCGCTGGTAGTGGGTAGGAAAGGCCAGCTGCAATCTGGTATAAATCACCCAGCTCGCCAGGGACAGTTGGTGAGAAATCTGGATTATAGATAGTGGCATTGACAACCAGGGATTTGTTGTTGGCTGTCGCTTGCATCACACTGGCCTCATTTACAGCGCCTTGAGCAGCAGCCAGGCTGGGAGACAGGTTGTTGAACATCCTATTCCAGGTGAAGGGTGAAATCCATCCCTGCTTAGAACCTCCAGCTGGGCAATAACTCATAAGGTCGTGAGTATCTGCTGGATCATAGATTTTGCTGGTGATGGGATTAAAACCGAACTCCTGGATGCTGGAAGTACTGTAGGGGAAATCGGAGGAGCCGTCATTCGAGCCGCAATCGTCTGTGCCAGTGTCGGTATGGTAGATGTTGTAATCATGAACCAGCTCGTGTCCGAAGATAAGCGCACCTCTTCCTGGATTATCGGTGTTGGTACCGGGTTGATCGGATCCGATCCCAACCACTCCTAACCCACCGGCATGGGGATAAACCGGCATATCAGCATGACCTCCAGAATAACCATCATTTGGTGCCCAGCCATAGACATGATCGGCACCCGTGAAAGCTCCGGTACCAAACAGCCAGCTGAGAGCATTATCCAGGATCCAACGGAAATTCAAGTACCCAATTAATGCATGCTGGCCGTCACCCGTTGAGAGGGTGTTGGTCCAATCCAGGTAGCCGCTTTTGAGGGAATAGTTGATGCCATTGTTGCGAATCGGCAGCAATTGTTCAAACCAATCCGCGGCGCCACCGTTGACCGCCCAACCACCAGCGTATTGATCGCCGGTGTAGCCTGAAGGATGGTAGCGCAATCGATCACCGACGACCTTCAAGTTATCGCGCCACCTGAAATTCAAGGTGATATATCCCGCGGCAGGAAAGCGATTATTTGTCTCGTTTGTTTCCAGGACGGCGTTGTTCGGGTCGACGACCGCGTAGAAGTCTACCGGGATGTCATTCGTAAAATTGACGTTGAAATATACCCGGGCATCATCATACTTGGACTGGTCAATGTTCTTGGTGGCTTTACCGATGGCATTTGCCGTGTACCAGACACCATTGGCGCGAATATATAACCGCACGGGAATATTGCTGGCTCCAGAAAGGATGCCGCTGTACTTGAGATAGATACGCGCAGTGGAGTCCTTCTTTGTAACCACTGGCATAGAATTATTTGAACATCCGGCCAAGCCTTTGCTGGGATCAAAACACTGGATCCCCTGGGTAAGTTCGATCCCGTGGATGGACAAGTCTGGGGTCAGGAATGAACCGATGGTTATATCTGAAACTGGGAAATATGGGGCGGCGTACACTGGCGGAGTGGCGGTCGGCCGTGGACCCGGGGTCGGTGTATTCGTGGGGATGGGAGTTCTGGTGGGTAGAGGGGTGCGTGTGGGTCTAGGTGGAGATGGCTCCTCGACGACCACGCACAATTGAGGGATCAACCTTTGCGGATCTGTCCGGGAAGCGAATGAAGACTGGTTGTATGCTGAGCGATCAAATGGATCGGGGACGATCACAACTCCATCATTAGGGAGTACACCCGCATGCCATTGCGCGACCAGGTTGGTTGCATCCCAGATCTTCCAGCCCGGAGTCGTATCGAGCACAGTTGTGCTGTAGCTGCTGCTCATTCCTGGCTGGTTATTCCAGGTGAGTTTCGTTTCCTCCCAAGAATTCAGCGGAGTATGCAGGGCGGTCTGGAACAGTTTTTCACTGGTTTCCAGGAAATGCATATAAGCCTGGACGTCGGCGGAGATTATGGTGGCATTGGCCGGGATCTGGCTGATGTCGAATTGGAGGTACATCTGCTGGGTGGTTCCCTGGAACATACCAAGGCCCATGGTTTGATCGCCACCAAAATTTGAATCCGGTAAGGATGAATCTGCATAGGTATCCGCGATGGCGAGAAAGCATACTGGTTCAGCCTGGGCAGGCTGAGCCGCAGAGGACGGGCTAGGAGGGGAAAATCCCAGAACTAATAATATAACGACAACGACGGTTAGCACGATCAACAAGCTGCTCAACCTAACTTGCTGCACGCGATTTGAAAATGAATCGAGAACTGAATTGGGGTCAGAAATTGCATCCATTAAATTACCTCCTTACAATTAAAGCGAACCAATAATTTATCCCAACACGGTTACTTCATCTGCACCTCCTCGTATTTGTTTGATGCAATTAAGATATTGTGTTAAAAAGGGATCGCTCTGATAATTTGGATGCTTCTTCCCACACTAATCTATAGTTGCCGCCCGATAACAAATAAACTTTACCTAATTTGTATACTTTATTTGTACAGCAATTTTGGGGGATTGTCAATAGGTTTACGAAGGGATTTTTGAATCACCTCCGCAGTCCCATCCTAATCAGGTCTCTGGACGCATGACAATTCTTTAATGCACTCCATTCTTAACTGCTGAGTTTGGTAATAATCGGGTAATTATCACCTGATTGGTAATTTTTTCATGCTATAATGGCTGTGGGTGGAAACTGATTGTAACTTTCTTGGCACAATCGACATCTGCCATCCTTTTCCCAAATTACAGGCTGTTAAGACAGAGCGTTATCGAGTCGTGTAATGAATTGGACGATAAAGACCATCTCATTTCTATTAAGGTTGTTAATTTATGAAAATTTCCCCTTTTGAAAGACAGTTCGAAGAAATAAAAGAGCAATACGATCAAATTTACGTGATCGTTTCCCCACCCAGATGCAGCTCGACAGCCTTTGCCCGGGTATTTTGGGAGCTGCCCACTATTCGCTATTATGCCCACGAACCATTTGAGGGGACATATTTCGTGGGTCAGGAATTGGACTCCGTTCTTGATAACCTGAGAAACCCACTCGACCTGCGGGATGTTAAGCAGAATCCTGGTTTCCAATCGAGCAGCAGCCTGGTGATCAAGGAAATGCCTTACCAGGTTGGTGATAACTTTCCGCTACTGGTCAGTCTGACCCGCAAACCGGTCGTCTTCTTGACCCGGGATCCCAGGCTGAACATCGCCTCTCGCATGGCCAAGAAGGAAGAAGTGGGGGACAGCCCACTATTCCCCTTAGTGGAGACAGGCTGGGAATTGATCGCCAGCCAAATCGATTTCTGTAAAGAGCACGACATTCCTTATTTGATCGTCGATGCAATGGATTTCAGAAACCAGCCAGCGCCAATTTTTGGACAGATTTTTGATCGCCTGGATTTGGATTTCCAAAAGCGCGTGATTTCCTGGAATTCACGCCCAGATGTCGACATCGATAATCTGGAGGGTGACCACCACCATCTATATGAAGAGGTCTTGTCCAGCACAGGTATGCTGCCTGATACGGATGTCATCCCAACGATTGAATCTTTTCCCACCGAGAATGGATACCGCGATCATGTCCGGCGATGCATGCGTATCTATGAACGGTTGCTGAATTCCTCTGCCAGGGTCAGAGTCCCCCGGAGTAGATCTAAAGAGTTGTATCAAGGTGCGGTCTCCTTAGGAGATTAGCTCAGTTCGATTATAGAGATAGGAGGGGGATTTTTCATTTAACCAATCGAGTACGTAACCAATACTTGACATTGCTTAGCCGCCATGATAAACTCACGTATGTGACTTATAACTCACAAATGTGAGCAACAATCTATCTGATGTCATTGAAGGTAAGAAGATTTGGTTAATTCCCTTAAAACTCAAGAACGTTCATCATTATTAGCGGATGTCGCTGAGTGGTATTACATTGATGGCTTGAAACAGTCCGAAATCGCCAGCAGGATCGGGGTGGATCGATCGATGGTTTCACGCATGCTGGCCGAAGCCCGAAAACAGAACATCGTTGAAATCCGCATTCATAGACCCATTT
>CALBUI010000127.1 GCA_937968125.1 uncultured Anaerolineales bacterium | reverse complement strand
CCTGGCTATCTGCTCATCAAACTCTTTGGGGGTCATATTGAGTTGTTTTCGCCTCATCGAAACATCATACGAAACATCCAGGTAAATTAACACCAGGGGATCGACAATTCTCTGCCACATATCGGGCACATAGGAATGCTCCTGGGCAATATGTCGGCATTGAATACCCTTTTCATGCAGCTTCCCAATTAATGTTGACTTTCCAGCTGAACATGGCCCCACAATGCCGATTAATTTACGTTTTTCAGAATCGTCATCCATGAATTTGAGGCTTTAGAGACTCAGCGGATGTCTAGAGGTAACCGAACCGTCATCCTTCGCACATCATCCCCGGTTTGACTCATTACCCGCATGACTACGATACTGATATCATCCGAGGGCCTGCCCTGGTCGAGATTGAGTGCATTCTCGAGTAAAGAATCGGCGACGAATTGTGGCGAAGGATCTTCGTTCTCCAGTAAAGCTTGCAAGCAAGTGTTTAGATCGATTGATTGGCCGTATCGCGAGCCTGCATGGACAATTCCGTCAGTATAGATCACAATGGTTAATCCAGGCTCTAGTGCCAATTCGGTGATCACAGGTCTCGTTCCCCGGTATAAACCAATCGGTAATGAGGATTCCTCGAGCAATGTGATTTCTTCGTTTCTGGCAATAATCGCCGGAGCGGGATTATTTCTAGTGATCACTAAGGTTCTGGTCTGGTTATCAACGGACAAAATATTCAATGTGGAGGATACTTTTCCACTTCGCTCGGTGAAGAGAGAATCCGAGGCTGCTCGAGCAGCCGCCCCATCTCGTACACCTTCAGCAAGCAAGGTGATGACTTTCCTCACCACCAGCGTTGAAATCCATTTAGCGCCTTTACCGGACGACTGACCATCAGCGAGCACTACCGACAACCCACCTTTGGGCCGTTCAACAACCTCGACGGTATCCCCACTCTCTGAGGTGGCATACTTTCTAATCTTAGCGATCCCAACACATAATTCCATGTCGTAATTTTACCCGAGCTCTGCCTAATTTCGATCCGAGCTAGGTTTTTGTGCCCGAATCAATAATACCTTGCTGGAATGAAATTGAATTATCTCTTTTCTCGCCTTGAAACCAAATTTCTCGATGAAATCCACCGAGACGAAATCTCGATAATCTCCTGACTCTGGATCGATATCAGGTGCTTGACCAGTTATCCGGAATAAGCCAGCTGCTAACCTGTCCCACCACTTTTTTCCGGTAATCCAGGCCACAGGTATGATGATTAATTCACCATCCCTTTTTAACACTCGCCAGACTTGCTCAAGCGTGTCCGGATCGACTATATATTCACTGGGAAATGTAGCCACAACCTTATCAAATATGCCCGAGGCGTATGGCATAGATTGAGACCATCCACGACTAATATTGCTGAGAAAGGAATGGTGGTTCAACCGATTTCTAGACTGCTTCACCATTTGCCAGCTGGCGTCCAAGCCAAAAGCATGCATTCCCTTTTTGGCAAGGGCAACTTGTAGATGTCCTGGTCCTGGGCCAAGTTCAAGAACTATTGAATTATCTAGATATGGAAGTACACTCAAGGTCCACGATTTCCAGCGCCCGAGTGATACGACTGCCGCAACCCAATCGTAGGTCCAGGAGAATTCGTGGTAAAGCAATCGGAAAAATAATTTGAAGAAAGTACTAACCGCCTTATTAAAGGTTGCTTTCTTGTTCGTATTCATCAATCTGCATATGGATTATTGTCCATCAAAACCGGCAGACAGTTTGGTACGACCTGGTATGACAATTCATGTATCTGTTCGGAAATAATCTCCCCATCTGCATGGGCAGGGGTCGGCTGAATAGATTTAACTCTCAACCAGGGTGAAGATATTTCATTGACCGCGGGATGTTCAACATAACTACCTTCATCCTTATTCATCGTGCGTGGTAGCAAAGCTAATATTTTTCGCCTGGTTGGCATGAAAGCATAGACGAAGGTAAGCTGGCCATCGAATGGATTTGCATTGGGGGTCATGTAGAAAATTCCCCCGGTTCTTGGCGAGTTGCCGACGGTGACCAAAGTAATTAATCCGGAATATGAGCCACCTTCCCATTCGATTTCCATCTCCCATTGCGGATTATCAAGCACTCCCCTTAATGTGGCCGTGAGATAGCGAAAGCTGCCCTTTAAACGTTTATACCGCTGCTGGATTAAGGTGATATAGGGTTCAAGTCCAATTGCAGCATTATTATCAAAATACCGATCGTTGACTTTACAGAGATCCATCATTTCAGTCTTTCCGCTTGCGATAACTTCCACAGCGGTAGTTAGATCTTTTGATAAGGAAAGATTATCGGCCAGGTCATTAGCCGAGCCAAGCGGAAGAAGACCGAATACAACCGAACCATCATTGTCATTTGCTTTTACGATGCCATTAATTACTTCACTATAGGTACCATCGCCACCAGCAGCGATAACGGGGTTAAATCCATCATGAACAGCTCGCTCAGCTAATATAATTCCATGGTCTGGCCCATTGGTCTCTTCAATTTCATAATCGATCCCCGCACTTTTGAGGGCAGATTCAGCCTCAAGTTTGCGTTCTCCCGCCTCCCAGCGTCCTGCATAAGGATTGAGTATTACCTTTGCAGTCATCCCTCACCTCCTGATTACCCTTTCTCCCATTTAATCATCTGTCACCAGCTGTCCACAACCTGCTTGGATCTCTATGCCGCGCCGCACCCGAATTGTGCAGGGAATACCCTTTGTTTCAAGCACTGCTTGAAAATTTTTTGCCCGCTCACGTGTAGTGGCACTCCCGGCATAACCTTGGGTAGGATTCAAAGGAATAATATTCACATGACACAGCAGGCCCTTCAATAAACCTGCAAGTTTCATAGCTTGTTCTAGCGAATCATTGACGTCATGAATCAACGCCCATTCAAAAGAAATCCGCCGGTGTGTCAGATCAACATACTGCCGGCAGGCATCCATCAAGTCGCCTAACGGATACTTCTTGTTAACCGGCAATATCGAACTTCTTAGTTCATCATCCGCCGCATGTAGAGAAACAGCCAGGTTGACCTGTTTTTGTTCGCGTGCGAAGCGGATGATTTGAGGCACCAAGCCCACAGTGGATACGGTGAATCGCCGGGCTCCCATTTTTAATCCCTTTGGGTGGTTTAATCGACCGATCGCAGCCATTGTATTTTCATAATTTTGTAAAGGTTCCCCCATCCCCATCACGACCACATTCGTCAGACTTTCCCCGGCTTGTCTGAGTATACGTTCAAAGAAGATCACTTGCTCCAAAATCTCACCACTGGTCAAGTTTCTGCGGAAGCCCATTTGGCCAGTCGCACAAAATACACAGCCCAGGGCACATCCTGCCTGGGTTGAAATGCATAATGTGCGTCTTTTCTTGTATCGCATCAGCACCGTTTCAATAGCCTGATCATCAGCTAACCGGAATAATGACTTTGAGGTCTGATTATCCTTTGAATTTATGGTTGTTTCGGACAATAAGTTACTAAAAGTAAAGTGCTTAGCTAATTCAATGCGCAAAGATTTAGGTACATTTGATAACCCCGCTGGATCGTCCTTCAATCTTTGATAAACCCCACTCCAAATCTGGTCCAACCGGTAGCTTGGTTCTCCCCACGAGTGTAGAACAGCACCTAACTCCTCATATTCTTGATCATAGAAATTGGAATTCTCTACATTCATGCCAGGTCTTCAAGCAGTTGAGAAAAGGTCTGAGCGATATATGTAGGTTGATAATCAAAAGCTGCGACTGTAGTTTCGTCAGATACTCCGGTGAGTACAAGTGCGGTTTTACAGCCCGCCTCAATTCCAGCGGCAATGTCTGTTGGCATTTGGTCCCCGACAGCTAATGCTTGATCTGGGCTGATATCAAGTTTTTGTAAAGCAATATGGTACATCGCTGGTGAGGGCTTCCCCATGATGATGGGTTTGCTTTTTGTAGCAGCCTCCAAGGCTGCCAAGATGGCACCGGTTCCAGGAACATAACCTCCCGGAGTTGGGAGGGATGGGTCTGGATTGGTTCCCAGGAAAGGAACCCCACCACGGATGAAGTTTGAGGCGACTTGGAGCTTATGGTATGTCAGGTCTCGATCTAGACTGGCGACAACTGCCAGGGGATCTTTTTCGGACTGACTGAAGCCGTGTTCACTAAGTGTATTAAATAAACCACTTTCACCAATAATATAAACCGGTCCACCAATTGGAAATTTTTCCTTCAAGTAAAGCGCAGTGGCCAATCCAGAGTTGACAATCTGTTCTGTAATTGCAGTTACCCCAAAGGAACCCAATTTATCAACATATTGGGCGACAGAACGGGTCGCATTATTGGTCACGAACGCCGTGTCCAATCCAAGCTGGTCGATCTTCTGGAAGATCTCTGGGAGATCACCGATGGGTTCTGTATCTCGCCAGAGCACGCCATCCATGTCTAGGAGCAGAGCTTGTATGGAATTTTCTTTGGTCATCATATACGGATAATTATATTATCGATTTATTGAAAATAGAAAAAGCCGGATGGCACGTTGACCATCCGGCTTGATAAGCATCATTCTAAATTATTTTGAGTCTTTGTCTTTTTCTTTGTCATTATCTTCTTCATCCTCTTTCGGCTGGGCTTCAAGTACTTCATCTACCAGGCCGTATTCAACCGCATCTTCTGAACTCATCCAAAAATCTCTTTCGGTGTCCCGTTCGATCACTTCTTCAGTTTGACCAGTATGGTCCATCAGGATCTCATTGAGCTTTGTACGTAAGCGGAGGAATTCCTTGGCTTGAATTTCAATATCCGTTACCTGTCCCTGGGCGCCACCAAGTGGTTGGTGAAGGTGAATCGTCGCATGCGGTAAAGCATAACGCTGACCCTTTGCACCTGCAGCTAGTAGAACAGTTCCAAATGAAGCTGTCACGCCGACGGCCACAGTACTGATCGGGTTTGAGATCATCTGCATAGCATCGTATATTGCTAATCCAGCATAAACCTGACCACCTGGAGAGTTGATGTACATATTGATAGGTGCATCTCGATCTTCCTGGTTGAGGAATAACAGCTGGGCAACGGTCAGGTTTGCGACTTGATCGTTGATTGGTGTCCCCAGAAATATCAGCCGGTTGCGCAGCAACAAGGAATATATATCAAAAGCGCGCTCTCCACGGCCTGTTGTTTCAATCACCATTGGGATGAGGGAATTTATATCCGAAACATTCATAGAAACTCTTCCTTCCTTGGACTAATTTGTTAATCAGAAATTTAATAGGATGGCTTTAACCACCTTCTCGATTTTATCGGAATTACGTAGAGAGGACTATAAGAATCATAATAGAATTATTCTCGCCCCCATTATTTGATTTATTGGTTTAATATGGGTATTGTCTGCTACCCCTCAGATTCCTCCACAGTTTGCACTTCACTTTCACCAGATTCAGATGCATCACTTTCACTCTCTTCTATTTCCACCTCTGTGTCTGGCTTTTCTTCAGTCTCTTCAGCAGCAGCTTCAGCCGGCTCTTCAACCTCCATCTCGACTGTCTGCTCTTCTTCATCACCATCCTCGCTTGTTTCTTCTGCAGGTTCCTCTTCCTCCACCGCTAACTCTGATTCGCCTTTTGCTACAGATCGCAAGTACTCAAGGGTGCGGTTCATGCGCAGCTCAGCATAAATGTTTCCGGCTAAATTCATCATAGCGGTCGGTTGATTGAACTGCTTTTTGTCTTCCTCCGACATATATTGAGTAATCGATTGAAGGGTTCGTTCGGTTTCCTCTTGAAGCTCCACCTCGCTGACTTCGATATCCTCCTCCTTGGCTATTTCCAAAAGCACCAAAGACCTTTTGACCCTTGTTTCAGCGACCGGGGTAGTCTCTTCTCGCAGACCTTCTTCATCAATTTCGCGTGTTTTTAAATAAATATCCATGTCGAGACCCTGGTTAGCCAGGCGACTCTCTAACTGCTGAATGACATTATTTAGTTCATTTTCCAGCATCTGGGGTGGATATTTTATTGTGGATCCTTCAACTATCTCATCGATCACCTGGTCATCGTATTCTGAGTTGTAAGTCTCCTCAGATCGTTGTTCCAGGCTGTCCCTAATATCCTTTTCCAGTGCTTCCAAGTCTTCGTATTCGCCAAGAGATTGGGCAAATTCATCATCCAGTTCAGGTAAAATCCTGGCTTTAACATCCTCAATCTCTATTGAGAATTCAGCGGTGACATCCCTGAGCGACTCAAACTGAGAATCTTCTGGAAATGTATATAACAGTGTCTTGTCCTCGCCGGTCGACATACCAATTAATTCTCTTGAGAAACCGTCAAATGGCCATTCCATAGAGGAATCGGCATCCTCATTCGCCACAATTACCGAAGATGATCTTTCTTCGATCAGATTGCCTTCCTCAGCTTCGCCTTCTTCCTCATATCGTTTTGCAGACACCTTAAAATATGCGTGATCACCGGTCTCTACCGGGCGATCTGCAGTTTCTTCCACTGCCTGTCGCTGACGGAAATCATCTTCTACTGTTGTTACGTCTTCATCCGTAATTTCAGGTAATTCGTAGGGAAAACGAACCTCTTGATATTCGCTGAGCTCAACCTCTGCCATCAATGGGACTACAAATTCAAGCGTTAATGGATCTAGGCTGGCTAAATTTTCGAAATTGCCGGGACCATATGGTTCGATTTCTGCTTCCTGGATGATATCCGGATAGATGTCCTGGACCAGGATCTCGAGGCTCTCTTCAAATAAGGCATCATCGCCCACTTGACGCCGAATAACCTGGTAGGGTGCTTTCCCAGGGCGGAATCCCGGTACCTTGATCCGCTTAGCGATTTTCTTCGCAGCTTTCCTCTTTGATGCTTCCAGTTGATCAGAATCAACTTCAACAGTCAGTTTTACCTGATGATCTTCTAAATGTTCAGTTTCGATTTTCAATTTTCTTTCCTCTGCGCGTAGAATAACCAGATGATTATAACACCATCAATAAAATAAAAAAATCCAAGCGGATAATTTATCTGCTTGGAAAACATTCTTGGGAAAATCGTGTAGGAGCAGGATAGGTGGGGAAGGAGGGAGTCGAACCCTCACGCCTTGCGGCACGTGATCCTAAGTCACGCCTGTCTGCCAATTCCAGCACTTCCCCAGATAATGTGAGATTATAAGCGGTGGCTCACCCATCGTCAATAATTTAGATATAATTGTGACCGATAATTGAAATTAACGGAGCTGTAAATAGTTAATTCGGAGGAGAAAATTGACCAGGATAATCAACCTGGATGGTGTTGGCAAGCAAAGAAAAAAGTTGACTCGCGAAGTAGTACTGGCAGTGCGTGAGCTGATGCGACAGGGAGAGGTCACGGATGAAACTCGAGACCTGGCTGCATTCATCGCTATGAATCTGCAAGCGATTTATGAGACGATCGATCGCACAGTTGCAGCGTGGGAAAAGCGAGATTATTGGGTAAAGGCCGATCGATTCAGACTCGAATGGGCCTGGTCTGGAAAATTAGCCGAGGATATGAGAGAAGCAATCCGAAATGATGATTGGCAAACCGTCGCGCTTACTTCAGCCGAAGCCGGTCAAAAACTTCACAAAGTTCAAGTACCAAAACGCCACAGGATGGGAGAACCATGGCACGGCGCATGGGCTGAGTTCAATCGAATCTCCGAGAATTAGATCTCAGTCCCATATCCACCCCCTCCAGGTGTTTTAATCACCAACTTATCCCCTGCGCCTAGCAAAATTGTGCCTTTGCCAGAAATCGACCGGCTCTCACCACCTTTCATTACTGAATTTTCTCCAAGCGAGCCAGGATTACCACCAGAGAGCCCATAAGGGGGAAAATGGCGTCTTTCGGTTAGTAAGGTAACCTGGGCATCCACTAGGGTCTGGATCTCCCGGATAATGCCCTCTCCGCCTGAAAATTTCCCGGATCCACCCGATTTCTCCCGGATACTGTATCTCAAGACCTGCAGGGGGTAGGCATATTCCAAGGCTTCGACTGGTGTGTTCAGTGTATTTGTCATATGGGAGTGCATCCCTGAGGGACCATTCGCCTCAGAATTGGCTCCCGTGCCGCCACCGATCGTCTCGTAGTATGTGAAGGATCTGCCAGCATCCCCATCCCAACCGCCGATGGTGACATTGTTCATAGTGCCCTGGCTAGCCGAGGGAATATATTCTGGAACGGCCTTCGACAAAGCACCCAACAATACATCAACAATCCTTTGTGAGGTTTCAACATTTCCACCTGCTACAGGAGCCGGGGGTAGCGCATTCACCACGGTTCCTGGTGGAGCTATGACCTTGATCGGCGCCAGACAGCCAGAATTGTTGGGTACATCTAATCCAATTAAGCAGCGAAAGACATAATAAACTGCGGACAGGGTAATTGCATACACCGCGTTGATGCTACCACTCTGTTGGGGAGCAGATTTAGTGAAATCAACCACCGCTTGATCATCAGAAATTGTGATTGTTACTGCGATAGGAATAGGCATATCATTGATGCCATCATCGTCAAGAAAATCTTCAAAGGAATAAGTACCATCAGGAATGTTTTTCAATAATTGGCGTGTCATCTTCTCAGTGTAGGATAATAACTCCTGCATATATTGATGCGTTTGATGGCTCCCATATTTGTCAGCAACTTCCCTGAGGCGTATCGCCCCCCGGTTGTTGGCTGCCATTTGGGCCCACAAGTCCCCAGCCCTCTCTTGAGGGGTGCGCACATTGGCCAGGATTAATTCCCAGGCAGCCTCATTTCTTTGCCCGGCTGCAAAAAGTTTCATTGGGGGGATGATTAAACCTTCCTGGATTATTTCTCGGGCGATTGGCATTGAGCCAGGAGTCATACCACCGACATCTGCGTGGTGCGCGCGACTGGCTACGAAACCGAGTAATTTATGGAGTTTTTTCTTTCCTTGACCAAAATCCTCATTTTCCACATTTTGAAATACTGGGGATACGAATGTGATATCCGGTAGGTGTGTCCCTCCCTGGTATGGATCATTGAGGACGACGATATCCCCAGGTGCAAAACCTTGGGAGGCGACTGGTGAATTATCGCCGAAATCAGCGATTTGAAATCTCTCAATTGCAGCCAGGACAGAGAGCGGCATGGATCCCAAATGAACTGGAATGTGAGCAGCCTGGGCGATCATTTTGCCGTTGGGATCAAAGACCGCGCATGAATAATCCCGTCTCTCCTTGATGTTAGGAGAATAACTGGATTTCCTAAGTACCACTCCCATCTCTTCAGCCACTGCCGCGAAGATATGTTTGAAGACCTCTAAACGGATTGGATCAGATGACATTTATAATTTCGTTTTTCTTCTCGAACGGATTATCACCTTGCGGATATTGAGATTATCAAATTTCCCAAGTGATCAACAATAAATGAATCATCCGCTGAAAGTAAGACCGTAGTATCCTTCCGGACAACGATTGCAGGACCCACAATCAAATTCCCATGAGTCAATAATTCTCCCTGATACAAAGGTACAGACTCAGATTTTTCATTGAGAAAGACCTGGCGTTTTTCCAAGAATGCTTGAACTGGCTCCTTATCGCCAAGGGGTAACACATTTATTTGAGGTGGATCGATCTTTCCAATCGCTCGAAGACGGATATTCACCAGTTCAACCTCAGACTCTTCACGTGAATATGCATACATTTCTTGATGCGCACGATGGAAGTCAGCAAGATAATTTTCACTGAAGGGGACATTTAGTTCATAAGACTGACCAAGATAACGTATATCCAAGGTTCGCTCCAGGATGATATCACCTGAGGTAAAACCCTCATTGAGAATATCCTGGTACCCTTTCTGCTCAATAGCGCCAAATGCATCATGTATTTGGGTTGGAGGTGTAACTCCTGGGAGCATCACCGTTTGTGAATAATCTTTGATCACATCAGCAGAAAGCATGCCAAGCGCGGAGAGTGTGGAAGCCATCGGGGGGATAATCACTTTGGGAATTCCCAACTGCCTGGCCAAATCGCAGGCGTGCAAGCCCCCCGCACCACCAAAGGAAAGTAATGCAAAATCTTCGGGATCATAACCTCGTTCAACGGATACAAGCCTGATAGCGCGCACCATATGAGCATTGATAACTTCAATCACACCGAGAGCTGATTTCACATGGTCTAAGTCAATATCCTTTCCCAACTTATTCATAACACTCTGTGCTCGATTCATGTCCAGACGGATTTCTCCACCCAGAAAATAATCAATTGGCAGTCTACCCAGGACTACATTTGCATCTGTTACGGTCGGTAGATCGCCCTTACCATAACAGGCCGGCCCTGGATCCGCGCCAGAACTTTCAGGACCAACTCGTAAGGCACCTCCTTCATCCATTCTGGCTATAGAGCCACCTCCAGCCCCGATTGTATGAATATCCAGAACGGGTATTCCGATCGGATAACCACCAACATTGGATTCTGTAGATATGATAGGCGCTCTATCGATCAGAGATACATCTGTCGATGTTCCGCCCATGTCGAAAGAAATCAGACTCAGTTTAGCGGACGAATCGTGGTCAGAATCCTGGGTCCCCTTATCAACCTGTGCAGTCTTTCCCACATAAGTGGCCGCAACTACACCGCCAGCTGGGCCTGAAAGGATGCAGCGCACCCCGGACTGGCGAGCTTCATCCAAGCCAATAATGCCGCCATTCGATTGCATGATCCTCAGGTGAGAAGAATCTGAATTCTCTGATAGTGTTTCCTCTAAGGATCCAAGATAACGGTCCAGTACAGGAGAAACAAATGCATTTATCACTGTTGTACTGGTGCGCTCGTATTCCCGGTATTCCGGTAGAATCTCACTTGAAACAGATATGAAGTAGCCTTCATCCGCCAGATTCTTAGCAATTGCTCGTTCGTGTCCTGGTGAAATAAAGGAGAATAGCAAGCATACGGCGACGGCTTCTACACTTTCACGTTCAAATTTGGGGAGCAGTGCGGATATTTGCTTAGTATCCAATGGAATGAGGATTTCACCCAGATGATTTACCCGTTCATCTACTTCGAAACGTAAATCCCTTGGGATCAGCTGGGGGCGAGGTGTCACTGATAAAGTGTAAAGTTCAGGTCGATCCTGGCGTCCAATCTGGATCACGTCTCGAAATCCTTTGGTGGTCACGAGTGCCGTCCGGGAACCTTTCCTTTCAAGAAGAGCATTGGTTGCTACAGTTGAACCATGCGTGATGATGATATTAGCGGGGTTTATCTCATGCTCAGTTAAAAGATTTTTCAAACCTTCTAACACAGCCTCGGCTGGATTTTCGGGAGTAGACAACCTTTTGTGGGTATGCAAGTCCCCACTTTCAGGATTGAAAATGACAAAGTCTGTGAAAGTACCCCCGATGTCGACTCCAATATGCAAGACTTGCT
>CALBUI010000126.1 GCA_937968125.1 uncultured Anaerolineales bacterium | reverse complement strand
TTTCCTTTACATCTTCATCCCCCAGATGCAGCCGGTCGATTGGCAGCTCAACACGGAGAATTTGTGGTCTGCCGGATTGGATGTGTACAGCGACCCGAGCAAGGTCTACCCTCCCTGGGGCCTGATCCTGATGGCGCCATACTATCTAATGCATGCAGAGGGAGCCAGGGTATTTTCCGTGCTGGTGATCGGCTGGTCATCCTATCGGCGCAATTGGTCGCTCTCGAAGTTCCTGGCGATCGGACTGAGCCCTTTTTTCCTGGTAACAATGTCCAAGAGCAATATGGATATCCTGGCCTTGGTGCTGCCGATCGTGCTATGGGAAAGCGTCCAGGGATCCAGGTGGCAGACGCTTGGACGTGGAGCAGCGCTGTCGATTCTTATCCTAAAACCCCAGGGAGCAGTGCTCGTCTGGCCTTACCTGCTGTGGACCAGCCGGAGCGATTGGCGGAGTCTTGTGAAACCCCTGATGATCGTCGCCTTGGTGGTCATCCCCATCAGCCTCATCGGATCCCCGCCTTTATTCCTGCAGTGGATCAACAACCTGGTCAATGCGACACCCCAAAACGAGTACTGGTGGTCGATCAATAATATCTCGCTGACCAGCTTCCTCTCCCCTGCGGTAGCTGTCGCGATCTTATTTTTCTCATTCACAACCCTGTTCAGCTTCATGAAATGGAAACGGAGAAAGTGGAGTAAGGACCACACGTTAGCCAGCCTGCTGCTGGTATCGATGTTTTTATCTCCATATACCAGCCAGCAAAGTTTTTCGTCAACCCTGGCGTTTGTCCCCTCTTGGGCCTCTTTCTTCATCCAAAGCTCTGTGCTGATGATTTCCTTCAAATTCTTCGACTACTGGGACTTAATCCCCCCATTAATCCTGCTGATTGGAATAACAAGTATGTATTTCTACCAGCCATCCGAGATCATAGAAATGCGCGACAGCCACTCTCCAGTAAAAGTGAATTAATGCGATGAATGCTGGTGTGGTCAAGGAAAAGTTGGCTGGGGTAGTCTTATCACCCAGATTCTTATTGGCAATCCTGGTTGGCACCATCCTGGTTTTGTTGGCGCTGTTCGTCTCGAGTTTTCCATACCCGGCCGGGTGGGATTTCAGGAACAATCTTTGGGCGCCCTCATATTTACTGCTGCAAGGTCAAAGCCCCTATAACATCAGCGTGATTTATGAGCTGGGCACTGCGATCTGGATGCCAGTTGTCATCGGCGTTTTCTGGCCTCTTGGATTCCTACCTCTACAACAAGCCAGCAATCTCTGGTGGGCGATCAACCTGGTCGCGTTGATCGCCATTGTATGGATCAGCTCGAGCCAGAAACAGCCACCAAAATTGCTGTTTGTAGTGACGCTAATGATGGCTTTCATCTTTCCGCCAACTATCTCTCATTTTTCCTTGGGGCAGATTACGATTTTAGTTTGCCTGGCTGTTTTGGTTCTCGCGAATTTCGATCGCAAACTACACCCGTTAATGATAGGAATTTTGATCGCAGTATTTTTGTCCAAACCCCAACTGGCGATCTTCATTTTGCCAGGTTATCTCCTCGCTTATCTCAGGGAAAATGGGTTCTCCCAAGTATTCAAGATCATCTTCTATACAATTCTTGGGATCGGGATCACTAGCCTACCGCTGTTCGCCATTTACCCTCAGTGGATACCGGATTTCGTGGGCAACTTGCTGGGCAATCCGACCTGGGCGCATCCATCCTCATTATTCATCTTGCGGGCGGCGTTCAATAACTTTGGAACAGTGCTGTGGTGGCTGCTACTCCTGGCAGCATTTGGGGTAAATCTCTGGCTGTGGGCGAAATTACCTAAATGGGAAGCAGTGGTATGGAGCTTAGCACTGACAACGCTGATCACGCCTTATGTATGGAGCTGGGATTTTGTGCTCTTGATCCCCTTATTAACCAGTTATCTTTATCGGGACTTCCCCAGGCCATCGAGATGGGTCTTGTATGCTGGTTTTGTCTCTTGTTGGGGGCTAATTGCTTATCTGAAACTTGCCGGGCTGACTTCCGATGAGCTCAACTGGTGGGTGCCCTGGTATTTGACAGGGATGGTTCTGATCAGCATCATCCTGGACAAGGTGTTTGCGAAGTCAAGAGCCGATCTTGAAAGCTCTCCAATTCAGTTTAATACTTAATTGAGGTTTTATTTTCACCCTCACCTCCCGGGACAAGCCCGGGACAGGCTCAACCCTCTCCCATTCTTGGAGAGGGTGTTTTGATGGTTTTCATGATGTAGGTACTGACAAATACGGTTAAAAAACTATAAATATTAAACCGAGCATGGTTTTATCTCGTTTACAGTTAACTTGTGGATTTGCTTTGTCCAAGCCGATAGTGTAGAATTGTGAAAATTTTCATTGGAGAGGGAGAATTGGCCCGCCCTGTTTGGTTTGTCAACCTGATCAAGAAAGCTTTTCCGCAGCGATTTTGGCTGGCCCGGCTGACAAATCTGCCCATATTGGGGGATCTGGTCGACTATGGTTTCTTCCACAGCGACGATATAGTCTATTTGCCGACTGACCGCTCAATTAAAATCAACGAACCAATCTCAAATCCAGGGGATTACGTCCTACCTTCCAAGAT
Organism: uncultured Anaerolineales bacterium; assembly: GCA_937968125.1. GTDB lineage: Bacteria > Chloroflexota > Anaerolineae > Anaerolineales > UBA4823 > PFL25. Next base: position 4,227 of record CALBUI010000126.1, on the reverse strand, counting down.
CGTCGAACACTTCATCAACAACGCCAGCCACCACTGGGTGATGGATTTCTGCCTGTGCAGAGAGGGAAATGATTGTGAGGATTACTCACAGCAGATGGGATGCCTGTTCCTGGGAGAGGCTGTGATGCAGATCAATCCTCGCTTAGGGCAGCTGGTCTCAAAGGATGAGGCTCACGAGCATATCCAGCGCTGCCGCGAAGCCGGCCTGGTGCACATGGTCGGGCGCAATAAGCTGGATGCAATCTGGCTGGGCGCAGGTCCAGGTGAGAACTTGATGACCATCTGCAACTGCTGCCCATGCTGCTGTTTATGGAAAGTACTGCCGGAGATAACCCCCCAGATCAGCTCCAAAATAAACCGCCTGCCGGGCGTCAGCGTCCAGGTCACAGAGAATTGTCTTGGCTGTGGGGAATGCACTGAGGGAAGCTGCTTTGTGGATGCGATCCAGCTGGTTGATGACCAGGCCGAGATTAGCAATCACTGCCGTGGCTGTGGGCGCTGTGTTGAGATTTGCCCGAATGAAGCGATTGAGATATCTATTGAGGGTGAATACTATGTCGAAAATACGATCGAGCAGCTCTCTCAACAGGTTGAGGTTGGCTAATGAAGTCGAAATTAATTCCTCTGGTTTGCTTGATGATTCGGGTCATTTTATTAGATACAGGATACTAGGCATTCGATATTGGTAGTTCGTGAAACGAATTTAGCCCCCCGTCGTTAATCTATCCTGAAGGCAGTAAAATCAATAGCAAAACCCAACTTTTCTGCCTGTATAGGGTAGATGAACAGAATCCAAAAATACACCATCCCAACCACTCCAAATGCAATTCACGGTTTTATATTTGATCTTGCTGTTCTGGCAGGTAATATCATCTTCGCGATGTCAATTTTGGACCAGACAGAGGATCTACCTGATAGAACCGTTGGATTATTGATGGCTCTGGCCATCGTTGCCCAGCTATTTGGCGCGATCCTGAAATCAAGCCCACTGAAACAACGTCTTTGGAAAAAACCAAGCAGGTCTGGGAAGGGCATCCTGGATAAATTCATGGATGTGCTGCTCTTCTTCCATTTCATCCTGTTCTCTGTGGTTTGTTTGCTGGCGATGGACTTGCTGGGCATCGTTAATCTGGTCGATCGATCCGCATCCGGGGAAGATCTCTGGGTGGTAATATCACTCGTGATCGCAGCTATCCTCACCTTTTCCGTGTGGCGAGCGGGAAAACGACCTGGTGAGTCTCTACCGGAGACCGCCCAGCATTCTATCCTACAAGAAGCGCTGGCAGACGGGTTGCTTCTGATCTCTGTTAGCATAATCACCCGCTTCTTCTGGGAGTCCTGGTACCTTGAACTGGAACCATCCAGGGGAATTGGATTCTCACCACGCGCGATAGTGCTGCTGGTAGGACTATCTTTATTATTTGTCGTGTTTTACCTTCCCAGCAGGTATCTATTCCTGGTGGAAGATTATCGTTATTTAAGAACATGGGTCAGGATGTGGGTGGCAATGCTTCCGATAGCCTGGTTGGTGCTGGTTGGCTGACCTCATTTCTGAGCTTGAATCTTTAATTGCTCCCTATCTGTTATCTTCAGTTCGGTACGATTAATTTGAATCGCCCCCTTTTCTGCAAACCGGTATAGATGGCGACAAACCATCTCCCGCGTTGTGCCTATCCGGGAAGCCATCTCTTCCAGGGTCAGCTCCCGGGTCTTAAACTCATCTTCGGCATCACCAAACTCGTTTAAAATCAGGCCGGCTAAGCGCCCCATGACGGGTTGGAAAGCCAGGTCCTCAACAATGACGCTGGCCAGCTGCATGCGGCTGATCATCAGCTGGCATAATCGCCAGGACATATCCCCATTCCCCATGATAATCGGAACCAGGTAATCCCGGTCCCATAGATAAATTTTCGTTTCTGCCTTGGCCTGCAGCATTACCGGCGTGGGTGCCTGCGAAATAAAGAAAGCCAGACCCCAGAAAACATCCCCGGATTTTAAAGTGGTAGCGATAAAAGCCCGCCCCTCCCGTGACTCCTTGATGGCGTGAATCTCTCCCTGCTCGACAAGGAAGATATACGGCCAGACATCTTCCTGGTGGATAATAATCTCCTGAGATTTGTATGATTTGGGGATCGCGCAGCGGACCAGTTCATCCTGGATAGATTGACCCAGCCCGGAAAATAACGGTTCAGAAGTAAAAAATTTGGACAAAGTTTTCACCGTATTTCTCCTATCTAATTGCTAATTCAATTATGCCTCGAAATTGGTTTGATGTCACTTGATTTTACTTAAGGCAAAGACTGAACAATCAGTTAGTGCTATCTTTCACATACAAACAATAAACGTTGGTGGATTTTGAATGAAGTACCTGCTTTCCTTGTCAACACTTCTGCTGCTAATATTGATTTCAGGCTGCCAATCTGCGGAACCAGCCTGCCCCCCTGAGAGCATTTCCTATCTCGCTGATCTCGGCTCAGTCGAACTTGCACCTTCTCATGGAAATCCGAATATCGAACCTCAGCTGGTAGAAATCAAGGGCAAGGAAATTCAGGTTGACAAAGTGATCGGCGGGGCATTGTGCAACGACACTTGGCAGGGAACGGTTTATGTGCCCTGCCAGATTCAGATCCTTGCATGGGAAGAAAATCCCACCTTTTTGGAGGGTTGTGAACTCATCATTGCACCAGATACCGTGGTTTATGTGGCGGCGCACAATGATGAGCCTTACTACCAGGGCTGCTCATGCCACACGGGAGAAGAATAAAACAAATACTTCATTTTCCTATTTCATGGTCGCATTTATAAACAATGCCCCTTGTGGGCGTTAAATGGGCACAAGACACCTGCAATTCAGGGCAGGTTTTTAACCACTTTGAAAGTTGTTTCAGAGAGATAGCTTAATCACCAACCAATCTAAGGAGATTTCAATGAAAATGAACTATAAGTTAGGTGGCTTTCTGGCCATATTTGGCGCCCTGATCGGCATCGTCGGGCATTATGCCTTGTTCCTCAACTGGTACCGGATCGGAATGGCCGCCGAATCCGCCGAACCTGGCTGCGAGATCCTCTTGAAATACATCCACCCAACCCTGGCAGATTTGGGCATTCTGGCAGGCGTGCTGTTCGCGGTCAGCGCTTACGGATTTTTCACGAAAGCCCGCTGGGGATTCCTGCTGTCAATGATCGCCATCACCTTGGCGTTACTAGGCAGCTGGTTCATCAACGTGCCATATATGGCCGCTGGATTGCCACCGATCTATTTCACTCTCTTTTGGCCTTATCTGATCCTGTACTTCTTGTTTGCCAGGGGTGTTGGCCGGGTGTCGTGGAGCATTACCTTACTTGCCCTGTTGACCGGGTTAGCTTACATCACCTGTTTTATGAACGGTGTTTCGAGCACCAGCCGCATCATCACCATCGGATCCCCGCTCTTCGTGTTGGTCCAGCGTTTGCATTGGGCCGCGATGATCGGATGGGGAGTGGTTACCGTGGGTATACTGCTCAAGCCAAAAGAATGGATGCGGGTCCTGGGTCTAGTTTCCGGAAGCATCGAGCTGGCCGTGGGAATACCACTCGCTTATGCCACCGCAATTAATTTGGGTCGATTTTCCTTGTTCGCCCTGGCGCCCATCATCAGCCTGGTGCTGGTGGTGCTGTTCCTATCGCCAAATATGTGGTCCCGCTTGACCGGGGAGGAAGTGGACGAAAAGACACCACTTGAGGCCGATCTGAGTACCGCAGCCGCGGATTAATTAATTGCAATCGATATGATAATTGAATCAGCGTCTGACAGGGCGAAGCAACCACTAATCCATGATTAGTCCATAAAAAATGCCTGCTCGTGGTTGCTTCGCCCCTACCAGGATTTATTTCCAATTTTGTGTTTCAATAAACTTCTAGCTACCGGACAGTTTGCGGTACAAAGTTATGAAGATACTCTTTGACAGGCCCAGGACTCACTTGAATGAACGAAAAATCGGTCGAAATAAGTTTCAATCGCAGTTTTGTGTGCATTTTTTTGATTGTACGATGAATATTGTCACTCAAAATAGACCTACAAGTGTTGATTTATGTCTCTCAAAGTGCTCAATTGAGCCCAGTTTTAAAAGTGTCCGGTAGCTAGATAAACTTTAAACTCTTTCAAACTTGTCCCAAATGACTTGGGACAAGTTTCCTGGTTAACATGGGATTGCTGCCCCATGACAACAGCGGACCTGAACGGGTAGG
>CALBUI010000125.1 GCA_937968125.1 uncultured Anaerolineales bacterium | reverse complement strand
GCAGTATCGACGATCAAAATCACCTGGCGTCTCTTCCACCGATCGACCAGTGCACCGATAAATGGCCCCAGGATGACCGTCGTCAGGAGACCAATCAAGGAGGCGATTGCCAGTACGGTTGCCGAGCCGGTCTCTTGGGTCAGCCACCAGATGAGAGCAAATTGGACCAGCCGGCTGCCGAACAATGAGATCGCCTGTCCCCCCCAGATAGTGAAGAATCGCGCCTTCCAGTTGGTGTCATTCCATTCTGCTGTTATCATTCGTCCTCCACTTTCATACCATTCATTACAAAACAACTAAGAATATTCAACAATAATACCTGATTTTCAATTTTGTCAATATCATTATCAATTATATTAAAATTACTATTGAATAATATTATTTGGCAGCTATTTTCAATTTGAATAGTTAATAGCAATTTCAAGTTTGAGTTTTCGGTACACGATTAACGCTTTTCCCTGGTTATAATTGCCGCTATGACCCTTAACGTTCACTACTACATCGACCCCCAGACTAAGACATTGGAAATTTTACGTACCGGATTGGAGAACGATATCCAGCTTTCTGCAGGCCAGGAAATATCCTCCGCAGCTGAATACCAGGTTCTGATCAACGGCACGCCCACGCTAGAACAGCTGCAGGCCAGCCCAAATCTCGATACCCTGATCATCCCCTATGCTGGCGTACCGCTGGCCACCCGTACCCTGTTAGCAGATTTCCCCGGGATCAAGGTCTTTAACCTGCACCACAATGCCGCTCCCACTGCCGAAATGACCATCGCCTTGCTGATGGCCGCGGCTAAATTCCTGGTACCCATCGATCGTACCTTCCGGGAATCCAACTGGACTCCCCGCTACCAGACCAACCCCTCCCTGCTCATGGAGGGCAAGTGCGCCCTAATCCTGGGTTTCGGTCACATCGGGCAGCGGGTTGGACGCTTTTGCCAGGCTTTAGGGATGGAGGTGATCGGCCTCCGGCGAAATACTGGAGCACCTCTCCTTCCTGATCTCAAAGCCGAAGTTCATCCTCCACAGGATCTGGATCAGCTTCTCCCGCGTGCGAATGCCTTGATCATCACCTTGCCAATCACCTCCGAGACAGAGGGCTTGATCGGCGCAAATCGGTTAGCCGCGATGATCTCGGGCGGCATCCTGGTGAACATCGGCCGCGGTCCTATCGTCGACCAAGCTGCCCTCTACCAGGCTCTCCAGGATGGCACACTTAGCGCCGCGGGGCTGGATGTCTGGTACAACTACCCAACCACAGAAGAAGAGCGGCAGGATACCCCGCCTGCTGATCATCCTTACCACGAATTGGACAACATTGTCATGAGCCCGCATCGCGGCGGCGGTTCCAGGGGTACAGAGCGCTTGCGCATGGAGCATCTAGCTGAGCTGCTTAATGCTCTGCAGAATGGCACCCCAACTCAAAACCTGGTAGATCTCGACCTTGGTTACTAAATCAGGCTCGACAAATTAGGAGAGAAGATGTCCCTCAATTTGATCACTTTGACGGTCGGACCCTGGCCGATGAATGCTTACATCATCGTCGATGAAACCACAAATACCAACGCTATCATTGATCCCGGCACGGATGCAGAGGAGATCCTTTCACAGGTGGAGGGAACGCAGGTTGCGGCGATCCTGGTCACGCATGGCCATGCTGACCATGTAGGCGCATTGAGCGAAGTTAAGTCCTCCACCAATGCCCCGGTTTATCTAAATCCATTAGATGCTGATAAATTCAAACTGGATTTCGATCATCCCCTCCAAGACAACCAGGTCATCCCCATCGGCTCCCAGCAGTTACGCGCCATCCACACCCCAGGTCATACCCCTGGCCTGACCTGTTTGGACCTGGGCGATGGGCGCATCCTGGTCGGTGACACCATCTTCGTCGGCGGACCCGGCAAGACCTGGTCGAGCGATGAGTTCGCCACCACTATGCGCACCATGCAGGAGATAGTCTTCAAATGGCCGGATGAAACTCGCTTCTATCCCGGTCACGGCCCCAGCGGCACAATCGGCGCAGAGCGCCCAGCCTTCGAGTCCTTCGTCGCCCGAGGCTGGTCATCAAAACTATACGGCGACGTAACCTGGGAATAAGTGTCATGTCCCCTTTTTCCCAAACATCCTCTTAAAAGATTTCACCCTCGGTAGGGGCACAAGCCTGTCCCGCACTTGATGCGGGGCAAATTTATCCGATCTTGGAGTTAAGATCATTCTTCCGTTTGCTTCACCCTTCCATCAGATTCTGTCGAACTAAGGCTAACTCCATATCCTCCTCCAACCTAGAACCTATTACTCATTCTCTTGTGCTGGACGGGGGGAAAAGATGATCATATAATAAAATCAACCTCAAAAACAAAACTCCGCATAAGATCCCATAATCAAAGGAGATTCAAATGAAAAAGAAATTCATCCTCATCCTGGCACTGGCGCTCCTGGTTGCCCTTGCAATCAGCGTTATTTCCGCCTCCGCCGCCAGCGACCTGGTCGGACTGACCATCAAGAACAAGACAGATAAAGTGGTTTGGGTCAGCCTGCTTTCTTCGGATAAGCAATCCGTCTTCTGGCTGGAAGTCCTCGCCGGTAAGGAAAAGGACTTCACTGTCCCCAGGGACGTCTACTCCCACACGACCGTTTCCTGTGGCAAGACTGCGACTGGCTCGGTGGACATAACCCACCGGACTACCCTGGTTTTCACCCAGTGTGATGGCAAGCCCCCCAACCCTGGAGAGCGCTCCATCGAAAAAATCCACATCGACGATTCACCTGACCGGGGTGACTTCAACTTCAAGATCGATTAACATATAAAATCTAACTAGGAACCGGGTTTCTCAGAGAAACCCGGTTCCTTAGACATGTCACGACGCAAATGAGTTCCTTCGCCCTTCACTGCATTCAGAATGCAATTTCACTCAGGACATGATTTCGAATTGCGTCGCACGTTCTATTCTTCAAATCTCTCCAGCATCGCATAAAGCAACACCCCCGCCGCCACAGCTAAATTGAGTGACGACACCTGCCCGTGCATGGGTAAGCGCAGGATCTCCTTACAAATTTCGCTTTGTTCGGATGTTAAACCCTGCCTTTCATCCCCCATTAACAGGATCGCCGGGTGTGCATATCCTTCAACTTCCAGATAATTGACTGCACCATGAGCCGATGTGCCGTAAACCTGGTAGTTGTGTTCCTTGACCCATTGTTTGAATTCATCAAATGAGACCCTCACCACCGGGTAGCGGAAGAGGGCGCCCATGCTGGCCCGCACCGCGGTCGGGTGGTACGGGTCAACACCGCCCTCCAGCAATATTAAGCCGCTCGCCCCGACCGCATCGATCGTGCGCAGAATTGTGCCCACATTACCTGGGTCTTGCGGCGCCACACAGGCTACTCCCCAAGGATAATTGTCCGGGTTGAGATCGTCGATTTTCTCCTCGCGTTGGCGCACCACCGCCAGGAGGCCCTGTGGATTCTCTTTACTCGCTAGAGAGTTGAATACCTCCACCGTGGTCGGGTAGCACGGCACCCCCCTCTTTGTTGCATCTTCAACTGTCTCGAGTCCAAATTGGCTCTTGAGCAGGTCTGGAGCATAATAAATCTCTTGGATCACCGCTCCAGCCTCAACTGCAGCACCCACGTTGTGAATGCCTTCCACCAGGAATGTCCTGCTGGACTCGCGTGCCTTCCGCTGGCGCAGTGCCCGCGCCGATTTGATTCTAGAATTGGTGCGGCTGCTGATGATCTTCATGTTCTAAATCAGAAATGGAACAACCTGATAGATCCTTCCCCCATATTTTCACAATAGTTTTGCGATACAAGATGATGATTTGTTATGTATAGCGCGGTACCCAGGCTACCACCGACGTCCCGCTGCCAGGTTCAGAATTGATCTCGACATCCCCACCCACTTTTTGAGCCCGGAAATGCATATTGGACAGGCCATGACCAAGGGTGGCTCTCATCTTCCGTAAATCGAATCCCAAACCGTCATCGGTCACTTCCATGATTATACGCTCATCGGAGGTCAGCAGGCGCACGTCCACCAGGCCTGCCTTGGCATGCTTGGCCGCATTTGCCAGCGCCTCCTGGCAGATATGGAACAAGGTCGTGGCGTTTGCAGTCGGCAGGCCATCTAACCCATTTCTTGGTCCAATTAAGATCGCCTGTGAACGTGAATTGGCGTTGAACTCCTCGACCAGCTGCTCCAGGCCTTCCATCAGGTCTTCACCGCGAAACTGGCGTGGGCGCAGGTCCAGGATATAGGAGCGAATATCACGGATCGTGGTATCCAGACCCTCGATGGCCTGGTTGATCTTGCTGCGCGCCGCGTCCGGTTCAGCGTCCAGCGTGCCCCGGGCATAGTCCAGTGCCAATCCAACCGCGTAAATCGATTGGATGATGCCGTCATGCAGGTCCATGCCAATCCGTTCTCGCTCCTCCAGCACCGCCAGACGCCGCGACTGGCGCCCCAGGCGCACGTTCTCGATCGATAACGCCGCCCAGGTCCCAATAGAGCCCATTAAATCTAGCACACGCTCATCAAAATTTTGCGGCTCTTTGGCTGCCACGCACATCACCCCCACCACGCTTCCCCGGGTTGCCATAGGGATACAGGCTACGCAGCATAATCCCGATTCAATCACCTCTGTCCGGAAATAACCCACCTCTCTTTCCGGGTCGATGCTGACCATCGGCCTTCCGTTCTCGGCAACCTGGCCGATCGGTCCCTCCCCCAGCGAGAAACTATCCCTGGTCCAAAATGATTTAACGATATCGCCAAGATGATTCGCCAGCCGAAAGGCCTGCCCGTTTTCATCGGCCAGGAATATCTCCCCCGCTTCAACATCCAGGTAATCTAAAACCCGTTCCAGTGCTTGTTGTAGGATGTTGTCTATTTCGAGTGAACTGGTCACTGCCGCGGCCATGTTATTGATCAAGGCCAGGTCCTGGTTGCGTTTCATCAAGGATTCGTCCCGATCGACGACATCTTGATACAGTTTGGCATTGCTGATCGCCACGGCAGCGTAGGCAGCCAGGATCTCGATCACCCGTTCATCTGAATCAGTAAATTCGAAATGGTCTTCTTTGTCCGTTAGGTATATCAATCCGAGTAAACGGTCGCCGGAGATGATCGGCACTCCCAGAAACGGGTGCATCTCCGGGTGATGCGCTGGAAAACCTCCGCTGCGTGGATCCTCTGCAATTTCCGGGATGCGGATCGCGCCCTTCTCCACCATCACTGCCCCCAGCATCCCATTCCCTACTGGTAGATCGCCAATATGTTTGACCTGCTCAGTCGTCATCCCCGCCGGGATAAAGCGCTCTATCTTCCCGTCTTCCCCGATCATGCCCAGGGCTGCATAACGTGCCCCGGCCTGTGCCCGCGCCATATCTACGATGCGCTGCAGCACCTCGTCTAAAGAAAGAACGCCTACCAGCTCCAGGCTGGCCTGGTGTAGGGTTGATAAGCGTTCCTCAAGCTGTTCGCGTGTTAGCACTACCATGAGTTGTTACTGATTTTTAATTTTACCCCAGTTTCTCCGAATTCGCTGATTTGATAGTTTTTGCTAGCAAAAAACGAATAAAAATTGAATTCGAGGTGAAAGGATCAACCAATATGACCTCCCCTGAACACAGTTCCCGCTTACCTGGTTTTTACAACCTATCCTTGGAAGCACGACGAGTAATGCTTCAGGATCAGTCTCCGTTGACCCCGGATGAGCTGGCCGCTTTGACTGGTGAAGCCGGTTTAGGTGCGGACCAGGCTGACCATATGATCGAGAACGTGGTCGGCGCCCACGCTCTGCCGTTGGGGATCGCCCTTAATTTTGTAGTCAATGGTCGCCAGGTTCTGGTGCCGATGGCGATCGAAGAACCCTCCGTGGTCGCGGGAGCATCGTTTATGGCAAAGCTCGCTCGTGCGGGAGGCGGCTTTACTGCCAGCACCACCCCACCAGAAATGATCGGTCAAATGCAGGTCCTTGATGTGCCCGACCTCCAATCCGCTCAGCAGGCCCTATTAGCCGAGAAGGAGCGCTTGTTGGCTGAAGCCTCGCAAGTTGATCCGGTACTGGAAAAGTTGGGTGGTGGGCCTCGGGATTTAGAGGTGCGCTTGATCGAAGATTCGCCCATTGGGCAATTCCTGGTCCTGCACCTGATCTATGATGTACGGGATGCGATGGGCGCCAATGCAGTCAATACCGCAGTCGAACGGCTCGCTCCTCTGGTAGAATCGACCACCGGCGGCCGGGTACACCTGCGCATCTTGTCCAACCTCGCCGACCGGCGCTTAGCCCGGGCAACCTGCAGCATCCCCCTTTCTGAACTTGCTTTTGAAGATTACGGTGGTGTCCAGGTCCGCCAGGGTGTAATTGAAGCCTGGGCTTTTGCCGCCGCTGATTCTTACCGGGCCGCGACCCATAATAAAGGTATCATGAATGGAGTCGATGCAGTGGTCATCGCCACTGGCAACGACTGGCGAGCCATAGAGGCTGGTGCACATGCCTATGCTGTCAAGGATGGGCAGTACACCAGCCTGAGCACCTGGTCTGAAGATGACCAGGGCAATCTGGTCGGTTCATTGGAAATGCCCATGGCGGTGGGTATCGTCGGTGGCGCTACCAAGGTTCATCCCTCTGCCCGGGCAGCCTTGAAGTTGATGGGCGTTAATACTGCTGCCGAACTGGCAGAGATCATCGTTTCCGTCGGTCTGGCCCAAAACCTGGCCGCTCTGCGTGCCCTGGCAACAGAAGGCATTCAGCGTGGTCACATGTCCCTCCATGCCCGGCAGGTAGCCATTGCCGCCGGCGCAGAAGGAGATCAGATCGCACGCCTGGCCGAACAGCTCGTCGACGAGAATACCGTGCGCATCGACCGCGCCGAAGAGATCTTGAATCTATGGAAGGGATCCAAGTAATAGAAGGAGTAAATTTAAAATTATGAGTGATCAGAAACTGCTGAAACCTGGCAATCCGGTCGGGATCGTCGGCTATGGGGCTTACGTGCCTCGCTACCGCCTCCCTGCAAAGGAAGTCGCCCGGATTTGGACCGATGGGGTGGGCGGTCTGCCGGTCAAAGAAAAAGCTGTGGCTGGCATCGATGAAGATGTCGCCACGATGTCGATCGAAGCCGCCCGTAATGCCCTGGCTCGCTCCGATATCGATCCAGATCAGCTGCGCGCCGTGTGGGTCGGCTCAGAATCACATCCCTATGCTGTCAAACCGACCTCAACCATCGTGGCCGAAGCTATCGGTGCCGTGCCTGACGTCCAGGCTGCCGATTGGCAGTTCGCCTGTAAGGCTGGCACAGAAGCCATGGTCGCCGCCATCGGTTTCGTCGGTTCGGGAATGGCGCCTTACGCCATGGCCATCGGCATGGATATAGCCCAGGGGAAGCCGGGTGATGCTTTAGAATATACCGCCGCCGCGGGTGGCGCTGCCTACTTGCTAGGTGCGGCAGAAGAATCCCTGGCAGTGATCAACGCCACCTACTCATATGTCACCGATACCCCCGACTTCTGGCGACGGGCATACCAGAAGTATCCCGAACACGGGCAGCGCTTCACCGGTGAACCAGCCTACTTCGCCCACATCACCCAGGCCGCCAAAGAGCTGATGACAGCCATGGGCACTACCTCGGATGATTACAAGTATGCCGTTTTCCACCAGCCCAACGCCAAGTTTCCCCAGCGAGCGGGAAAGATGCTCGGTTTTACCTCCGAACAGATCGAGCCTGGTCTGCTCGTACCGCTGATTGGCAACACCTATGCCGGCGCGGCCATCATCGGCCTCTCGGCTGTTCTGGATATCGCCGAACCAGGCGATCGCATTCTGTTGGTTTCCTTCGGTTCCGGCGCTGGTTCGGATGCCTTTGACATTGAGATCACCGGCGCGGTTGACGAACGCCGTGATCGAGCCCCAAAGACCCAGGATTATATTGCCCGGCGGACCGAGATTGATTACGCCACTTACTCGCGTTATCGCGGCAAGCTGGTGATGAAGTAAATCCAAGCGGAAGGAAAAGAAAAGCTATGACCGATGTCGTGATTGCCGGGATTGGACAAACCCCGGTCGGAGAACACTGGGATACTTCCTTACGAGAACTTTCCCTGCATGCCATTGAAGCCGCCATTCAGGATTCCGGCGGCATTCAACCCCAGGCCTTGTTCGTCAGCAACCTGCTTGCCCCCGCGCTTTCCGGGCAGGCGCACCTGGGCACTTTGATCGCTGATTTCGCAGGATTGACCGCAATAGAAGCGGTCGCGATCGAAGGTGCCGGCGCTTCCGGTGGGTTAGCCCTGCGCCAGGCCTACATGATGGTCGCTGCAGGAGCTGCGGATGCCGCCCTGGTCTGCGGGGTTGAGAAGCTGACCGACAAAACCGGCAGCGGGGTTGAAGCCGCCATATCTACCGCCGTCGACAGCGATTACGAGGCCGTGCAAGGGTTGACACCCACTGCCCAATCAGCCCTGCTGATGCGCCGCTATATGCATGAGTTCGATGTCAGTCATGATAGTTTTGCCGGCTTCCCAGTAGTCGCCCATGCCAACGGGGTCAGCAATCCCAATGCCATGTTCCGCCGGGCGATCAAAGCCGCGTCCTATCAGCGCGCTGGGACCATCAGCGGACCATTGAATATGTTTGATGTGGCCCCCGGTGCGGATGGTTCAGCTGCCTTGCTGATCACCAGGCGCGACCTTTTGCCCTCGTCCTTCTCCCACCCATTGGTGCGTGTTTCCGGTTCGAGCTCGGTCACTGATACGCTTGCCCTGCACGACCGGTCCGATCCACTCACCTTCCAGGCTGCGCGCCTCTCGGCCGAACGCGCTTGCCGGCAGGCAGGCATATTACCTGCTGATATCGATTTATTCGAGCTCTTCGATGCCTACTCGATTTTTGCCGCCCTCTCCCTTGAGGCAGCTGGGTTTGCTGAACGAGGCCAGGGCTGGAAGTTAGCCCAGGATGGCGCCCTTAACCTGGATGGTTCGCTGCCCATCTCCACCTTTGGAGGCTTGAAAGCCCGCGGCAACCCTGGCGGCGCGACGGGCGTCTACCAGGTGGTGGAAGCAGTCTTGCAGCTGCGCGGCCAGGCTGGAGACAACCAGGTCTCAGAAGCTCAGCGGGCTCTGGTGCAGTCCCTGGGTGGGCCTGCCTCCTCCGCCGCAACCCACCTGCTTGAGCGCATGGAGGCCTGAGTGCCTTTTTCCGCGCTTTTCGTCCTGGTTGCACTCATTTCTGTAGCTGCCATCTTCATCTACAGCCTCCGGAGATGGAGCTTGCGAGCCGCGATCCTATTCTCCGGGATCGCCCTAGTGGCATTCGTTGCAATATTTTTTATTTTCTTAACCCTCGCCCTCAACAATATGTAACAATCCCATATCCTGTGTCATTGCGAGCGAAGCCTGCGTAGCGAAGCAATCCCCTACATAGTCGCAAGGAGACTGCTTCGCAAGCTCGCAGTGACAAACTACCACCTGTCATTGCGAGGCACGAAGCAATCTCCTACACAATCGCCGCAGCAAGGTGGCTACTTCGCAAGCTCATAGTGAAAACCTACCTCCTGTCATTGCGAGGCACGAAGCAATCTCCTATAAAATCGCCGCAGCAAGGTGGCTACTTCGCAAGCTCATAGTGAAAACCTACCTCCTGTCATTGCGAGGTCCGAA
>CALBUI010000124.1 GCA_937968125.1 uncultured Anaerolineales bacterium | reverse complement strand
AAGGGATGGCGGCTAAATATGTTCCTGAAAAACCTGGAACGCGCCCAACGCTATGCCCCCCTTCGGGAAGATGGCCTGGCCGATGTTGGTTTGAGCTACCCACTGCTCAGAGAGATGCTTTTTGAGTTGGGAAGACGGTTCAGCGAGGCGAATTTGATCGAACGGACCGAAGACATTTTCTGGCTCGAGCAGGAGGAGGTCGTTGCTGCCGCTCAGAGTTTGGATGATGGATTTACAGCGAATAGTCTGGTAGACCTGATCCCACAACGCAAGGCGATCTGGAGCTCAGCAAATAAGGCTGCGCCGCCAATGATGCTGCCCCAGTTGAAGGTGTTCGGCTTTGACTTAATGAAATTGAGGGCTGGTCGCTCAAAGAAGGGTGATAAAGAAACACTGAAAGGTGTAGCTGCCAGCCCAGGGAGCGTGACAGCCCCAGCTAGTGTTTTGCATGGACCTGAAGAATTCAGCAAGATGCAGACTGGTAACGTGCTGGTTGCCTCGATAACCACCCCGGCCTGGACACCGCTCTTCGCCAGGGCATCGGCTGTCGTAACCGATGTTGGTGGACCACTGAGCCACGGCTCGATCGTCGCCAGGGAATACGGAATTCCAGCGGTGTTAGGCACTGATTCGGCTACCAAATACATCGCTGACGGCCAACGCATCACCGTGGATGGGGATAACGGAATGGTAACCCTTATCCAGAGTGATTAGAGAATTTTTTCTCAGTATCCAACCCGAAGCATCAGTGATTTCGATCTAGAATTTGGAAGAGGCATCCAGGAATCTAGTAACCACTGGATGCCTTTTTCCGAGTCATGGTTTTGGATCTAAGTTTTGATAAACCTGGCGCAGAGGTTTTTGCAGCGGGATGAAACCATTCAGGTAAAGGTTCTGATAAGCCTGGTGCTGGGATTCGATGGTATGGTAAACGGCAGCGGGTGATTTCCGCACAGTTGAAATTGCAGAACTGCTATCCGGAAATATGCCAACCCCTAAACCTGCGATCAGCGCAGCCCCGAGCATGGTGGCCTCACTAGCAGCGGGCACTTCGATCGGGCATCCGAATACATCCGCCTTAATCTGCATCCAGTCCCCAACCCTTGTCCCGCCGCCAGAGGCAGCAATCGAGCTGATTCCTACACCCAGGAAATCCTCGGCAATCTGGCGGATGAATTCGGCTTCGTAGGCAGTTCCCTCCAACACAGCTTTGATCAATTCGGCACGCTGGTGGTTTGCTTTTAAACCCACAAAGGCTCCCCGGGCATGAATATCAGTGTGGGGTGAACCGCTGCCAGAAAGGTAAGGAAAGTAAAGGATCCCAGTTGGTTCAGGGGAGGCTTCACTTATGATGGCTTCCAATTGCTGGTATGTAAGGGCAGGATCTGCGAGGATTTTGCGCGCCCAATCCAGAGAACCTCCCGAAGTGGACATGCCGCCCATCCAATAGTAACTATCACCGGATACATAACGACCGAATACCAACCCAGAATCGTATTCTTTCCTACCTATACTTTCCACATCCAATACCCCGACCAGCGCTTCTGCGGTGCCCATCGAATCGAACACCTTGTCGGTTCCATTGCCAAGAATGGCGAATGCAGCACTGACATGGTCATGGCCGCAGATGGTAATGGGTATCCCTTGAATTAAGTCGGTCAATGAAGCTGCTTCTGTGGTCAGATTCCCGATTGGACGACCGCTGGAGGCTGCGGCTGGGAATAGATCTGTGTTGAGGTCGAATGACTGCAGCCAATCAGCATCCCATTCGTTGGATTGGATATTAAATGCGTATGTGCGTCCCGCGAGTGAATAGTCCGTGGCCTTCATTCCGGAAAGTTTATAAGCGATGTAGTCTGCTGTCGACAGCCAGGTGGCAGCCGTGAGTAATTTGTGATCCTCCTGGCGTAGCCAAAGAATTTTTGCCAGGCTGCACTTGAAATTCGGGCGAATGCCAGATGCACAGAAGCGTTCAAAGGGGTCACCAATTCCATCGAGTAATGTCACCTGAGGGGTAGAAGCCGGATCAAACCAGGGGATCAGTGGGGTACGCGGCTCGCCGGTCTGATCGTCAATGAGCAATCCCGTCTCAGCCATGCTGGTAATTCCGATCGCGGTGATCTGTTTCGGGTCG
Organism: uncultured Anaerolineales bacterium; assembly: GCA_937968125.1. GTDB lineage: Bacteria > Chloroflexota > Anaerolineae > Anaerolineales > UBA4823 > PFL25. The sequence continues at coordinate 7,473 of CALBUI010000124.1, read as the reverse complement.
CTGCCTGCGCTGATTTCAAGAATAATTTCGACGGCTGCCTTCCACAACTCATCAGGATCGAAATATGAGCTGAGAGGAGGGTCGTGGTGGAGGACCATTTTTCGGCTGGCAGACTTTAATAATCGACCGTATTCAGTGAATAATCCAGCCTTGGAATGGGTGGTGCCGAGATCGAGACTAAGCAGCAATGAGGACATTAATTGATTTTGGGTTTGGGAAAGGTTTTCTGAATTATATCAATTCCAGCTCAATCATAAATTCGAAAAAAGATAAATTTGATGAGTTTAGGGTAGAATATGAGTGCGGGTGAAATCTTGATTTGTGAGGGAATATGACTGAGCATTTTGATACTATTGTAATTGGAGCGGGACAGGCAGGCTTATCAATCGGGTACTACTTATCCAAACTCGGCAGGCAGTTTGTAATCCTGGAACAGGCTGCAAACATTACACCTACCTGGCGCGGGCGGTGGGATTCATTCACCCTGGTTTTACCAAATTGGACCTATCAATTACCGGATCATGGGTATGATGGCGATGATCCGGATGGCTTTATGGATCGAGATGAATTGGTGACCCGCCTGGAGCAGTTTACTAATTCCTTCAAACCGGAAATCCGTTTTGGCAGCCAGGTCATCGCGGTGAAGAATGGCGCCAATGGTGGTAACTTCCGGGTTGCTACTGAAGGGAGCTCATATTCCGCAGCAAATGTGGTCGTCGCGGCAGGCACCTTTCAGACACCGAGAATACCTCAGTTCAGCAATAACCTGGCTGGGGACATCACCCAGCTTCATACCAGTGAATATCAAAATCCTGAATCCATCCCAGAAGGTGCAGTGCTTGTAGTAGGCACGGGGCAATCCGGATGCCAGATTGCTGAAGAACTCTACCTATCCGGCCGCAAGGTGTACCTTTGCGTTGGTGGGGCGAACCGGGTACCGCGCCGATACCGCGGGAAAGACATCATTTATTGGCTGGAAAAAATCAACTTTTTCGATCAGACTGCCGACTCTTTGTCTTCATCCAAAGAGAGATTTAATGCCCATCCCTTTGTGACTGGTAAAGACGGCGGTCGTTCACTAAACCTGCACCAGTTCGCTAAGGATGGTGTTATCCTGCTGGGTCACATGAAAGATGCGCAGGGCTATCAAGTCCAATTCGTCCCGGATTTAAAAGACAATCTGCAAAAAGTCGATCAATTCGTAGTTGAATTAGAGCAGAATATTGACAAATTGATTGATGAACAAAGTCTCGCGGCTGATGAGGCTCCCCGAAGGGAAGAGCTTATGAACGGATATGACGCAGAGGTCATTGAAGAGCTGGATTTGAAAGCAGAGAAAATCAACACCATCATCTGGGCCACTGGGTATAAATTTGATTTCAGCTGGGTGGATTTTCCCATATTCGACCAGGATGGTTATCCGATCCAAAATCGGGGTGTAAGTGAATTTCCTGGTTTGTACTTTCTGGGTTTGCATTTCTTATATAAGCGCAGATCCGGCCTGTTATGGGGGGTGGGTGAAGATGCTGCCCATGTTGCAAATGCGATCGCTGCCAGAAATTCATAATCCAATATTCACTTTCTTTCTGTTCTCAATGTAGTAAAAGGGATAAATGATTTGCTCATGGGGCGGATTTGGATGTTAATTTGTTAAAGTTCTGGAAGGTTACCCGATTACAGTGTATAAATATGGGCAAACAAAATTAGATTGGGATATTCGAAGTGCAAGAAGTTGATTTGTTGATAATTGGAAGTGGGCCGGCGGGAATTTCCACTGCCTTACACCTGCTGAAACAGGATGCTGGCTGGTCTGAGCGAATGATTGTGTTAGAGAAAGCAGCCCATCCACGGCCAAAGCTGTGCGCTGGTGGAGTGACCCGCATTGGATTGGAAACGCTGCGCGATCTGGGCTTGGACCTGCCACTGCCGCTCCCAAGTGTAGAAATAGAAGAAGCACGAATGATTTACAAGGATCGGGTGATCCGTGTGCGCGGTGAACCCGAATTTGTGGTCTACAACCGGGTTGAATTTGATACTTTTCTGTCTGATACTGCCCGACAGCGGGGGATAAGTATCCATGAGAATGAAGCTGTGCAGACAATTTCCCTTAATCCTAGGGGCTTTGTCGTAAAAACATCCCAGGCTATCTACCAGGCAAAAGTGATTGTGGGAGCGGATGGCAGCAAAGGGGTAACCCGCCGATTAGTGAAGAGACAAGAAAAGGTGAGCAGAATTGCCAGGGTCATTGAAACGGTCAGCCCTGCAACAGAAACCCAGCCTCAATTTACTGATGGGTATGCCATCTTTGACTTGACACCCAGCGAAGAAAACTTGCAAGGTTACTATTGGGTATTTCCATCAAAAGTTGAGCACCAGCCGAGTCTCAACCGGGGTGTTTATGATTCCCGGATCGCATCAAAGAGAGATAAAGCGAACTTGCCTTCGATCTTGGAGGAACAACTGACCCCTGATTACAATGAAGACCTGACTGGGAGGCTGCAGGGTCACCCGCTGCATTGGTTCAGCCCAACAAACCGTTTCTCCGTTCCCCGGCTTTTACTGGTCGGGGATGCGGCGGGTGTAGACCCACTTTTTGGCGAGGGCATCGGACCTGCACTGGCATATGGAGAACTCGCCTCTGTTGAACTATGCAATGCATTTCGAAAAAATAATTTTTCATTCAAATTCTATCGACTCCGTTTGCTTACCTCAAGGGTAGGGCGCTACCTGTTACCACGTTGGCTTTTGGCCTGGATCGGCTATCACTCGAATGGAAGTAGAGCATTCATGCACAGTTTGTGGACCGTGGGAAAGATTATGTTTGCCTTAAGGCCAAAACAGGATCCCCTATATTCAATGAATCCTACGAACATGAGCTCTTCTAGAGACCATACAACTAGATTTAGCGAGTGATTCGGATTGATCATTATTATCAAATTCTATGAAATCTTCACAAATACTGCTCACCAACGATGATGGGATTCAATCCCCCGGGCTCTGGACGGCAGCAAAATCACTATCAGAGCTTGGATTCGTTAATGTGATCGCGCCCCGCGACCAGTTTTCAGGAGCTGGACGCAGTTTACCGATCTACTCAGATGGTTTGATCGACGTCCAAAAGATGCAGGTGAATGACCAAAATTGGACTGTTTACGCGGTGGGTGGTACCCCAGCCCAGGCCGTGCTGCACGCTGTTTTTGAGATACTGCCTGAAAAGCCAATCCTGGCCGTAGCGGGGATCAATTATGGTGAGAACCTGGGTACCGGGATCACGGTTTCTGGGACTGTGGGGGCAGCTTTGGAGGCAGCCACACATGGCATCCCCGCCCTGGCCATCTCGCTTGAAACCAGGCGCGAGCTGCATCTAACCCACTCTCCAGAGGTAGATTTTTCAACAGCCGGGTACTTCGCGGCATATTTTGGCCGTTTACTTGTCGAGAAGAAAATGCCCCAAGATGTAAATGTGATTAAAGTTGATGTGCCCAGTGATGCAACCCCTGAGACGCCCTGGCATATCACCCGCTTATCCAAAATCATCTATTATCAACCGGTACCCCCAGAACGAGATACTTGGAACCAACCCGGTATCCCCGGTTATCGCATAGTTGGTGATCCTTCAAAGGATAGGACCGATTCGGATGTCTACACGGTGCGTGTTAAACGGGCGGTATCCGTGACCCCGCTCAGCCTGGATTTGACATCCCGGATTGAATTGGATGATTTCGAGCGCCATTTGCGGGGTGATTGACGATATTGGCGCTATGCTGGAAGGGGGAAGATATTGTTTATATCAAATTCGTACAATTGCTAAATCAAGTACGGTTATTCTTGGAAAAGTTAATTCCCGGACTCATAAGCATTGACAAACATGCAGGCCAAAGATAAAATAGTTTGTATCTATGTACCATGGTATCTATATAACAACCCTCGAGCGAGTGAATCATTATGGCGGAGAAAATCAAGGTTCAAAGAGTACAAACAGGTGTACGCATCGAAAAACGGATGCTGAAGGTGTTAAAAGCGCTGGCTGAAGTTCACGATATCACCTTGGGTGACCTGCTGGAAGCCATTGTGCTGCACTCATTTGAAGGCAAAAGCCCATTCCATGATGACGGATTGGAAAAGATCGCTGCCTTGAAGCAAATCTATGGCATGGATTATGACGCAACTGCCAGTCACAACTTTGTGGAAGAAGATGAACAAGACCTGGAGTGAGTAGATATGATTGAACGAGTCGAAGTGATCTGTCTGTGGGCAGAAGATGTCATCAAAACGGCCCATTTTTATAAGGATGTGTTGGATTTAGAACTGCTGCACCACCACAATTTTGGTCGACCGCACTTTAAAATTGGTGAGGCCTATTTAACGATCCTAAAGGGGAAACCACAACCCGCGGAGGATCCCGATCCTGAGCGGTTCCCATTGTTCGCTTTTCGAGTGAATGACCTCGATAAAGCCGTTGAACGCCTGCAAGCGCACGATGTGGATCTACCCTGGGGGATTGAAGGCCATGAAGATTCACGTTGGGTGATGTTCCATGACCCGGCTGGGAATCTGATCGAACTGACATAATAATTCGAAGCCTATCAACAAACCACCTATCATCTACCCTGTTATTCAAGAGATACTTCTTGGAAAGTAAAACACCTCACCAGTTTTTGGTGAGGTGAATTTTTATCGGTCAATTTCAAGTACAAATTATTCTTCGTTCAGTGATTTCTCAAGGCGGGCGTAAATTTCATCCAGCTCCCATTGAATCTGGTCCCGCTGGGCGTAATTATCCTGAAGCATCTCTTCAAATGAAATTCTGAGCGATTCGGGAAGTGTTTCCAAGAGGCGTTCGTTGCGCACAATCTGAGAATTTTTATGGCCTAGCTTGACTTCCAGGCGTCGTTGGTATCCCTCCAGGAATTGCTTTTTATCCATTGGTTCGGAGGGTGACCTCCGGTCGTTTGTCAGCACCTCCGCCACGGTGAGAAGAAAATCTTCGGTATCGACCGGTTTTTCTAAAAACCTGACTGCCCCGAGGCTCATGGCAAATTGTTTATCCTCAGGTGTCACGTAGGTCGCGGATAAGAAGATAATCGGGATGTCGGATGTTTCCTCATTGCGCCGCAATTTATATGCCAGTGTATAGCCGTCCATCTTTGGCATCATGATGTCTGTAATCACCAGAGCTGGTTTTTCATTGGGGATGGTTTCTAGCGCCTCTTCTCCGTTGCCGGCGGTGGTAACCGGGTAGCCTTTGAAACGTAGGGTTACATCGAGCAGTTCCAGAATATTGGGGACGTCTTCAACAACGAGAATTGGATTGCTCATGTAAATGATTTTAGTCGTAAATCAGGGTGATCCAATCAACAGAATTGATAGCTGCTTTATTTTTCTCCCCGCTCTTCTGCACCCAGGCGGTTGAAATACTCGGCCATGAACTGGTGGCGGTCCTCTGCCAGGGAACGGGCTGTGGCTGTGAAAAGTCTATCCTTGATCTTACTGAGTTTAAAGAGGTATTCGTGGTAAGAACTGTGAGGTTCGCCTGGTTCCTTCTCGCCGGTCTCGATAAACCGGACGGAAGGTTCTACATAGATTGGTTGGTTGACGACCACGTCGAAGGCGATTGTCCGGGCGACACCGATGGCGCCGATCACATCCAGTTTATCGGCATCGAAGATGATCTTTGCTTCTTGAGTCTGTGGGGATTCAGTGTTGTCCCGAAAGCGATGGGCGCGTATGCAGTGCTGCACTTCTGCGATTCTTTCAGCAGACCAGCCTTCCGCTTGAAGTACTTCCGCGGCGAATTGGGAAGAAGCATGGTGGTGATCCTGGCGGCCTTCTTCCCCTCCTTCGGTTTGGCTGCCTTGAGCATCGTGCAAGAGCGCAGCCGCACGGACGATTTCCAGATCAGCGCCTTCAGTAATGGCGAGCTTTTCGGCCATGCGATACACACGCAGGATGTGATCAAAACCATGGACCGGATCAACCTCAGGATACCAGCTGCGAGCTGTTTCTATGTCAGGCATAAATTTCTATTAAGCGTGGGATTGGTAGACCACTTCTCCCTTTTTGATAACTGTGTCGACCAGGTTTGTGCCAAAACGGTAGCCGAGATGCTGGTAGCTAGGGGTATTCAAGACCAGCAGGTCAGCCTGTTTGCCTGGTTCCAATGAGCCGACTTGATCATCAAGATCGATCGCCGCCGCAGCATTGATCGTCGCCGCCGCGATGGCCTGGGCGGGGGTGAGGCCCATGTAGCGGCAAGCCAGGGCGATGGCGAACTGCATGTTCTCACACCAGGCTGTACCAGGATTGAGATCCGTCGCTAAAGCGAGAATTCCGCCTGCATCTAGGATCGCTTTAGCCGGGGTATAGTGTTCTTCAGCCAGTCCAAACGGCGTTCCCGGTAAACCCACCGCAACGGTATCACTCTTGCCCAAGGTTTTAATATCCTTGTGTGAGGTAGCCACCAGGTGATCAGCCGAAACCGCACCCAATTCAGCTGCCAGGGCGGCGCCACCCAGGTTATCAAACTCATCCGCATGGATCTTTAATGGAAATCCCAATTCAGCAGCCCGAGCCAGTATTTGCCGGGATTGGGTCAGGTCAAAGGCGCCCGTCTCACAGAAAACATCCACGAATGGCAGCTCCTGATTTTCAGGCCACCAATCTCGGACTGCCGGCAGCATGTCTTTACAGATGTGATCGGTATAGCTCTGGGGATCATCTTTATACTCCGGTGCGATTGCATGGGCACCCAGAAAGGTGATAGCTAACTGGAGGGGACTTTGCTCGTCGAGCGCAAGTAAGGCTTCAAGCATGCGCAGCTCAGTTTCGGTCTCCAAACCATAACCGGTTTTCGCTTCAGCTGTGGTTGTGCCATGCTCGAGCATGGACTGCATCCTGGGACGTGATTCGCCAATAAGCGTATCGAGGGATGCCTGGCGGGTAGCATTTACCGTGGAAAGTATCCCGCCACCAGCGGCCAGGATCTCGAGGTAAGTTTTTCCTTCGAGGCGCATTTCGAATTCTTCAGCCCGGTCACCTGCCCAAATCAGGTGTGTATGGGGATCGACAAATCCTGGCATCACAACCCGGTTGCCTGCATCCAGAGCAGGCTCATCCGGGTGCTCCGCTAGTAATTGGTCGCTATCACCAACCGCAACAATCTTCCCCCCTTGAATCAGGATGGCGGCATTGGATAACAAACCCAGTTGGCCTAGTTGGTGACCTCTTTGTGGTCCACCGGCCAGTGTAATTAATTGGGAAGCAGAATGGATCAGCATTGTGAAATTCAGATATATTCGAGGTAGTACTCGAGCAATTTTACCATCTGCGATTGTGGGATAGACAATGGAAAATCAGGGTTAATGGTATCAGCATATTAGCTAACTATCTGGATTAATTAAACCCGATGGGTCCGATTTGGATAGAAGCGGTTACAATAGCAAATATCAATCTGAGGATGAAGAAAATGAAGCA
>CALBUI010000123.1 GCA_937968125.1 uncultured Anaerolineales bacterium | reverse complement strand
GCAATTGTGATCATGGCTCATCTTGGCGGATACTTCCATAACGAGGCGGTATTAAACATCGCGGAAAGTTTACCTAATGTCTATGTGGATACTAGCGCTGTTCCTTATCCCTGGATGATTCGCAGGGCGGTAGACGCGTTTGGCGCGGAGCGAGTTCTGTACGCCAGCGATGGTCCCGGCTGCCCGCCGATCCTGGAAGTAGAGAAAGTACGGTTGGCAAAGCTAACGAAGGCGGAAGAGGATCTAGTTTTTGCGGGGAACATCCAACAGCTATTGGATGGGGTGCGGCATGATATTTGATTTTCGCACCTATCTTGGTGAAAGTTTCGATGGCGTCAGCCAATCAGCTGGTGATTTAATAACCAGGATGGACCGACATGAAATCGATATGGCCTTGGTTTGTCCATTGAAACCATATTCTTATGATTTAAACGAAGCAAATCGTGGCATTGCAAGAGTGGTTGATCAACATAAGGACCGGTTAATCGGAGCAGCGCGAATTGATCCCTGGCAACCTGATGCCGTCCAATCTCTCCGCATAGCATTAGATTCGTTCAATTTGCATGCACTTTACTTCAATCCTTGGGAAGAGACTTTTCGGGTGGATATCGATCGAGTCGATCCTTTGATCGCACTAGCTGCAGAGTACAAAATCTCTGTTTTGATATCGACAGGTTATCCCTGGCTATCGGAAGCCCTTCAGGTATGCAATTTGGCTACACGATGGCCAACCGTACCGATAATTATGACGAATGGGGGACAAATTAATATCAGTGGTCTTGGGCAGGCCGACGCAACCTTGGCATTAATGAAATCTTCAAACATCTATATCGATACCGCTGGGATCTATCGACAAGATTTCATTGAAGAAACAATAGAAAATTTTGGTAGTGAACGGGTACTTTTTGGAAGCGGCTCCCCATATTTTGATCAATATTACGAGCTTCGGCGAATCCAAGTAGCCAAAATAAGCTCAACAGATCGCCGGGCGATCAGTTATGGGAATGCAAATCGCTTACTTAATCTTCACACACATGAGATTGAAGGAATTTCTTCAACACATGACTGATTATGGATGGTGATCGGAACCGTTTATTTGGAAACAAAAAGCAATTCATTTTGGATGCAAAATCCTTTTATTTTCATTATGGGTTCTTTATGCCTCCTTAATTGGTTTTTTGCTAAATTAGAAAAAATGTTATTTGTAACCTTGGTTTATGCAGTCATTGTAAAAATAAATTAAGCCTTTGAAAGGGAGACACCATGGAGTATTCGAATAAGATTAAGACAATTGAGTCACTTGTAAGCGAGATTGGATTTATCGGGGAAAGCTTGCTTTCAATTAATGATCTGTCCAACGATCAAATATTTGGATTGTTCGAACTTGCCCGCTCGATTGAACCTTGGAATCGATCAAAGATTGATCTTTTACCAGGTAAGGTAATGTCCACCCTCTTTTTCCAACCCAGTACTCGCACCCGGATGAGCTTTGAGACCGCCATGCACCGGCTTGGGGGGTCTGTCATCAGTGAGGCCAATCCGATGGTAACCTCATCCGCGGCTAAGGAAGAAAGCCTGGCGGACATGATGAAGGTGGTCTCGAAATACACGAACATAATCGTGATTCGCCATCCCAACGATGTTGAAGCGCGAGAAGGGGCTACCTACTCTGATGTCCCCGTAATCAATGGTGGTTTTGGGGATTGGGAGCATCCAACTCAGGCTCTATTAGACCTTTACACACTTTGGCGCACACACAATCGAATAGAAGGATTGAATGTAACGATTGCCAGCGCAGATTTAATTGCTGCACGTACAGGTCATTCAATGGCATACGGGCTTGCTCGCCTTGGAGCGAATGTTACCTTAGCGAGTCCAAAGACGAAGTCCACCCCTGAAAGTGTGATGGATAAACTCGATACTGAGAATTCAAACGTCAAAGAAGTATATGACCTCAACCAGGATCAATTCAACGAACTCATCAGCGATATGGATTTGGTCTATTTGCCGGGCTGCAGTGCACCCAAGGGTCCTGAATCTGAAGCATTTAAAAAACTGATGGATGACTATTTTGTCCGTTTTGACACTCTAGATCAAGCTTACAAAGACACCGGACGAATAGTCAGAATCACGCACACCCTTCCCAGACGGTCAGGTGAGATGGATCAAAAGATCGACACATCAATCCACCAGCAATACTTTGAGGCTATTGCTTATAGCGTTTCGATCCGCATGGCTTTAGTCCTGAGTTTGATGGGATTGTAATTAGTTCAACATCAAATATTGTAGATAAATTTGCAATTCGTCAAATAAAACTTGAGGATACTTGAGAAGTGAAGTTAGTTATTGCAGTTGATGGAGATTTGCTGGTATCAGCAAACTCTGGTCAGGGTTTGCAGGAACAAATGGATGCAATCGTCCGCATAACTGACCAGTTGGGCAAGTTGGTCGCCGGTGGGCATAAGCTGGTATTAACACACGGTAATGCTCCACAAGTGGGATTTGTATTGATACGCGGTGAAGCTGCAAGACACGTCGTGCACTCTTTGCCCCTCGATATCTGTGGAGCAGACACACAAGGCGCCACGGGGTATATGCTTCAGCAAGCGTTAAAAAACTGGTTATCCCACCAGAATCTGCAAAATGAGGTTGCGACTATTGTCACCCAGGTAATCGTTGGTGAATCAGCACCGGTTGGCTCTCCTTGTACCAAAGGCATTGGTCCATTTTTCGACATGGGCAGAGCACAATCATTAAAGATAAAGCGTGGCTGGGAGTTAGATCTAGTACCAGGACAGGGGCATCAACGAGTTGTCCCATGTATGACTCCAAAAGAGATTATTGAAGCCAATTCAATTCGTTATTTAATGGAACACGATGTGATCGTCATTTGTGCGGGAGGTGGTGGGATTCCGGTCCGAGTTGATGAAAGCGGAGGAATCAGCGGAGTGGAAGCAGTTGTAGACAAAGCCTATACTGCGGCTCTCCTCGCTCAGGAAATCGATACTGACACAATTGTCTTCGTTTCTCCCTGGGAAAGAATAATGAGTATTTTCGATCTTAGGCTTGACGGTCCATTGACGCAAATTAATCTCGATGAATTTGAGAAACTGATTGATTCAGATCGAGAGATGGAAGACACCATGCGACACAAACTCATCGCTAGTCGCAATTTCCTGAAGAATGGTGGTCGCTCTGTCTTAATCATTCCTCCAGATCAATTAAGCAAGGTGCCTGAAGAATGCTCTGGAATCAGGTTAAGTGTAGATAAGCTTGAATCACTGCCGAAGTAGCGAGCTACTAAACATTAATAAATCCATTGAGGAGATTGAAGAGAGTATGTCTGAAAAAATCGCGGTCATAGCAATTGGTGGAAATTCTTTGGTTAAGGATAAAGCCCATCAATCCATAGCAGATCAATACCAGGCAGTTAATGAGACATGCAAGCATATCGCCGATATGACCGAAAAAGGTTGGACGGTCGCCATTGGTCATGGTAATGGTCCGCAAGTTGGATTCGTTTTGCGGCGCTCCGAAATCGCACACCAGGTTGAAGGTATCCATGAAGTGCCGCTCGACGTTTGTGGAGCAGATACCCAGGGAGCCACCGGTTACATGCTGCAGCAAAATTTGTACAACGAATTTCTGGTGCGGGGGATTGATAAAAAAGTAGCTACAGTAGTGACCCAGGTTGAAGTAGACCGGGGTGATCCAGCATTTCAAAATCCAACGAAACCAATCGGTTCATTCATGGATGAATCTTTGGCGATGGAAAAGAAGAGTAGCGAGGATTGGTCTGTCGTGGAGGATGCCGGACGAGGTTGGCGGCGAGTAGTCGCATCTCCATTACCGATAAGAGTTGTTGAAGAGCCAGCTGTTAAAGGTCTCATCTGTGAGGGGATGTGTGTCATAACCGTTGGCGGTGGAGGTATACCAGTCGTAGCAGACGACGAAGGCCAACTTCAAGGAATTGCAGCTGTGATTGATAAAGATTATGCCTCTTCACTGCTTGGCAACGCGGTAGGTGCGGAATTGCTGCTAATCAGCACTGCTGTTGAGAAAGTTGCATTAAATTTCGGTAAACCTGAACAAGAATGGGTGGACAAGATGACTCTTGAAGAAGCGAATTCATATCTCGAGGAAGGGATTCATTTCGCAAAAGGAAGTATGGCTCCAAAGATTCAGGCCTGTACATGGTTCCTCGAAAGAGGTGGTAAGAGCGCTATCATCACCGATCCCACGAACATCGGTCGTGCACTTGCTGGCGAAACTGGCACCTGGATTGTTAAGTGAAATTCAAATTCATGGCGTGATAAAGAAAATTTCAAACCCAGGCACATAATAATGGCTGATCTATATATAAAAAATGCGCAGGTCGTGACAGAAAATGAGGTGTTTTTTGGGGGAATTGTAATTAATGGTGAACAAATTGCTGAAGTGGTGGAAGGATCTCAGAATATTGATGCTTCTGAGGTGATAGATCTCGACGGGCAAGTTTTGCTGCCAGGGATTATCGATGATCACGTTCATTTCAACGAGCCCGGACGCGAGAATTGGGAAGGTTATCGTACAGGCAGCATGGCGGCCGCCACTGGTGGGGTAACAACGATCCTAGAGATGCCACTCAACGCTACCCCACCAACTATCACTCGCGATTTACTTGACCAGAAACGCGAGATCGTCAAAGGCGAATCAGTAGTTGACTATGGCAATTGGGGCGGTCTCGTTGATGATAATTTGGACGATCTAACTGCCCTTGACGAAGGCGGGGTAATTGGCTTCAAAGCCTTCATGAGCAACAGTGGTGTCGATTTTGCACGTGTGGATGATGATGTTCTTTACGCCGGTCTCAAGCTCGCCGGCGATTTAGGGAACCTGGTCGGCACACACGCCGAGAACGAATATGTCACCAGTTACCTTGGAAAAACGTTGCAGGAAGAGGAGCGTATTGATAGAGCTGCCTGGTATGAATCCCGGCCTCCAGCTGCTGAATTGGAAGCAATCCAACGAGCCTGCTATTGGGCTGGAGTCGCCAATGGCAATTTACATGTTGTGCATATAACCATCCCCGATGGAATTCGTGCTGTTGCGGAGGCGAAAGAACGGGGCATCAAAGCCACTTCGGAGACCTGTCCACATTACCTGGTTTTCGATCATGATGATTTTGAAGAGATTGGACCCGCTGCCAAGTGTGCTCCACCGATCCGCTCTCGCCAAACTGTAGAAGAAATGTGGGAGCTCGTCCTGGACGGCAAGGTCGACACCATCGCTTCAGATCACTCTCCATGTTTGTGGTCGGATAAGGAAGTAGGCCTGCACAATATATGGAAAGCCTGGGGAGGCATTTCCGGTGTGCAGTCGATGCTCCCGGCTATTCTGACTGAAGGTGTTCACAAGCGCCAGATGCCCCTGCAAGATATCACCCGCATGATGGCTGCCAATCCTGCCCGAATCTTCGGCCTTTATCCCCAAAAAGGAACCTTAAAACCTGGCTCGGATGCAGATATGACGGTTGTTGATCTTGAATCGGAATGGACACTAACTTCCGACGACCTATTCTATAAGAATAAACATAGTGCCTACATTGGTCGTTCGTTCAAAGGAAGAGTAATCCAAACCTTTGTACGTGGAAGACCCGTCTATCAAGACGGCAAAATACTGGTTAAACCCGGTTATGGAAAAGCTTTGAAACGATTGTACAAGTACGCTGCAGAATGATTGATTTATCTTGATTGGGTAATTTCATGCCAGAAATGAATCTGAATTCATTTGAAAAAGAAGTTCTCAGCGCGATCAACGCTGAAGAAGTGGCCTCATTTCTACAAGCCCTAATTCAGCAGCGGAGCGATTACCCACCGGGAGATTGCCGGGGTGCGGTGTCTGTTGTCGCTGAGATACTTTCTGGCGCGGGGATAGAATTCAAAATTCACTCCAAACAAGAGCACCAGCCCAACTTGATCGCTGAATTTGGTGGAAATGAATGTAAGAAATCCCAACTGATGTATCACGCCCATATTGACACTGTGCCTCCAGGAGAACTTCACCGTTGGTCGATTGATCCCTTCGGAGGTGAAATCAAGGATGGGAACATTTATGGACGCGGGGCAGGCGATGATAAAAGCAGCGTGGCAGCCCAGATCATGGCCCTCGTGACACTTGCCCGGGCGAAAGTTGCACTATCTGGGTGCCTCCAGGTAGTCGTGGTTTCTGATGAAGAATTCGGAGGTACAAACGGAACTCGCTGGCTCCATCAACAGGGCAAGCTAAAAACCGAGGCACTCGTAGTGGGTGAGCAAACTAACAACCAGGTAGCCATTGCTGAACGAGTTGCCTGCGGCATTGATATCACAGTTATCGGGAAAAGCGCTCACGGTGCTATGCCCTGGGAAGGCGAGAATGCAGTCCTCAAAGCTGCCCGAGCAATCACCTATTTGCATGATCATCTCTTCCCGCAGCTGGAAGCTCGAACCCACCCGTACCTGCCCCCTCCGACTCTTTGTTTCTGTAAAATTGATGGCGGCCAACAATGGGGTGTAGTACCTGAACGCTGCAAGATAGAAACAGACCGACGTTTGATCCCTGGTGAAACACGCGAGATGGCCATGGAGGAGATTCGTCAAGCTTTGGATGCTTACGCAGCCAATATCGAACCCCTCAATTTCGAGCTTTTCTCTACCGGTGAAGTGGCTGCGAACATTGATACACCCCCAGATGATCCTTTTGTGCTGGATGCAAACCAGGCTTTGGAGGATCTATCCGGTGAGAAGAAGACTCTGACGGGTTACGTCCAGACCAGCGACGGGCGCTGGCTAGCTAAAGATGGCGTACCGATCATAATCTTTGGTCCCAGCGAACCAGCAGTGGCCCATTCCACCGATGAATATGTCAGCATTGAGCAATTATATGAGGCGACACAATTCTTGACGTTGCTCGCATTACGGCGTTTGAGGATATCGTCATAAAACAAGTCGGGACGTTTACTGTAATTGATAAGTGAAGGAGAAGGAGCAATTATGCAAAATGGAATGCTTGTAGTCAGTGATGCCGATATCACCTCTCGCTGCAGATGCATCAATAAACCGGGCGAATACATGATTTTCCCTCGCGCCAATCGAGTCGAGCACCTGCTGCCATACTTCGAAGGTGTGGAAGCCCAGGTATTGGCGACACCTGAACAGGGAGCACGGTTTGTCGAACACGAATTGTTGATCAAACCCAATGGCGGTACTGCACGCCCAAGGGATGAAGATTACGAACAATTTTTGTTCCTCCTCGAAGGCAGCTTGGACCTTGAAGTAGACGGGAAAAAACACGCATTGGTTGAGGGAGGTTATTGTTGGTTGCCTCCCAATTACCCCTACCAATTCAAAAATACCGGGGAAGATCTTAGCCGGGCGGTCTGGATCCGCAGACAATATGAAGAGGTTGATGGAGTCAGTATTCCTGACCCAATAATCGCAAATGAAAAGGATGTACAGGCAGATCCGGTCGATACATATATGGAACAGCACCTGACCCCATACGAGGAAATGGGTTTCGATATGGGCATCAATCTACAGGTCTTTGATCCTGGCGTTTATTTTAGTTTTGTCGAGGCGCATGTAATGGAGCATGGCCTGTATATGCTGTATGGACGTGGCATTTATTGGCTAAACCAAGACTATATAGAAGTTCAAAAAGACGATTTCATTTACATGGCCCCTTACTGCCCGCAGTTTTTCTACGCCACTGGTTGGGATAAATCCGCATATTTACTCTACAAGGATGTCAATCGGGATTACGTCCAATTTATCAATAGCTAGTCAATTCAACTCTTATCGATAAAGGAGAATTTCTGATGCTGAATCAAGTATACCGGGATGAAGATGTAAATCTTGATGCGTTAAAAGGAAAAACTGTAGCGGTACTGGGCTACGGAATCCAGGGTGGCCCTCAGGCACTGTGTCTCCGGGATAGCGGGATCGATGTGATTATCGGTGCCGGCCCACGAGATCGTTTCCCCGATTGGGACAAAGCCCTGGAGGATGGCTTCGATGTTTACTCGATTGACGAAGCAACCAGCAAGGCAGATGTGGTCCATGTGCTGCTCGCCGACCCAGCTCAACCAACAGTCTACCGTGAATTTATTCATAAGAATCTAAAACCGAACAGCACAATCAGCTTCGCCCATGGCTTCAACGTTTTGTATGGCGCCATTCAACCGCCGCCGGATGTAAATGTGGTGCTCTTCGTACCTAATGGTCCTGGGCATCTAGTACGCGAGAAATTCCTCGAGGGATCCGGAATTTATGGTGCCGTAGCTGTTGATCAGGATGTAACTGGCAATGCGATGGATATCGTCCTGGCAATTGCCAAGGGAGTCGGCAGCACACGGGTCGGTGTTGTGGAGGTAGAGTTCGATTCTGAGACTGAAGGCGACAACTTCGAGGAACAAGTTCTTTACGGCGGCACGATCGCCTTGATGCGTGCAGTATTCGAAGTAATGGTAGATCATGGTTATCCACCTTACTTTGCCTATGCAAAAGCGATTCGGTCCTTACGCTCTGTTGTTGATGTAATGGATGAGGTCGGGATTGAAGAATACATTTCGAAACGCAGCAGCCGCACTTGTGAATTTGCAGTCCGCTTGAGCGGACCAAGGGTGATCGATCGTCAAGAAATAGAAAAAATCTGGAATGAAACTGTACAGGGTGATTTTGCCGCCCGATGGATGACTGAATGGCAGCTGGGTATGTTCCATTTGCACCGTCAGCGACGAACCTGGCAGAAATCAGAGATGGAAGTGGTCGGTCATGAATGGCGCAAGTTGTTTGGCGAGGGTTAGACATGGATAAAGAATTATTCTACCAAGGCGAAACCGTCAAGGATTTTCTTGATAGCCTGACGGACATGGCAGATAAATACAACCAGCAAATGGCGGAAATACAAGATGATCCAATTGCTGGAATTGATAAGCTGCCTGATGATGTAAAGGTAGTGGTGATTGCAGAACCCTGGTCTGGAGATGTGCTTTATTTCTTCCCAGTCCTGGTTAGCATGGCAGAAAAAGCTGGTTGGGAGGTACGAATATTCCGTAGAGATACCTTTCCAGACCTAATCCTCCCCTACCGGAAGGATGGTCTCTACCATTCCATCCCGGTCTTTGTTTTTTATGATGCGGAATTTAATGAGCTCGGTCACTGGATTGAGCGTCCTAAAGGTGCGACCCGAGTGATTGATGAAGAATCATTGAATCTGCGCCGCCGTTTGCGGGAAGAACATAAGGCAGACTGGCGTAATGAAGCGATTGAAGAACTGGTGAAACTTTTCAACTGACCAAGTTGGAATTAATAATTTCCTATTCTAAGGAGCATAAAATGATTACTGAAGGATTGAAAGGTCGACATTTCCTCCGCTTGCAGGATTTTTCAAAGCTTGAAATCGAGTCTATGCTCGAGCTGGGATTGCAGTTAAAAGCGGACAACACCATGCGCCGCTTGCACGATGATCTATTACCCAGGCGCACATTGTTCATGATGTTCTTTAATCCCAGTTTGCGGACACGCAACAGCTTCGAAGCAGGCATCTTCCAATTGGGTGGGCATGCCCACTTCTTGGAACCATCAGCCACTCGTTTGCCCACGCTGGAAGGCGAGGATCTCGGATACGCTTCGGAGCGTATCTCGGATGTATCGCGTGTACTTTCCCGCATGGGTGATGCACTTTCCATCCGCATCCTTGGCGATGTAGTAGATTGGGAGTATGACAAAGCCTTCCGAATAATTCAGGAATTTGCTAATAATTCCAAGGTGCCCGTGATTAATATGGAAGATAACATCTACCACCCTTGCCAGGGAATGGCAGATGCAATGGCGCTTTGGGAGCTGTTCGGCAAGGATCTAAAAGGACGCAAGATAGGCGTTTCCTGGACCTGGGGATCCAGCCCCAAGAAACCGATTGCCCCCCATCATGACTTCATGTATGTCGCTAGCTTGTTTGGCGCGGATGTCGTCTTTGCCAGGCCGCCTGAAATGCGCATTGATCCCGAGATAGAAGCTCAGGTCAAGTCTAATGCTGAGGTGAATGGAGGATCCTTCCAGGTGGTGGAAAACATGGAAGACGCCTGCGAAAACGCAGATGTGGTCTATGCAAAGAATTATGTCTGCTTGGATCTGCTGCCACCCGTCACCAGCGAACCGCAAAAAGACGAAATGATGAAGCTTTTCGATAATTACAAAGGTTGGATCGCCGATGAAAAACGAATGAACTTGGCTAAGCCAACCGCCCAATATATGCATTGCCTGCCGTGCGAGCGCGGCGCGGAAGTGTCTGATGCGGTGTTAGACGGTCCTTGGGGCGAAGCCTGCTACAACGAGGCTGAGAATCGCTTACACGCTCAAAAGGGTGTCATGGCAGCAATTATTCCCTGACCAAAACGATTATTGCACATTTGAATGACTTGCTAAAAATAATGGATTCGAGGAGAGAATAGATGGCGAAGAAAAAAGTTGGTGTTATTGGTGGCGGGATCGTGGGCACAGCTTTGGCTTATAACCTGAGCCTTTACGATTTTATCGATGTCACCCTTTTTGAGAAGGATCAGATCGGTTCAGGCACAACTGCCAAGTCAGCCGGAACGGTATGCTTGTTTGATGATTCTTTACCACACCAATTCTGGCCAGTAAGACTTTATGGTTTCCAGACGTACGTTAATATGGAGAAAGCAGAGCGAGGGGCTGCTGGTTTCGACAAAACAGGCACGCTAGTTGTTTGCACGGATGAGGGTGTCGAAAAATACACCAAGACAGGAATTGCCCTGGCAAAATCTGCTGGCTATGAGGCCGAGTACTTTACAGATCCGGGTGAGATCCGCAAGTACTTCCCAGACATTAACATGGATTGTGTTCTGGGTGCTGGCTGGACCGCGGATGACGGCTACTTCGATCCGACCATGGCAGCGAATACATTTGCGAAATGGACAACCGCTAACGGCGGCAAGGTGCATACCTACACCAAGGTCGAAGATATGATCATGTCTGGCGACCGGGTTACTGGTCTTGTGACAGACAAAGGCAGCTTTGATTTTGATGTGGTTGTCGATGCATCTGGTCCCTGGACCCGTTTTGTGAGCCGCAAAGTTGGTTTGGAGCTGCCAATCTGGCATACCAAAGCTGAAGTCTTCTTCCTGGTCCCGCCAAACAAGAAACTCGATTATGATTTTCCGGTACTAAAATACCCTCGCTTCTATGCGAGACCAGAAGGCGACAATATCTTTATCTGCAAGGCTCACTTAACGATGGACCTGAACGATGAGATGCATGCGGGTGTGTGGGATCCTGATGAACTGCAGCCTACAGGTGGCACGGATGACTACTTCCTGGAATTCTTGTTCAGCGAGCTGGAGGAATGTGCACCAAATTTGCTGAATTCCGGACTGTCTTTCTCCTGGCTCGGATATCGCGCTGAACCACCAGACTTCATGCCCATCCTGGGTGAGACACCCATCGAGGGTTACATGTTAGCGATCGGCTGTGGTGGTAATGGTGTCATCGAAGGCCCAGCAGTAGGGCGCGACATGGCGCAGTACATCGCCTATGGAGAAGAATCACTATTACTAAAATATCTGCCCCTCTCTCGCTTTGAGGAGCAATTTGACCTTTCTGCAGTAGGCACGATCCAACAACCATGAGCTCGTTAGCGGGCGGGGTAATCCTGCCCGCTAACTTGATTTATTATTTTGTATTGACCTTGTCGCGCGCCATTTGGATATCAGTTCTGCAAAGGACCTAGGAAGACTTATCCTAAGTTCTTCGTAAAACAAATCATCAATTTTTATTAGGGGCATTCGGAGGATATTTGGCATTGGATAAATATTTATTAGCAGCTCTTGATGAAGCCAATAAAGGCATGGAGGCAGGCGGCGTGCCGATCGGTTCTGTCTTGGTGATTGATGGAAAAATTGTCGCCCGCGGTCACAACCGGCAATCACAGATGAACAGCTTAATCCGGCATGCTGAGATGGATTGTATTGATCGTGCTGGAGGATTGACGTCCGAAGAATTAGGCCGGTCGATAATTTACACTACGCTATCGCCGTGTGACATGTGTGCAGGAGCAATCATATTTTTCAAAATACCCAGAGTCATCATCGGTGAAAATCTAAATTACAAAGGCGCAGAAGAATATCTCCTGTCTAGAGGAGTAGAAGTGCAGGTGTTAAACGATCAAGCCTGCATCCAGATGCTGCAAGATTTTGATCGACAAAACCCGGGTGCTTGGAACAAAGGATAAGCACTCATGGTAAATGAAGGTGCGATGGTCGACCTGGTTCTAAGAAATGCAACCCTCCCGGATGGTTCCTCAGGGATTGATTTTGCCATTGACCAGAAATTGATCGTTGATCGTGGTCCCAACCTGAAATATTTATCCAGCCAGGAGATTGATCTTGAACGGAGATTGCTCATCCCTGGATTTGTCGAGAGCCACATTCACCTCGATATTGCCCTGATGAATTCATGGGAAAAGCCCGGACGCCAAGAACCCTTCCGGTTGATGTCCGATCTTAATGCTGCCTTGGAAAAAAGGAGAGGTACCTTTACCCAAAGTGAAATCGAACAAAGGGCTTCAACCGCATTGAAGATGGCATCCCGTCAAGGTGTTACCGCGATGCGGGCTCAATGCCATGTTGATCCAGAAGTCGAGCTGCGCCATCTCAGAGCGCTGCTGAATGTAAAAGACCAATATCAAGACCTGATTACGCTGCAGATTGTTGCATTTCCCCAACAAGGATTGCTAAAAATCCCAGGCACATTGGATTTATTTCGGGAAGCGTTCAAATTAGGTGCGGATATCATGGGTTGTGCGCCTAATCTCGATACAGGTTGCTCATTCCGAGAGCATATCAATACAGCCTTTGAATTGGCAATGGAGATGGACGTAGACCTTGATGTCCACGCCGATCTTAGCATCCCCAAGCATGTAGAATTGGATGATTTAGAAATTGTTTTCACTGCAAACCGGACACTTGATAACGGGTACCAGGGACGGATCACTGCTGGGCACGTATCCGCGTTAGATTCGACCCTCCCAGAGATTGCCACTCAAGTGATACATTTGATGGCTGAAGCACAAATAAACGTTGTCAGCCAACCGGATTTATATCGCCTGGGAAGGGAAGATTCCCACCACGTCCGCCGGGGATTAACCCGGGTCAAGGAGCTCCTTGCGGCTGGAGTCAATGTCACTTATGCCTCCAATAATGTTCGTGACGCTTTACGCCCAATGGGAAATTTCGATTTGTTGGAAGAGGGATTGATCCTTGCCTATGGGGCTCATATGGACACCGAAGAGCAATTGAACACTTTACTTGATATGAGCACATATCATGCAGCCAAGGCGTTAAAATTAAAGAATTATGGATTAGAAGTTGGCTGCCTTGCTGATCTAGTGGTTCTGGATGCCCCTTCACCAGCAGCAGCCATAATTAGTCAATCTGCAAAAACCTATGTATTTAAATTTGGAAATCAAGTCGCCACTACCCAGATACTGAGTGATTCATACTTTGAAGAGAACTAAATTCAAACTTGAAATAGTTGGAGATATGCATGAGTAATGATTTAAAAAGAACCGAATTATATCAATGGCACGTCGACAATGGCGGGAGAATGGTACCATTTGCCGGCTGGGAAATGCCAGTGCAGTATCCAACGGGTCCGGTAAAAGAACATGAGATAACCCGCCAGGCTGCAGGTCTTTTCGACATTGATCACATGGGTCAAATATCTGTGCGAGGACCAGAAGCTGAGCAATTCGTCAATTGGATTGTCACCTATGATGTTTCCAAAATGAATTTGTACGATGCGCATTATGCGCTTTTTTGTTACGCAGATGGCGGTGTAATAGATGACCTCTTTGTTTATCGATTACCTGATCCAGAGAATGCTGATCGCCATTATTTCTTCTTAGCCATAAATGCCGCTAACCGTTCTAAAGATGTCGCTTGGGTTACTGCTCACGCCAAAGAATTTGACGTCAGCGTGAAGGATATCTCCGACGAAACATACATGATCGCGTTTCAAGGTCCAAATGCGCCTGAGATTATGGATCGGCTCACAACTGTGGATTTAACTCAGATGGCACGTTTCTCTGCGGTCCAGGACCTAATTCTTGATGATGTCCCAATTTTGTTAGGTCGCACAGGTTATACCGGCGAAGATGGTTTCGAGCTGTTCTTCCCAGCTGAGCATGCTGTTGAGGTGTGGAAAGCCATTCTCGAAGAGGGGAAAGAGGAAGGAGTGGCTCCTATCGGTTTAGCGGCCCGGGACAGCTTACGCTTCGAACCGTGCATGCCGCTTTACGGCCACGAATTATCACCAACCATTTCACCGGTGGAGGCGCGACTTACATTTGCAGTCAGTTTCGACAAAGATTTTATCGGGCGAGACGCTTTACTCAAGCAAAAGTTGGAAAAGCCAGGTCGTGTCTTGGTAGGATTTGAGTTGGTGGAGCGGGGTTTGGCACGCGAGGAATATCCTGTCCTTCATCATGGTGAAGAGATTGGTGTTGTAACGACAGGTATGTATTCTCCTACGACTTCAGGCTACCTCGGGATGGCTCTGGTACCTCGTGAATTCTCAAAAATCGGAACAGATATTGAAATTCAAATCCGGAATAAGCCGGTAAAAGCTAAAATTGTCAAACGCCCTTTCTATGTACCCGCATACCGCCGTTGACACGTGATTGTCCAAAAAATTATGGTCACATTGTTTTCTTGAATTCATGTATAAGCAAACATTAAAAAATGATAGGAGGAATGAATAATGAAGATCGATCCTAATGCACGCTATTCCAAAGAGCATGAGTGGGTGCGTAAAGATGGAGAAAATTATCTTTATGGGATTACAGATCACGCTCAAGACCAGCTCTCAGATATTGTGTTCATTGAGTTCCCAGAACCCGGTGAAAGCTTCGCTAGCGGCGACATAATTGGAGTAGTCGAATCTGTAAAAGCCGCTGCAGATCTTTATATGCCGATCTCTGGGGAGATCACCGAGGTGAACGAACACCTGGCAGACACCCCTGAAATTCTCAATTCTGATCCTTTTGGAGAAGGATGGATAGTTATGTTTAAATCTTCCGATCCCAGTGAATTTGAAAGCCTTATCTCTGCTGAGGATTACGAGAAGTTAACAGGAGAAGAATGATTATGCCTCCATATCTTCCTCAAACAGCAGATGATCAACAGGTTATGTTGGAAACAATTGGTTTCCAATCAGTCGAGCAACTCTTCGAAGATATCCCAGCCGAACATCGCTACCCGGAGCTGAATCTGCCACAAGCTGCTTCTGAATTGGAAATTCTTGACGAGCTGTATGGGATGGCACTGAAAAACAGTACAACAGGCTGCTTCGCCACTTTCATTGGCGCTGGGGCTTATAACCATTTTGTACCCAGTGCAGTCCCTTATTTGGCAGGTCGGGGTGAATTTGTAACTGCATATACCCCTTATCAACCGGAAGTTAGCCAGGGAACGTTACAGGCTATCTTCGAATATCAAAGCATGGTTGCTGAACTTACTGGCATGGAAGTTGTGAATGCCAGCCACTATGATGGCGCAACCTCGATGGCCGAAGCAGCCATAATGAGCATCAATGTCTCCCGAGGTAAAAGAAGAAAGATCGTCGTTTCACCCAGTGTCCATCCTCAATACCGCCAGGTGCTGCGTACGTACCTACCCGGCGAGCAAGTCGAGATCACCGGTGATGAAGATCTATCCACCGGATTAGATGATCTTAAAGCAATGCTGGATGAAAACACTGCCTGCCTGATTGTACAGAATCCTGACTTCTTTGGACAATTGCTTGAGGTTGATGATCTGGCGGAGACTGTTCATGAGTCAGGTGCGCTTTTGGTGGTTGTGGCAAACCCGATCCACAGCTTGGGATTATTCAAGCCTCCTGGGGATTATGGTGCTGATATTGTCGTGGCGGAGGGCCAACCCCTAGGTGCTGGTCTAAACTTTGGAGGACCTTATTTAGGTATCTTCGCCTCTAACATGAAGTACGTTCGCCAAATGCCCGGCCGTCTTGTTGGAGAAACTGTTGATACCGAGGGCAAAAGGGGTTATGTCCTCACCCTCTCACCACGTGAACAGCATATCCGGCGGGAGAAGGCAACCAGTAATATTTGTACGAACCAGGGATTGGTCGCCCTGATCGCAGGAATGTATCTCGCTTACCTGGGTAAGAGCGGAATTAAGGAGGTAGCTGAACTTTGCTACCATCGAGCTCACTATGCTGCAAAAGAGATCGACAAACTCGAGAACTATAAGGTCATTTCCCCCGGACCGTTCTTCAACGAGTTTGTCGTTCAATGCCCTCAACCGGTCGAGGAGATCAACAAGATTCTCCTGGAAAAAGGAATACTTGGTGGTTATGACCTTGAATCAGATTACTCAGAAGCAAAGAATCAAATGCTGGTATGTGTCACCGAGTTGAACGACCGGGCGCAAATTGATAAATTAGTCACGGTTCTTTCAGAGATTGCATAGAGGAGATGAAAATGAGAAAACAACTTGAAGCATTGATCTTTGAACTCTCCTCACCCGGACGCAAAGCTTTTACCCTGCCAGGTCTTGATGTTCCAGAAACAGACCTGCCCGAGAGTTATACCCGAGATCAACCAAATCTGCCTGAAGTTAGCGAATTGGATTTTGTCCGCCATTACACTCATTTAAGCCAGATGAATTTCTCGATTGATACTGTGTTCTATCCACTGGGTTCCTGCACCATGAAGTACAACCCAAAGGTCAACGAGCGCGCCGCTTCAATTGAGGGTTTGACGCATGTGCACCCCTTACAACCCGAGGCAACTGTGCAAGGCAGCCTGGAGTTGATGTACAAGCTGCAGGAGGCATTGAAAGAGATTTCCGGCTTTTCTGCGATCTCATTGCAGCCAGCTGCTGGTGCTCACGGCGAGTTTGCCGGAGTGCTGATCATGCGTGCATATCACGAGAGCCGGGGCGATGAAAAACGCACAAAAATCCTGATCCCTGACTCGGCGCACGGTACGAATCCAGCTTCCTCTGCGATGAGCGGTTTTTCTGTGGTGGAGATTCCCTCCGACGAGCGCGGGAATGTCGACCTGGAGGCGCTTAAGCAGGAGTGTGATAGCACCGTCGTTGGATTGATGCTAACTAATCCCAATACGTTAGGTTTATTCGAGGAACAGGTCTTAGAAGTCTGTGAGACGATCCACGCTTGTGGTGGGCTGGTGTACGGTGATGGTGCTAACTTGAATGCCTTGTTGGGTATCACAAAACCAGCTGATCAAGGCATCGACGTGATGCACTTCAACCTGCATAAAACATTCACCACCCCACACGGCGGTGGCGGTCCAGGGTGTGGACCGGTTGGAGTAACTGAAGAGCTGGCACCGTTCCTTCCCGGACCATATTCAATAAATGAGGGGGATACCTATCGATTGGATATGCCGGAAAAATCAATAGGGAGATTAAAGTCTTTCTGTGGAAATTACGGTATGTTCATTCGTGCTTACACATACATCCGCATGATGGGACCGGATGGTTTACGCTCAGTTGCTGAAAATGCGGTTCTCAATGCAAATTATTTGAAGGCCAAAGTTTCGCCATTTTTCCCCGTGGCAGTCGATCGAACCTGTATGCATGAATTCGTGTCTCATGGTGATGTACCGGGAACGGATGTAATCGCGCTGGATGTTGCCAAAAGATTACTGGATTACGGTCATCATTCACCGACGAATTATTTCCCCCTCATCGTACATGATGCTTTGATGATCGAACCGACCGAAACTGAAAGCAAAGAGACGCTGGACAATTTTGCTGAGGCGCTAGAGAAAATACACCAAGAAGCCCACGAGGAGCCTGAGCTTCTGCATTCAGCGCCTCATATTACTCCAGTTTATCGTCTCGATGAGGCAACTGCGGCCCGGAAACCGGTCTTGTGTTATAAGGGATAAAACTTCTCTTCTCCTTAAAAAGCATCCCTGGTAGCAGAAAAAGCTATCAGGGATGCTTAAATTTAATCTACTGAGTGGGTGCTAACTTTCGCCTTTAATATGAATAGATTCGCACCTGGGAAGTTGGCAGAAGAGTTCGGAAGAAGAGATATTATTATCTGGGATGGGAATTATTACGCACTCTCGGATACGAAATCACGGGAAGTGGAAGAGAGCACTGGCATGGTGCGGGTGCATTACAACACCATGAAGGAGATTGAGAGGTTTGGGGAGGTTTTGGGGGAGATTGCGACTGGAAAATTTAATCGGAATTAGGATTCTTGTTTTGTAGCAGACTCTCTTCCACGTGGTCCTAAGTACGTTCCAACGAGTGTTTTGGTTTTTTTAATCGACGCACAGCTATCCAATAATCGCCACCATGCGAAGTATTGCCAAGCCGAGTTTCTCGTCTCCTAATTTTGTAATGAGCTCCTCAGCACTCTCAAATGGCAACCCCTTGGTAAACAAGCGCCACGCGACATCTTCATCAACTATCACTTCAGCTTCTGGCCTATCCGTCGAGCCAGCGTAGAACTGCCAATCAGACCCTTCATTCCGAGCTGATCACTGTCCTCCTGATTCTCCAACTATCATCAGTGTTGCAACAGTATTCGCAACTCTTACTTCATGTCGTTGTGCTCGCGGGAGTGCATGGGCAAAATTAGCCAGCACTGGTGCAAAATATTGACACTCCTTCAATCCGGGTTTGTCGATCGAGTCGCCTATGTACTGTTGATGATGCCATCGTTCTGTACACTCACGAGCGAGATCAAGCCAAACCGCGGCTGGATCAGGTCCCACCCAGCTTACCGGCCTTCCAATGGAACCCGGATCTAGATATTCAAAATACTGCGACATCTGACTACCAGTCAACTCCAACAGATCAATGAGGAGCGGATTACTAATCCTCCTGGCGGCAGCGAGCCAAGCGTGATTCCAATCATTGATTGAGGTGACCAACTCATCCCAACTTTTCGATGCCAGGCTAATGGAATGATCATCTCGCCTCGAGGAGAGATTTCCTATCTCTCCTCCTAACAAGTGGAGTGCCACATCCTTTACGGACCAGCCCTGGCAAGCAGTTGGCTTGTTCCAATCCTCATCACTTAGCTCCCAAAGCAGCTCAAGGAGGTTTTCTAGAAGTTTGGGGAAAAGGTGAGCAGTTATAACTGGATCTGGGATTTGGAGCATTTAATTACTCACAAATTGAATTACTGGAATTTAAATCGTTTATCTTTGTTATGGCAACAATAATAATAACCAAAGGTGGTTAGGAATTTTCTAAGGGCGTTGACAATTAAGATGTATAAATTACAGAATGTCGGACACGAATCTCTATCAAATGACAAATTATAACCTTCCAAATAACTCCTTATTTTTGATCTTTGATATCATGATCATGCTGGGCTGATTTTGAAATAACTGGACTTAATCCATTAAAAGCAAACATCGCAGTTGGTCATGGTAGCTTTTGATGGATTTTATCCATCCTTGCTGGTTCCTTAAACACCCAGGATGTTTTTTAGAGAATTCTTATAAACTAAGTTATGATAATTGTCACATTGATAAAATGATGAAACCTTGCTAAAATGAGATCCACTCTTCAGGATTAGATAAAAAAATCCAACCTAATTAACTCAATCATTGTGCATAAAAGGGCGGATGTTCATATTGCTAAAACAGTTTAACTATTATATTGAACGGAGGTGATATTGGAGGATATTAAGAAGTCGAACTAGTTACCAAAGCTACATTTAATTAAACAAATTTGATCACATAAAAATATGGAGAAGAATAGAATGTCGAAGAAATTTTGGACTATTTTAGGTTTGTTGGTGGTCCTGACGTTGACCGTAGCAGCGTGCAGCCCAGCTGCGACCCCAACAGAGGAAGAAGTTGTGGCACCAACTGAGGTTATGGACGAGCCAACTGAGGCTCCACCAGAACCAACAGAAGTGATGGAGGAACCCACAGAGGAACCAGAACCAACTGAAGAAGAAATGGTTGAACCCGAGTTATCTCTGGTGATTTGGGCTGATGAAACCCGAGCCCCAATTCTACAAGCCCTGGCAGAAGACTTTCAGGCTACCTATGGCGTTGGCCTGGACGTGCAACAGGTTACCGGAATCAACGATCAGCTGCCGATTGCCGCTCCAGCAGGAGAAGGCCCGGATATCTTTATCGGACCGCATGATCGACTTGGTGGTTGGGTTGATAGTGGACTGGTGACACCCGTCGATCTGGGTGCAAAAGAGGGTGAATTCTTACCCGTGTCTCTTTCCGCGTTCACCTACGATGGTGAGGTCTACGGGCTGCCTTATGCTTTCGAGAACATGGCATTGATGCGTAATGCAGACCTCGTCCCTGAAGCTCCTGAGACCTGGGATGAACTTCTTCAGACAGGTGGCGACCTGATGGAATCCGGTGAGATCACATATGCCCTTGCCCTTGAAAACAACGGATACAAGGTGTATCC
>CALBUI010000122.1 GCA_937968125.1 uncultured Anaerolineales bacterium | reverse complement strand
CGACGGAAATCGTCCAGGCAGAGATACCAGATTGGCTGCGCAAGATGGAACAAGAGCACAAAGCCGAACTTGCTGCGGCGGGTGAGTCAGAGGTTGCTCAAGAACTTGAATTCGACTCGGACGTCACTGAGATTGCCGGAGAAGATGTCCCTTCCTGGTTGATGTCAGCTATGGAAACTGAATTGCCTGACGAACCAGTTGATATTAGCGAGGTTACAGATATTGGTGAGATCATCTCTGATGAAGGCCAGGCAGAGGAATTGGTAATTGAAGAAGAGGTACTGGTAGAGCAAGAGTTGGATGAAGAGATCACTCTAGACATTGAACATGCAGGTGCATTAGCAGCTGGCGCGGTTGCCGCTGAAATTCTCTCTGAAGACCAGGAAGATGAACTCGAAGAGGCCGTATTAGAGGCAAGTGAAGAAGTAGAAGCTGAGGAGATCGCCGAAGAACCTGAAGTGGAAATCGATGAAACATTAGCTGCTACCACGGTTGCCGCTGAGATCATCTCAGACGATGAAGAAGTTGAACTCGAAGAGGCTGCAATAGAGACAGCGGAAGATGTACAGGCAGAGGAAATCGTAGCAGAGCCAGAGATAGAACCTGCTGAAGCATTAGCAGCTGCCGTGATTGCCGCTGAAATCTTATCAGAAGACGAGGATGGAGAGTTACAAGAGGCAGTAATAGAACCGCAGGAAGACGTTGAGGCTGAAGAAATCACTAGAGAGCCAGAGGAAATGGAGCCTGTTGGATCTGTTGATGAGCTCCTTGAACCGTCTGCTGAAACGATACCTGCTGACGAAATACCGCTTGAAGGAGACACCCAACCAATCGCAGTTGGAATGCGCGAGGAGACTATAGCGGACGAACCAGTAGTTGAGCCTGAAGAAGCCATACCTACGGACATGGAAAGTGCTTCCGAAGAAGAATTTGAAGTAAGCGAACTTGATGAAGAAGAGCTCGCGGTCCCCATTGAGGGAGAGGATGCAGTTCCTGGCCTGGCTGAAGCTGAGCCTTTACCGCCGGAGGATGAAGATGCAGCAATGGCGTGGCTTGAAAGTTTAGCTGCCAAGCAAGGCGCTTCCGAAGAAGAATTATTGACTGCCCCCGAGGACCGCCTCGAAGAGCCTCCGGACTGGGTACAAGATGTCGCTGCTGAGGGTGAAATTCTTGAAGAAACCGAGCCGGAAGAAAAGATCGATTCTGCAGCGGCAGCTGCCATGGCTGGATTGGCAGCCGGCACAATCCTCAGTGACAAAGAAGAAACGCCTGCGGAGGAGATCTTGGAATCCTCATCCGATTGGGTCCCTGAGGTCGTCGAGGAGCAGCCAGAATCGGTAATTGAGGCAACTCCCACTGTTATGGAAGAAGAGGATGAAGTGGGAGAACCAATGGAAGAGCAGATTGAACCAGAGATTCAAGAAGCTGCTGGTGTTGACCTCCAACCAACCATAGAAGAAATGCCGCCTGAACCTCCCGAAGAGCCTGTTGAGACAGAGGAAGAGGCAGTAATAGATACAGATATATCAGCGGAGGAAATCCCTGATTGGCTCAGTGGTTTAGCGGAGGATGAAGAGGTAGAGGCTGAACCGGCTGCGCCCGAATGGACGCCGGCTATGCTGGTGGAAGAAGAAACCGAATCAGATGTGGTAAAGGAGCCGACCGAAGCAAAAATTGATTTGAATGCGGCTTCGCTTTCCCAGCTGGAGAGAATACCTGGAATCGGTTTCATCCATGCGCAAAGAATCTTGGAATATCGCAATCAAGCCGGTTCCTTCGAGAGCCTGGATGAGCTGGAGAAAGTTCACGGACTTTCGACAGATATGATCAACGATATCAAGAATTACTTAACCGTGGAAGTTGTCGTTGATGAGGCGCCTCCAGTATCGAGTCATCCGGATCTACAGGGCGCCTGGACAAATATCAATGAAGGCGAAATTGATGCCGCTGTCAGCCAGTACACTGAATTGATCAAACGCGACGAACACCTCGATGAGGTGATCCGCGATCTTCAAGAAGCGCTGGTTAAATATCCCCAGGATGCTTCCCTCTACCAATCTTTGGGGGATGCTTATATGCATTCAAACATGCTAGATGAAGCACTTGATTCATATAACCGGGCTGAGGACCTAATAAAATAAAGCAGGAGGAATTTTGGAGCGCACACTCGTTTTAATAAAACCAGATGGGGTCCAGCGCGGCTTACTTGGAGAGGTTATCTCCCGGCTTGAACGCCGCGGTCTGCGCCTTGTTGGTGCAAAATTTATGCAGGTCAGCCAGGATTTGGCTGAGATCCACTATGCAATTCACAAGGGTAAACCTTTCTATAATGGCTTAATTGCCTACATCACCTCTGCACCAGTCATGGCCATGGTTTGGGAGGGACCTAATGCTATAGCTGCAGTTCGCCAGACGATGGGAGCTACTCGCCCCACTGAAGCAGCTCCAGGTTCCGTTCGGCATGATTTTGCACTGGAAGTGGGCCGCAATTTGACCCATGCTTCTGATTCGGTCGAAAATGGTATTGCAGAAGTGTCGCTTTGGTTTGCAGACCAGGAGTTGGTCAACTGGGAACGCGCTACGGATTCCTGGATATTTGAATAAACTAAGCACAATGATTGAGCTACCTCCCTCAAGCCGGAGGTAGTTTGCGATTTAATTTCTTGATTTTTCAGTGTCCCACATCTATCACACCGGAACGAGCAGCAATAATTCAATCTAGGTTATAATCACCAAATTAGGTCAAATTTCATTCCTGAGAAGAGGATTATTAATGGTATCCGTTTCACCAAATATTGAAGCACGTCTCCAGCGCATCTTGCCTACAGTTCGCAAACCTGGCCGCTACACAGGCGGTGAATTGAACCAGGTTGTAAAGGATTGGGAGCAAGTCGAAACCCGGGTTGCGCTTGTTTTTCCAGATATTTATGATCTTGGAATGTCCAACCTTGGATTGGCCATCCTCTACGAAATATTGAACCAACGCGAAGACACTTTGGCAGAACGCGTCTTCGCGCCATGGATCGATATGGAGGCCGCCCATCGCGATAATGGTATCCCCCTCTATTCATTAGAAACCAAGCACTCCGTAGCGGAATTCGATATCCTGGGCATCTCCCTTCCATACGAGACACTTTATACGAATACCCTAAACGTGCTTGACCTGGCTGGGATCCCAATATTCAGCGCTCAACGGGATGATTCTGATCCGCTGATTATCGCCGGCGGTCATGCTACATTCAATCCCGAACCAATGCATCCTTTCATCGACGCCTTTGTGATCGGTGAGGGAGAAGAAGTGATCAGCGAAATCGTCGAGACTTATCAGGGTTGGAAAAGGCACGACTCCTCTCGGGATTCTCTTCTTGAAGCAATTGCCCAAATCGAAGGTGTTTATGTGCCTTCACTTTATGAGACCCACTACAACGACGACGGCACATTGGCAGGTGTTAACAAGAGATTTGAAGCCGCAGCCCAACCAATTCTAAAACGCATTGTACCGGAACTCCCACCGCCTCCAACAAACTTAGTCGTGCCTTTCGTAGATACGGTTCATAATCGCATACCGATTGAGATCATGCGCGGCTGTACACGTGGTTGTCGGTTCTGTCATGCGGGGATGGTCACTCGTCCAGTTCGTGAACGCACGGTGGAAGAGATCGTCGAGGCAATTGAGAAAGGTGTGGCCAGCACTGGATTCGAGGAAATTGGCCTGTTATCACTTTCGTCGTCTGACTACACGCATATACTCGAACTGGTAAAGGCAGTCAACCAACGTTTTTCTGGTCGCCATCTATCCATCTCACTACCTTCGCTGCGCATCGAGACTGTCTCCGTTGATTTAATGGATCAGATCAAGGATGAACGCCGCAGCGGATTCACACTTGCTCCGGAAGCAGCCACCGAAAAAATGCGCCAGATCATCAACAAACCGGTCAGCACGCAGCAAGTTCTGGACACAGCTCGAGAAGTTTATTCCCGGGGCTGGCCGACACTCAAGTTGTACTTCATGATTGGGCACCCTTCAGAGACTTTAGAGGACGTGCAAGCCATTATCGATTTATGTAAAGCAGTGCTCAAAGAAGGGCGAAAAGCGATCGGCCGCCGGGCAAAACTCCACGCCGGAGTGAGCACTTTTGTACCCAAGCCGCATACCCCCTTCCAATGGTCACCGAGTGATACAAAAGAGAACATCCTCGCCAAGCAGGAGCTGCTTAAAAGCCAGCTGAGAGGCAAAGGTCTCAAGCTCACCTGGACCGATCCAGATGAAACCATGGTTGAAGCCTGGTTGTCCCGTGGAGATCGCCGACTTGCAGAGGTTGTTTATCAAGCCTGGCTCCATGGTGCAAAATTTGATGCCTGGAAAGATCAGCATGATTATCAAGCCTGGATGGATGCATTCGACAAGGTTGGTTTAGATCCAGATTTTTATACTCACCGCGAGAGGGAAGTGACTGAACTGCTCCCCTGGGACCACATCAGCACCTCGGTTCGTAAGCAGTTCATGGCCCAAGATTTCGCCCGAAGCCAGGAAAGTGAAACCATAGAGGATTGCCGCCACAGTTGCTATGCTTGTGGTGTGCTGCCCACCTTCGCCGACCAACGCCGTGAAAACCCCGGTGAATCTTGGGGATGTCCAGATGTTTCCCCGCGTGGGAAAAAGTCTGAACTGATCCAACTTGCCGTGCCATCTTCTGATGCTTGATAAGACCACTAAAGCCGATCAAAACGGAAAACCTGCGGTAGCTATGCGCATCCGGGCCGAGTTTGCCAAAACGGAAGCCATGCGCTTTACCTCCCACCTTGATCTTTA
This sequence comes from uncultured Anaerolineales bacterium, assembly GCA_937968125.1. Lineage (GTDB taxonomy): Bacteria > Chloroflexota > Anaerolineae > Anaerolineales > UBA4823 > PFL25. Next base: position 2,842 of record CALBUI010000122.1, on the reverse strand, counting down.
CCGGGCATGGGAGCGTCTCCTCCGGAGAGCAGGTTTACCCCTCCAGTTCAGCCAGGGCTATAACCCACGTCCAAAATTGCAGCTGGCAGCCCCTCTCCCCTTGGGTATGACCAGCCAGGTCGAGATCATCGATTTCTGGTTATCCGGTGAAACATATGATCTTGACCAGATTCACTCACTAATACTAAGTTCACAACCCCCAGGAATAGATATCCGTACTGTAGAATTTGTTGATCCAACTTCCCCGCCACTTCAGCAAGAAGTCTCCGCTGCAGAGTATGAGGTCATCGTTCTGGATCAGGAACCACTACTCAATCAAAAAGTTGCCTCTTTATTGGAGGCAGAATCAATAATTCGTCAGAGAAGGAACAAATCTTACGATTTAAGGCCATTAATCTTAGAATTAAGCACGGTGCATGGCCAATCCCAATCCCTTCAAATGAGATTGAGCGCGATGGAAGGCAGTACTGGTAGGCCCGAAGAGGTACTGTTAGCCCTTGAAATCCAACCAGAGGCTACACATATCGAGCGAACCAGATTAGTCTTCAAATAGTAAATTGCTGACAAGGTTTGGGAATCTGAGTACCAAATCATTACTTGACAGGCCTTATCTTATTTGTTATAAATTTGGACCAACAGAATATCAACGACAAGCTAAGAAGAGAACTAGTAAGCATTGAAACAATTTCACAGAGAGCAAGGGTGCGGTGAGAGCCTTGTAAAGATGACAATGCTGAATGGATCTCGGAGCTGCAGAGTGAACGATTAAATTACAAATCATTAGCTCTCGCCGGACTTACCACCGTTATCAAGGTATAGGTATATCCTTAGACAGAATAAGGCGTACCGATTAAAGTGAGGCTGGCCTCAATCAAATAAACACCGCCGCATTAGGTGTTTTTTTCATTAATGGCAGAGCCTAAACTGGGTGGCACCACGGGAGTCTCCTCTCGTCCCTGAGACGAGAGAAGACTCCTTTTTAATTTTGCGTATCGACGGAGAAAAGATGAATCAAAACACAATGATTGCTGAAAAAATATTCCAACCACACCAGCTAAAACCCGTTGTGCGACGCCTTTCTGCGGATTTTGAAACCCCTGCTTCTGTATATTTGAAATTAGCTGATGAACGCCCCTCATTCCTACTAGAGAGTGTAAGTGGAGGTGAACGCTTAGCTCGTTATTCATTCATTGGTGTTGGCCTTGACGAAGCTTTTATCGTTAAGAATGACCAGATCATCCACAAACTGGCCAATGAGATTAATACTTATCCAATCAAGGTTGGACAAGATCCGTTTGAAATCTTGCGCCAGTACATGAACAGCCAAGAATTTGACCCGGTAGAGGATTTACCCCGTTTTTCTGGTGGATTGGTAGGTTATTTAGGATATGACGCCATCCGATATTTTGAACCGAAAGTTAAAATTCCAGTCAAGGATGATATTCCAGAGGCGATATATATGGTCGCGAATACGCTGGTCGCTTTTGATCATGCATTTGGACAAATCATACTTATTGCTAATGCACGTGTGAATGGCAACGAACAAGCTGCATTGGAAAAAGAGGAGGCGAGGCTCGATGCACTGGAAGAACGACTTGCTCAACCCTTGGATTTGTCCAATTTAAAAATCAGCCGTTCACCTGCAGATCAGGTCTTTAAGAACAATATCGATCAGCATAATTTTGAAGAGGCGGTCGACAAAGCCAAAGCACATATCACTGCTGGGGATATATTTCAGGTTGTACTCTCTCAAAAACTTACCCGAAATACTAATGCTGAACCATTCAGTATCTACCGGGCGCTCCGCAGTCTTAATCCATCCCCATACATGTTTTTCTTAAACTTCGCAGATCTTGTAGGACCAGATCCCTTTCACATTATTGGTGCCTCCCCAGAGCTGCATGTCCGCCTCGAAGACGGCATGGCCACTTTACGTCCCATTGCAGGAACTCGCCATCGCGGGAAAAACGATCACGAGGATAAGTCGTTAGAAAGTGAACTTCTGGCTGACGAAAAAGAACGCGCAGAGCATATTATGCTGGTCGATTTAGGGCGCAATGATCTGGGGCGTGTATGCGATTATGGCAGCGTGGAGGTTAAGGATTTAATGTCCATTGAAAGATACTCACATGTAATGCACATTTGCTCAGAAATAGAGGGACGTCTGGTGCCAAAATTTGATGGCTTTGACCTGCTGGCAGCTACATTCCCAGCCGGGACTGTCTCTGGTGCTCCGAAGATTCGCGCGATGCAGATCATTGAAGACCTTGAACCAACTCCTCGTGGGCCATATGCAGGCGCGATCGGTTACTTCTCATATGATGGTTCAATGGATTCCTGCATCACCATTCGTACTCTCACCATGGAGGGGCAACAAATCAGTGTCCAGGCTGGCGCTGGCATTGTGGCAGATTCCATACCAAAAAATGAATATCAAGAGACTCTCAATAAAGCCCAAGCCCTTGCTGAGGCAGTATTGATTGCAGAAGGAGATTGATAACAATGATTGTTGTGATTGATAACTACGATTCCTTTACTTATAACCTGGTGCAGTATTTTGGAGAGATGCATGCTGATGTTCGTGTTTTCCGCAATGACGCGATCACCATCCCGGAAATCGAAGCCCTGGCTCCAGATTTTATCGTTATCTCCCCTGGTCCAGGAATGCCAGGTGAAGCAGGCATTTCAAAAGAGGTCATCCTGCAGCTGGGTCCGAGCATCCCCACCCTGGGAATATGCTTAGGACACCAGTGTTTGGGAGAGGTTTATGGGGGAATAGTTGCTGGAGCCCCCCGACTGATGCACGGAAAGACTTCTGCCATCTACCATTTTGGAGATGAAT
>CALBUI010000121.1 GCA_937968125.1 uncultured Anaerolineales bacterium | reverse complement strand
GATTGCCGCAGCAGGACTGGCGAAGTATGACTCGCCGCCACAAATTGGTGGATAACTTTGAAAATTTTTCAGACCAGGGCATCGGCTGGTCCATGTTGGTTAAGAATTCAGAAAAAGTTCCGTGTCTCATTGGGGTCTATTCCTTTGCTGGCTAGATTTCAATAACAATAAATAGCATCATAATACTTTGAGCACAGTTATAAAATCTAGGTCAATTGGGTTTTCAGCCTGGTAAATCAGGTAGAGCGTTCCGAGACCTATACCCACTTAAGACGTATTGAAGCCATAGTTGTACTAAATTCCTTTTGGGATTATCACCTGAAGGATCCACTAAAGGATGATATTGAAGAGAGATTTAGAAAACCAGAACCCGATCTGTTTCCAGAGTCCAAGTGCCTTCCAGGTCAAGATTGCCTCTAACCACTCCATCGATTTCCTGTTCTGGCTCGAGCCCGCGAGCCTCACTACACGATCCTCAAGTAGCCACTTCACCGCGCCTGACCAGCGACTTCACCATTCGTTCCAGGTTGTAGTAACCATCCGGTGTTTATTGTCCCTTGCGAGCGCATAAGAAACCATCACCGGTAAGAAAAATCCGCACCTTCGCGCCCTCTCATTTTGAAAAGTTTATCGCTAGTCGCAATGCATTATACGGACGCTCAATTCCATAAGGCGCATCATTGATGATGAATAAAAAATCTTTTTGTTCGTCCATATGACATCCCTCCTTATTGTGATTATACTCCTACCGCCAATTGCCAAAGTGCACAGGTGTAGATTCGGTCGCAAGCTGCAGCTTGCGCTCAAATAAGATCGATTTCAGATGTTGAAACTATCATTCCTAACAAGAAATAACTGTAGTCTCAGTGTCTTCCAATTTTTCCATCTACCTCTACATAATATTTAGATTATATAAATCCAATAACTCTGAGTATTGTTATAATCTATCCCACTCTTGCGGGAATAAGGCACAGAATACTGAGAACAACAATATGACCTCAAAACAGAACACTGGATCTCCAAACGAACGCTGGCGGATGTTAATTTTTTTAGCGATCGCCCTGGTTTTTATCTGGTCAACCTGGTTTTCTGCTGCAGCAGTCATCCCTCAACTGCGTAGTGCCTGGGAAATTACTCCCAGCGCCGCTGCGTGGATGACGATAGCTGTTCAAATAGGTTTTGTAATCGGGGCTTTGGTATCCAGCCTGTTCAATATTGCTGATGTGCTCTCCCCCAGACATGTCATTATGGGCGGCGCAGTCGGCGCAGCGCTGGCAAATTTTCTTATGTTATTCACCAGCGGACCCGAGGCGGTAATCCCGCTCAGATTTGCCACAGGTTTTTTTATGGCTGGAGTTTATCCCCCCGCCTTCAAACTCATATCGACCTGGTTTCAGGAGGATCGTGGACTGGCTCTTGGTGTTCTGGCGGCCGCGATTGTGGTGGGAGGTGGGGTGCCTCACCTGATCAATGGATTAGGTGGATTGGATTGGCAAATCGTGGTTTTTGCTACTTCGGTGCTATGCCTTATTGGTGGATTAATTGCTGAGTTTGTCATTCGTGAGGGTCCATACCCCTTCCCAACTGCGATTTTTGATCCCCGCCAGATCGGCTTAGCATTGGCAAATCGCGGCGTGCGGTTAGCGACTTTGGGTTACGTTGGCCATATGTGGGAACTGTTTGCCTTGTATGCCTGGATATTAATCTTCTTAATCGATTTATTCGAGGTCCATGGGGTTGGGACAGCCTCTGGTGCGGCATTTATAGCTTTCTTTATATCTTTTGCGGGTGGAATTGGATCCTGGGTCGGAGGCATCCTTGCAGACAGATGGGGAAGAACCAATACAGCGATCCTGATGATGGTAATATCAGCAGCCTGTGCAGTTCTGGTTGGCTTGCTTTTCGATACTAATCTATATCTCGTCCTGATGGTCGGATTGATCTGGGGTTTTGCAGCGGTCGGTGATTCTGCCCAATTTTCCACGATGGTCACAGAGACAGCCGATCAATCCTATGTTGCCACAGCACTAACTGTTCAGTTAGCTTCCGGTTTTTTGATTACGGTGGTCACAATCTGGTTGATCCCGATCCTGCAGGATATATTTAGCTGGCGATGGGCTTTCGCATTTCTGGCGCCAGGTCCGATCATCGGTATCTTAGCCATGCTGCGGTTGAAGTCTTTGCCCGAAGCTGCCAAAATTGGTGGGGGAAAAGGATAATGCCTATTGAGATTTTCAACCAGGATCATTTATAAGCCGATTGTTGATTGATCTTTCCCAATGGGTATTTCTCTGAGACTCATTACCCCATTGATGACTTTAGCTCTCAAATTCATGACCCAGGGTTTGCTTTCCAAATCAAAATTGCCCTCATAAAATCCTTAGACATAAAAAGAAGCTCACTTGACTAAACGTATACTCGTAATATTTCTGCTCTTTATACTCGTCCTAGCCATCGTGGCGGGATTTGTCCTCTCTCTTCGTACAGTTCCAAAACTCTTACCACTTAATGAGACTGAGCGCACATTAGCAATGCAGGGAGTGACCTCGAATGATGACTGGACACCTGTCGTCCGACGGCGAAATGGGGTGGATATGGTTCTTGTACCAGCAGGATGTTTCCAAATGGGGGCTACGGATTTTCAGCTACAAGAAGCCATGACATCGTGTAATCAATATTACGGATCCAGTTGCCAGATAGATTTCGAGAACGAACAACCCCCACATCAGGTTTGCCTTTCGGAACCCTTTTGGTTTGGCCAGACCGCCGTGACTAACCTGCAATATAGTTCTAGTTTTCTTCAAACTCTGGGATCACTCTCTCGAGATCTTACCTGGCCGCGTGAATCTGTGGATTGGCAGCAAGCGGTAGATTTCTGCCAGAAACGCGGGGCGCGCTTGCCAACCGAAGCTGAATGGGAATTTGCGGCTCGTGGTCCAGATGCCCTCATCTATCCTTGGGGAAATGACTATGATATCCACAAGGCGACACTCAGGAAGATCAGTCCGGCACCTGTCGGTGAGAAGCCTGAAGGTGTCTCATGGGTTGGCGCGCTGGATATGAGCGGTGGTATTGGGGAATGGGTTAATGATTGGTATGGTGCTTATTCATCGGAAGCACGGATTGATCCCCAAGGGCCCTCTGAAGGGGAGTTTCGCATTGTCCGGGGAGGCGATTGGTTCGCGCATGCCTCTTTCTTCGTTAGGACAACTTACCGTGACACAAAAGATCCGGATTTTGCTACCTCCTCTGTAGGCTTTCGCTGTGCCAGCGAATTTTCGCCATGATCTCCATTGACAAAACTCATTACCCCATTTATGGAATGTTTTTGAATACTGGGGGAAGGGTATACTTTCTGTTCACATTCAGGTTCAGTTTCGTTAACCTCCGGCCGCGACTCAAAGCGCTCGATAATCACCGCTGGTTATTGCCTTCATTGCATATTGATCAATCTGTCAACTAAAGAAATCCTTTTGCCTTGATTTAATCACGTCACGACAACATCGTGGGGGTGGGACTCCTGCAATCCAACCGGTGTCATGCGCACAAAAACAGCCTTTTCATGAAGCTCATCTATGGAATGGGCGTTTGTATAGCTCATCCCAGATTGAAGACCCCCAACCAGCTGCTTAAGCAGCTCACCTGTGGAGCCGCGATAAGGAACCATTGCTTCGACCCCCTCAGAGACATAATCCTCTATCTCTTCTTCGGTAAACTCACTGTCACTCTCGCGGACCTTACGTTCCATACTGGCTTGGAGAGAGGCCATTCCTCTTGACGTTTTATAGCGGTGGCCTTGACGGGTTATCCAATAGCCTGGGCTTTCATCTGTTCCCGCGAGCAGACTGCCGATCATCACTGTCGATGCCCCCGCGGCTAAGGCTTTTACGATGTCACCAGAAGTGCGAACACCACCGTCGGCGATGATCGGTATTCCCTGCGCACGAGCAACTTCTGCGCAGTTCACAACTGCGGTTAGCTGTGGGACACCTGCTCCTGCAACGACACGGGTGATGCAGATCGACCCTGGACCGACACCAACCTTCACAGCATCGACTCCTGCATCGATCAGCCGTTGGGTTCCTTCAGCGGTTGCGACATTTCCACCAACAATTTGCGCATTGGGAAAGCTCTTGCGAATATTGATAATGATATCGATCTCTTGTTGGGAATCGCCGTGAGCTATATCCACGACGATGCAATCCACGTCGGCTTCTAACAGTTGCTCCACCCGTTTTAGATCGGACTTCTTGGCTCCCACTGCTGCGCCAACAGCCAGGCGACCACGCGGATCTTTCGTCGCCAGGGGATATTTCTTTAATTTCATGATGTCTTTTACCGTGATCAGGCCGGTCAAAACTCCGTTCGAATCCACCAGGGGTAATTTTTCAATCCGATGCTTGTGAAGGATTTGTTCAGCCTCGGTTATTGTTGTACCATCCGAGGCGGTAAATACATCTCGAGACATAACCTCTGCAAGTGGTCGCTGCATATTTTTCTCAAACAACAGGTCGCGAGTAGTTACGATACCAACCACCTGCCTGGTCCCATCTAGAATCACAATCCCACCGGTATCAGTTTCCTCTACTATGCGGTTCACATCCTCAACGGTATCTGTCTCTGTGAGGGTAATGGGATTATCGACGACGAATGACTCGCTCTTTTTCACCCGCATTACCTGGCGCACTTGATCGGCAGTCGACATGAAACGATGAATAATTCCTATCCCACCTGCATGTGCCATGGCAATTCCCATATCACTTTCCGTAACCGTGTCCATGTTGGCAGAGACAATAGGGATTTTTAAAGCGATCTGTGACGTGAATCGTGTTTCCGTTGAAAGTTTGCGGCGGGAGGCTACGTCAGAATGTTGGGGAACCAAAAGAACATCGTCATAGGTCAGGGCTACTTCGGGTAAAATCTTCATTCAAAACTCCGTTTGAGGTTATTCTTCTCTGGAAGAAATTAATCTTTGACACAAATCTATGCTAGGCTGTTAAAGCTGCAATCGAATTATATCCCACGCCATTTTTTTGTTAACTTTTCGAACGCCAGACCTAAATTCCGTGTGCTACTACAGATGGCTTCGATAATTTCATCACGTTTTCATTCGGTTGTAGGGTAGGCTGTGGTTCGAGTTTCGTCCAGTGCCGCCTTCAACTTAAACCCGACTTTGTCGTTGGGCAGATTTTAGCTTCTCTGCAGTTTGAACAAAGGTGAAATTTGATTAACTGAAGATCGATATCTAACCTATTGATAAGATTTAACTACTTAACCCAGCTAGAATCCGCGTTTTCTCAAGCAATCAAGTTTGTCTAAATTCCAGTTATAATCATTGGCTCAAGCCCTAGGAGATGTAAACTTTATGGCCACAAGATCAATGGTATCCCCCGATGATCAGAAGGTGACTTTTGTCGAGCTGTTCTTTGACCTGGTATTCGTATTTGCTGTGACCCAGGTTGTTGGGCTATTTCATGAAGAAATTAGTTTAATCACTGTTGGAAAAGCAGTTCTTGTGTTTTGGTTGGTATGGTGGGCCTGGACCCAATTCACCTGGGCTCTCAACGCGGCCGATACAACCCATTCTGTAATCCAACTCGCGACCCTGGTTGCGACCGGAATCGCATTCTTCATGGCGGTAGCGCTACCTCGCGCCTTTGGAGATCAATCAATCTGGTTCGGAGTTACCTATGTACTTGTGCGTATCCTTGGTTTGACAATTTATTTGTGGGTGGCTTCCGCCAACCAAGCTCTGCAAAATGCCGGACGAACATTCGCGATCGTCTCGATTAGCGGTTTGGTTGCAGTCTTAATCGGCTCCTTTATAGGCGGTACTCCACAGCTCTGGTTGTGGGGATTGGCAATCGTTTTGGACGTGGTGGCAGCGGCAGTAGGTACTCAGTTCGAAGAATTAAGTTTGCACCCTGAACACTTCAGCGAACGTCATGGTCTCTTTATAATTATTGCCTTAGGTGAAAGTTTGATCATCGCAGCAGGGAGCGTTACGGGTTCGTTTGACACGAATGAGATTCTACCGATAGCATTGCTTGGGGTGACGATCACTGGGGCATTATGGTGGAGCTATTTTCCTCGGACCAAACCGCTGCTTGATGAAGCAGTAGAATCCGAGCAAGGATCTGATCAAGTGCGTCTTGCCCGAGACGTCTTTAGCCTCTTCCATTTCCCCATGGTATGCGGCATCATTGCTTATGCTGTGACAATCGAAGAAGTTTTGGTGCACCCAGATGAGCCGATGTCCTTCATTGGACAACTCGCCCTCGCAGTTGGGATCCTTTTGTTTGTTGGCGGGATGGCGGCGGCTGTTTATCGAGCCACACGCCATATCCTGCTGCCGCGAGTTATCCTTGTCTTGGTTACTACAGCAGCAATCCTAGTCTTTGGTGGTACAAGCGCTGCTCTCACGTTAGGTATTGCATTGAGCGGTTTGATAGCAATTTTGATGATAGAGCACCGGACTATTCCTTCTTTCCAAGATATTCCGCCACTGAAATAACCTCTCTACCCAGAAGCGCTATTTCATTGTGTATCATTCGGCTAACTCATTTCCAATCGATGATTTCTTAGAAATTAATTGTCGGTTTGGTTGGGAAGCAGTTTAATCCAATACCACTTGTCGTTCCCGTCGAGTGATTTTTCGCATCATCAAGTTATGCACAAAGGGAGGCAATAACCAAGTAGAGATATAAATGTGCACTTGTAAGTTGAAAACTGAATATATTAGTACTTTTCCTTTTAAATTCCAATAAACTTAAACGATAACAAATCAACAAAGGGTACAATCAAGCTGAATAAAAGTTATGCTGGATTATCCAATTCAGTTTGGAGGAAAAATGGAGGGTATTACTCAGCTATATCCATTACCTGCTCACGAGCAACCCCTGAACGGGACCTATTTAGACCATCGACTCAGGGAAGAAAGCCAAGCAAATGGTAAGCCATATGTGTATGCCAATTTCGTCGGCAGTTTAGATGGCCGCATTGCTGTTCCCGATCCCGACAAATCCGGGATGATTGTGCCCGAAAATATTGCCAACCCGCATGACTGGCGGCTATTTCAGGAGCTGGCTGCCCAGGCAGATTTAATTATCAGCAGCGGTCGCTACTTGCGAGATTGGGCTGACGGTAGAGCTCAAGAAATCCTGCGAGTGGATGATCCTGAGTTTGCCGATCTGAAACAATGGCGGCTTTCCCAAGGTTTATCTCCCCAGCCTGATATCGCCATCATCAGCGGAAGTTTGTTGTTTCCTATACCGGATGTCTTGACTGCAGGTGGTCGCAAGGCGATGATCTTTACGACTGCCAACCCCGACCCCCGGCGTGTCGAAGAAATTGAATCTAATGGGTTACCAGTTATCGTCGCAGGTGAGAATGGTGTATCAGGGAAACAGATGGTACAGCAATTGACTGAATTGGGTTACCAGACCATCTATTCAGCTGCTGGGCCACAGGTGATGCATTTGTTAATCACCGATGATGTTTTGGACCGGCTGTATCTAACCTTAGTACATCGTCTTTTAGGTGGTCAGCCCTTTTCAAGTGTCCTGGAAGGGGAGCTTTTATCGCCAGCCTTCAACATGGTTCTCAATTCTATATATTTAGATCCATCTGGTCTGGATGGTTTGGAACAACTATTCATTTCATTCGATCGAACCAGGGAAAATTAGTTATCTTCTCACCCCGGGATCAAATATGGGACAGGCCAGGTCAACAAGTTCATCCAAAATTTTATTTATGGATGAGACTTGTTGGATTAGTAAATTTGATTGAATCTCCCCCCGATTAGCCAGCTATTCGTAAGCCAGAGCAGCTACGATCTGCAAATCTGAGGCGCGGCGAGCTGGGATCAATGCAGCCAGGATGCCGCAGATCAGTCCAACTGCTATCGCTGTCAGTACGCCCACCGCGGGGAAACTGTATGGTATGTGCAGACCAGCGAATTCTAGCACGCCGGTCATCACGACACTCAGCAGAAGACCAGCTAATATTCCAAGTGCAATCCCCATCAACGAAAGCAGCAAGCTCTCAGCGACAATCATGCGGCGAACCTGGCGCCTTTTTGCTCCTACTGCCCTCAGCATGCCAATCTCACGGGTGCGCTCAAGGACGTTGATGCTCAGGGTATTGGCCAGGCCCAACAAAGCCGGGAGAGCTATCAGGGCTAACAATATGTTCATGCCAATCGTCCCCCCCTGAGCAAGTGTCTCCTGGCTGGTGCGCAGCTGTTCACGAGAGAGTATCCCGAAACCCGGAAATGCGCGTGTAGCGGCCAGCAGGTTTTCTTCCAACTTCTCAAGGTCGGTGCCAGGTTCACTGTTGATCAGCAGGAATACATCATTGCGCACGCCAAACTCTCGGGTTAGCGAAACCTGGTCCATATAAATGGTCGGTAATTTGATATTGAGATAATCCAGTCCAATTGCGGCCACCTCAACCTCAACTTCACCATGGCCGCCATCCAGGCTGATGGTGTCACCGGAGCTGATTCCAAATTGCGAAGCATACCGGCCGTTAACTATGACCGAACTCCCCGTTTGCATCCCTTCGTACACAGATTCATTCCCTTCCAGGAAGGAGAGTCCTGCGATTTTTGAATAGCCTGGAGGGTCGATACCTATCAGGCGGACCCCCACACCATCCTCATTAAGGACATCTATCTGGCGTATCGTGGTAAGTTCCTCGACTCCTGGAATTCGGCGGATGGTCTCTGCCAGTTCAGGCTTGGCGCCAACTGTATCGTTCGTGACAATCAATCCACCGGCTACCATTATATAATCCGACTTCAAGCTGTCATCCAGGAATTTCAATGCACCACCATAGGTTGAAGCCAACATGCCGCCCAATCCGATTAAGATAGCCAGGGTGATCATCAACGACGTGGTGGTGATGGCAGCCCGGCGGGGTTGGCGGGCGATATTCCCTGCTGCCAGAGTACCTTCCTGCCCGAAAACAAGCCGAAAAGCCCGGTTGAAGAAAGAGGTAATCGGGGTTATCAGCAGCGGTCCAAGCAGGCCCATAGCCAGTAAGAAGAGCATTACTCCCAACGCCATGAGCGGGAAAATACCGCTGAGCAAGCCTGCCAGGCCCAGCACCAAGCTGATGCTGCCAAAGATCATGCGGCTGCGCCGGATCGATGATTCTGAAGAAACAGTCAAAGGATTCATCGCCTCGAGCGGTGTTATCTTACTGGCATTGCGAGCGGGCATCATCGTGCTCACCAGCGGGATACCCATACCAAAGACAATCGCAACGGTATAGGTAAGGGTATCAAAACGAGGTTCTCCAAGAGGATTGCCCATCAAGCTTTCAAAGATGCTGCCAAGACCTGCCCGGGCGCCATAGGCAAAGGCAAATCCAAATAATATACCGATCAAAGTGCCCAGCCCGGCGAGGATCAACCCTTCATAAAGAATTGTTCGCATCACGACTCTTCGTTTCGCGCCTACTGCCCGCAGCATGCCGATATCTCGACGGCGTTCTACGACGCTGGTCCGGAAGGTGTTGTACATGATCAGCCCGGCCAGTGCCAGGGTCAGGAGACCAAACATGGTGAATATCACGTTCATGAATTCCAAGAGCGCTGCCCACACGTCAGCTCCACCCTCCAACGGGCTTAACTCATATCCTCTCCCAAACATCGATTCCACGGTTGCATCAATTGCGCGGGCATCGCTGCCTTCGGTATAGCGCCCCATGATTATGTTGATCCGGTTTGGTTTATTGAGCAGGTCTTGTGCAGCCTCTATTGGCATGAAAACTTGCTGGGTTCCGAGCAGCAAACCAGGATCGTCTAGTATGCCAATCACTTCAAAGGGCAGCCAACCACCTGCTCCAGGAAGCTCTACTTCCTCACCAACGCTTATCCCCAGTCCCTCTGCAAACTGATCGGAGATTAGCACAATTTTTGTGGAATCGCCTTGCTGCAGGTTCCGTCCTTCCAGAATTCGGCGCCCCCCGGCAGTTACGATATTGAATGCATCATCCGTTACCGAAGTATCGATCCCATAGACCTGTATGCTGCTTACATCGTTTCCATCAGGAGTCTGGTAGTGTTCTGGGGGCAGATTTACCGCCTGCAAGGCCATAGGCGCGGTTGATTCCACGCCAGGAATGGTACCCACATTTTTCTGGTACTCCTGGCGAAAGAAGCTGCCATCCTGGCGGGTGACATATAGATCGACATTGGACAGCGCTACCGATTGTGTGTTGGAGATAAACACTTCTTTCATAGCTGGCGCTAATCCATTCAAGCCGAACATGATCATCACACCGATCACGATGGACAGGATGGTCATGATGCTCCGGGCCGGTCTACCTTTCAAGTAGCTTATCGCCAAGGGGAGTTCACGCATGAGATTCCTCCACAGCTGGAACCTTCTGGTCTATTTCATGATTGAGAATTTCGTTTGTAAATAGCCCGTCCTTCATCTGAAGTATGCGATCTGCATAAGAAGAAATCCGCTCGTCGTGCGTGACCAGCAAGATGCTTCGCTCCCAGCGGTCAACCGTTTCGCGCAGCAGGGTTACGAAATCTGCGGCTGCTCCTGAATCCAGGTTGCCCGTTGGCTCATCAGCCAGGATCAGCGAAGGTTCAGTGACCAGGGCGCGTGCAATAGCGACTCGCTGGCGCTGCCCACCTGAAAGCTCTTCTGGTCTGTGTGTGCTGCGATCTGACACTTCAAGCTTTTCCAGCCATTCAGCAGCCCGAACCTGGGCATCAGCGGGTTTCATCCCACCTAACACGAGCGGCAGAGCAGTATTGTCCAGCGCATCCAGTGTGGGTATCAGGTTAAAGAATTGGAAGATAAAACCAATGCGTTGACGACGCAGGTCGGTAAGATCATCGTCGTCGAGTGTGCTGAGGTCCTGCCCATCGATCTTCACTGTGCCTTCTGTGGGACGATCCAGCCCACCAACCAGATGCAGCAGCGTTGACTTGCCACAACCGCTGGGGCCCATTACTGCGACGAACTCGCCGGTATCAACCT